>NZ_JBWKCC010000074.1:0-1076 GCF_056436655.1 Streptomyces sp. NPDC043427 | reverse complement strand
CACCTCCCCCAACGGCACGGGAGCCTCGTGCGTTGCGGCCCCCGCCCCACTTCACTGGCGTCCCCCTTCAGTGGTCAGCCTGAAAAGGCTCAGTGTGCCCTGGGACCTCCTGGTCAAGGCGGTGGAAGCGCACACCGACGCCGTTTGGGTGAAGTTATATGTGCGGCGGTGGCTTGCTGTCCCGCTCAAGATGCCCGACGGCACCCTGCTGGAACGGGCGTGCGGGACGCCACAAGGGGCGCCGGTTTCTCCCGTTTTGGCGAACCTGTTCCTGCACTACGCGTTCGACGTCTGGATAGTACGGGAGTTCCCCGCTGTCTTGTTCGCGTTCTTGTAGTCGCCGATCAACTCCTTCTTCTTGGTGTCCACACTGATCACCGGGTCTCCCGCGTCCCTGTGATCGCGTGCCTGCTCGTTGAGATAGCGGAACTGGGCATCCCGGTCCGGGTGCTGGGCGCCTTCGATGGTCTTGGCGTTGGCCTGCAGGCTGAAGCCTGCCTCCCGCAGCAGACCGGCGACCGTGTCGGCGGAGACCCGGTGGCCCTGCTGGGTCAGCTCTGCTGCCAGCTTCCGGGTCGACTTCGTCGTCCAGCGCAGCGGCGACATCGGGTCGCCCCGTTCGTCGGGCTCGACCAACGCCAGCAGCGCGGGCCGCAGCCCCGGGTCGACCTCGGTCGCCTTCTTCCTGCCTCCGCCTGCTCGGCGGACTCGCCCCAACGGGCCCTGGTCGGCCTCCAATTCAGCAACCCCACGTGAGACCGTCCCCTCCCGGACCCCGGCCGCACGGGCGACGAGCCTGATCCCGCCATGCCCCAGCGACCGCGCTTCCGCCCCTATGGCCAGCCGGCGCTGACGCTCGTCCAGATGCGGCAACAACGCCTGGAACTTCGCAGCCAGGACGGCCTCGATCCCCTCCGGTCTCCCCATACCAGAACAACGATCCCCGGAGCTGGAAGCCACGACTTGATTACCGGCAAGCCCTAAGACGTCATCTCATTTGGTGAGTCTGCGGTAGCAGATCAGGGTGCAGGCGATGCTGGTGAAGGCGAGGAAGTGGTCGGCCTTGCGTTCGTAGC
>NZ_JBWKCC010000073.1:0-1160 GCF_056436655.1 Streptomyces sp. NPDC043427 | reverse complement strand
CTAGTGTCCTGCGCCAGAGATCCGTTGGCAGAAGCGGGCGAGGGAATCGAGGATCTCTTCGGCGGTCTTGGTCCAGATGAACGGCTTGGGGTCCTCGTTCCAGTCCTTGACCCACGCGCGGATGTCGGCTTCGAGGGCCTGCACGTTTTTGTGGGCGCCGCGGCGGATCTTCTGGTCGGCCAGGAAGCCGAACCACCGCTCGACCTGGTTGATCCAGGAGGAGCCGGTCGGGGTGAAGTGCATGTGGAAGCGTGGGTGCTTGGCCAGCCACGTTTTGATCGCCGGGGTCTTGTGGGTGCCGTAGTTGTCGCAGATCAGGTGGACCGCCAGGTGCGCGGGCACTTCCTTGTCGATCCGGATCAGGAACCTCTTGAACTCCGCTGCCCGGTGCCGGCGGTGCAGAGCACTGATGACCTCGCCGGTGGCGACGTCGAACGCGGCGAACAACGTAGTCAGCCCGTTGCGGACGTAGTCATGGGTGCGACGTTCGGGCATGCCCGGCATTATCGGCAGCACCGGCTGGGACCGGTCCAGGGCCTGGATCTGCGACTTCTCGTCCACCGACAGCACCACCGCGCCCTCGGGCGGGTTGAAGTACAGCCCGACGACATCGTAGACCTTCTCAACGAACAGCGGGTCCGTCGACAACTTGAAGGTGTCGGTCAGGTGCGGCTTGAGCTGGAACCTACGCCAGATCCGGCCGACGGTGGACTTCGACAGGCCGCTGTGTTCCGCCATCGACTTCCGCGACCAGTGGGTGGCGTTCTTCGGGATCTCCTCCAGCGTCGTGACCACGACTGCTTCCACCTGATCCACGCTGATGGTGGGCGGCCGGCCCGGCCGGGGCTCGTCGACCAGGCCATCCAGCCGCTCCGCCAGGAACCGGCGCCGCCACTTGCGGACGGTGTCGGCGGCCACCCGCAGTTCGCGTGCGACCACGACGATCGGTGGCACCTCCGGACCCGCGCACGCCAGCACGATCCGCGCGCGCAGGGACAGTGCCTGGGCCGACGACGCCCGCCGCGTCCACCGCTCCAACACCGCCCGCTCGTCATCAGACAACAGCAACGGCTCCAGCTTCGGGCCCCGACGAGGAACTGACGCACCAGCAGCAGAAGTCACGCAACTACTAACGATCAACTACTGGCGCAGGACACTAG
>NZ_JBWKCC010000072.1:0-1231 GCF_056436655.1 Streptomyces sp. NPDC043427 | reverse complement strand
CGGAGCCGGTGCTCTCGTTGCCGGTGCCGGTGGTGCTCTCCGGTCGTAGCGCCGACGCGCTGCGTGCCCAGGCCGCCCGGTTGTGTGAGTTCGTCGCGGCTGACCCGGAACTGACGGTGTCTCGGCTGGCGTTCGCGAGTGCCACGTCTCGTGCTGCTTTGGAGCATCGGGGTGCGGTGGTGGCTGGTGGGCGGGGTGAGTTGCTGGAGGGGCTTGCGGCGTTGGCGCAGGGGGCGCCCGGAGCGATTCGTGGGGTGGCGGGGCGGGGTGGGTTGACGGGGTTTGTGTTTTCCGGTCAGGGGTCGCAGTGGTCGGGGATGGGGCGGGAGTTGGTGGAGCGGTATCCGGTGTTCGCGGAGTCGTTCGATGACATCTGCGGGCGGCTGGAATCGGTGCTGGGCCGTCCGGTGCGTGCGGTGGTTCTGGATGGTGGTGAGCGGCTGGATCAGACGGTGTTCGCGCAGTGTGGTCTGTTCGCTTTCGAGGTGTCGTTGTTCCGGTTGCTTGAGTCGTTCGGTGTGGTGGCGGATTTTGTTGTGGGGCATTCGGTGGGGGAGGTGGCGGCGGCGCATGTGGCGGGGGTGTTGTCGCTGGAGGATGCGGTCAGGTTGGTGTGCGCGCGGGCGGGGTTGATGCAGGAGTTGCCGGCGGGTGGGGCGATGCTCGCGGTGAACGCCGCGGAGGCGGAGGTTGCCGGGGTCCTGTCGGGTGAGGTGGGGATCGCGGCGGTGAACGGGCCGCGTTCGGTGGTGGTTTCGGGTGCGGAGTCGGCGGTGGACGTCGTGGCGGAGCGGGTGGGGGAGCGGGGCTGGCGCAGCTCGCGGCTGCGGGTCAGTCATGCCTTTCATTCGCCGTTGGTGGAGCCGGTGCTGGATCGTTTCCGTGCTGCGATTGCGGGTGTTGTTTTCGCTGAGCCGCGTATTCCGTTCGTGTCCACCGTGGAGACGGGTGCGGCGCCGGTGGGTGTGGATTACTGGGTGCGTAATGTCCGGGACACGGTGCGTTTTGCCGATGCGGTGGGGTATCTGCATGCGCAGGGTGTGACGAGGTTCGTGGAGGTCGGGCCGGACGCTGCGCTCAGTGCCGTGGGAGCGGAGTGTCTGCCTGAGGACGCCGCGGCGGTGTTCGTGCCGCTGCTGCGCCGCGGCCAGCCGGAATCGGTGACCCTGGCGACGGGGCTGGCCCGTTTCCACGTGCAGGGCGGCAGCATCGAGTGGAGCCGGTATCTGCC
>NZ_JBWKCC010000071.1:0-1377 GCF_056436655.1 Streptomyces sp. NPDC043427 | reverse complement strand
GGCGGATCTTCCGCAGGTCCCGCTGCAGCCCCAACCGCATGACGTCAATCGCCAAAGCCATTCTCACCCTGGAGCGGCAACGCTGAAGAGGCTCATTGAACGGGCGTCTTGGTCTGGCTGCTCCTGTTTCATCCCAAGGCGCCGGATTACGCGCCGTGTGCTTCGAGCGCCGGCTCGCGCGCCTGGGCCTTGCGGGTAGTCCCGGATCGTGCCTGAACGCCGCCGTTACCCGAGCGATCTGTCCGATGCCCGCTGGGAGTTGGTCGAGCCGGTCCTGACTGCCTGGCGGGCCGAACGCCGCGGCTGCGGACTGGACATCGGCCGCCCACCGGACCACGACCTGCGCAGCCTGCTCGACGCCATCCTCTATGTGAACCGCACCGGCATTCCTTGGCGCTACCTCCCGCACGACTACCCGCACTGGAACACCGTCTACGCCTACTTCGCCCGCTGGCAGGAGGAGGGTGTCTTCGATCAGCTCAACAGTCTCCTGCGCCGGCAAGTCCGCAGGCAGGGAGGCCGGGAGGCCGAACCCAGCGCATGCGCCATCGACTCACAGAGCATCAAGACCTCCACCAATGTTCCTGCGGCCGGCCAGGGTGTAGACGCGGCCAAGAAGATCGTGGGCCGCAAGAGAAGCATCGTCGTCGACACCGTCGGCCTGCTGCTCGCCGTGCTGGTCACGGCCGCGAGCGTGCAGGACTCCGTCGCTGGCCAGGCCCTCATCGAGAAGGTGGCCGCCGAGCATCCCACGGTCCGCAAGACCTGGGTCGACGGCGGCTACCGCCAGCACCTCGTCGAGCACGCAGCGACCCTCGGCATCGACATGCACATCGTCCGCCGCGACCCCACCCTCAAGGGCTTCACCGTCCCGCCTCGCCGCTGGACCCTGGAACGCACCCTGGGCTGGCTGATGAACCACCGCCGCCCGGCCCGCGACTACGAGGCCAAACCGCATCGCTCCGAAGCCATGGTCCACCTCGCGATGATCAACCTCATGACGCGCCGCCCAGCCGCGGAATCCACCCCGAGCTGGCCCGGCACGTGAACCGCCCCAATCCG
The DNA here is from genome assembly GCF_056436655.1 of Streptomyces sp. NPDC043427. Taxonomy (NCBI): domain Bacteria; kingdom Bacillati; phylum Actinomycetota; class Actinomycetes; order Kitasatosporales; family Streptomycetaceae; genus Streptomyces; species Streptomyces sp. NPDC043427. Next base: position 315 of record NZ_JBWKCC010000071.1, on the reverse strand, counting down.
GCAATCCGGGATGAAACAACAGGATAAAACGCCCTCTTACGACGTCGGCAAAACCGTCAAACGCCCCGAGACCCTCAAGGCCATCGGCAAGCCCGGAAGATCTTTCTCCTCGGAGACTTTGCCCCGGAGCCCGGTCGTGGTCGCGGCCACGACGCTTCGGAGGCGCGCGCCCACAGCGAACCGGCAGCGACTCCCACGTATTCGGGGATGGACGCACGGCCTTAGACGTCATCTCATTTGGCTGGGTAAGCTGCCGGTCGTGGCAGGGATCGTTGAGCGGCTGGTGCCGGACGAGTTGTGGGAGCTGTTCCAGCG
>NZ_JBWKCC010000070.1:0-1460 GCF_056436655.1 Streptomyces sp. NPDC043427 | reverse complement strand
CGTACAACAACGACAACAGGGCCTCCGGGAACCGCTCGGAATGGGGTCGCACCCCCGAGCTACCAGGAGGCCCTGCCTTCATGCGCGTCCCGCCGGAAGATCACCCGACCAGGAACCCTGTTCGATCCACACGTTCCAAGATCGGTTGAGATACGGCTTCTTAGAGGGCGTTTGAAGTAGGCAGATTGCCTTGATGCCCTAGTAAGTTCCTCGCCAGGTGGGGGTGGTCTCGTCCGTTATGCGCCTGGCGAGGTTGTCGACCGAGGCGATGTGGATCATGGCTTCGGAGCTGGTGGTGAGGGTCTCGTAGTCGCGGGCGAGACGACGGTGCATCATGATCCAACCGATACTCCGCTCGACCACCCAGCGCATTTTCACAACGTGAAACCCACGGGCGTCCGGGTTTCTGTTGACGACCTCGACGTCGATTCCGAGGCGGGCGCCGTGCTCGACGACGGCGTTCTTGAAGCCGGTGTCGACCCAGCTCTTGGAGATGGTCGGGTACTTCTCCTTCGCCTGGTCGAGGAGGCGAACTCCTAGGGCGTTCTCCGACAGGCCGGCGGCGGTGACGGTCACGGCAAGGATGAGGCCGATCGTGTCGGTGAGGATGCCGCGCTTCCTTCCGACGATCTTCTTGGCCGCATCGGTCCCCTGGCTGGTCAGGGGCACATTGTTGGAGGTCTTCACGCTCTGGGTGTCGATCACGGAGGCGGTCGGCTCGGGCTTACGCCCCTCCTTCACGCGAGCCAGTCCCGTCAGGTCGTAATTGAGCTGGGCGAAGATCCCTTCGTCGCGCCAGGCTGCGTAGTAGGCATAGACGGTGCCGTGGCTCGGGAAGTCATGCGGGAGGTATTTCCAGGGGATTCCCGTGCGGTTGACGTAGAGGATTGCGTTGAAGACGTCGCGGAGTTCGACTTTGGCCGGCTTTCCGGTCGGCCTGCGGTCGAGCCGGGCCTTTCTCCAGGCCGTCAACGTCGGCTCGATCAAGGCCCATCGGGCGTCGGACAGGTCGCTGGGGTACGGCTTGCGCTCACTCACGGCACACCGTGATCATGTACACGCCGGAGGGATGGATTCCGCTGGCCATCAGGCGATTCCGTGGCATCTTCAAACCAGACGGACTTCCGGGTATGGAAGCGAACGAGACGGATGACCGAGCGTCCGCCCCCGAGAAGGTCGTTCGCCGCCTACGGGATGAAAGCCCTCAGAGCAGGGCAGGGACGAGAGTCGCGAAAAGGGCCTGACCTGCATAAACGCCCTCTTAGAGGGCGTTTTATCCGGCATCGCCGTGTTTTGGATAGATATTCGTGCCGGACCTTATGGGGGCGATGGGGTTCATGCGGTCTGTGTTGCGGGAGGGTTGATTGAGCTTCTTCGAGCGGGCCACCGATCGGGTGACGGTCCGTGAAGCGCAACGAGCGAGGCCCCCGGGCAGTTGATCGAGATGTCTGACGTCTCAA
>NZ_JBWKCC010000069.1:0-1679 GCF_056436655.1 Streptomyces sp. NPDC043427 | reverse complement strand
CAACGGCTCCAGCTTCGGGCCCCGACGAGGAACTGACGCACCAGCAGCAGAAGTCACGCAACTACTAACGATCAACTACTGGCGCAGGACACTAGTGCCACGGCAGGCAACGTTTGCCCTGTCCGCTACCGGCACCTCGTGGCGATATCCCCCGTCGACATGTCCGCCGTTCGGGGGCACGGCCAGCGCGGGGCAACGCGACCCCGAGCCGTCGTTCCGTCACGAGGGAGCTTCAACGTGCCAGGACAAATCACGTCAAGCCGTAACTCGCGTGGGCCGGTATCGCTGGGCTACCGCCCCCGACCGGAATTCATGGCGGTCCACGAGCTCGAGCTGGATGCGCTCGCGCAGACCGGCGAGCAACGTCGGCCCGTGTCCGGCAAGGACCGGCTGAACAAGGAACTCGTACTCGTCGATCAGTCCCAGATCTGCCAACGCCAGGGGGAGCGTCACGCCACCCACCCACAGGCCCTCGCCTGACTCCTGCTTGAGCCGCTGAACCGCTTGCTCCAAGTCGCCTCGCACCAGGTCGGCATTCCAATCGACCCCGCTCAGCGTGCTCGACACGACGTACTTCTTCGCCCGGTCGATGGTCTCGGCGAACGGGATCTGCCACTCATCCATCCAGTCAGGCCACGTGCCCGTGGCCGGCTTCCGCCACGCCGACTCCATCATCTCGTAGGTCACCCGGCCGAAGAGCAGGGCATCGGCTCGCTCCATCTCAGCGGTCCAGTAGCGCATCGACTCCTCGTCCGGGGGGAGCCCTGCCTCGTGATGGCAGCAGCCGTCGAGCGTGACGTTGATCGAGTATCGAAGTGGTCTCATCCCGTTGTATCTCCCTTGAGGCGCGCCCAGCGTTCACCGGACAGTACTCAGACGACTGTCGGCGCCATTTCTCATCGGCGCCCCGGATCGCACCCACTTTGACGTCGTCGTGATGCGAACAAGACCGCAGACCGAGCGCGCGACCGATTCGGCGCTCGGGGCGTTCCAGGTTCGCAACGGGACGGCGCCCATAACGCTCGACTTCGATGCACGGTGCCGCGTCACCTAACCGTCGGCTCAGGGTCGACGACGAACGTCGCAAACGTTGCCTGCCGGGGCACTAGACATCCACGGATGGCGGACCGGGGAAGTCGACGACGGCGTCGCCCTGTCCACCGAACCCGGGCAGTTCCCTGGCGGCCGCGCCCTGTACGACCCGCGCCCCGGCGAGCCGCGCACACCGGGCCCGGGCGTGAGCTGCCGCTTCTACTACTCCGGCGGCTACGCCCTGACCACAGCCCCGACCATCAGCCCGACCACGGCTGGTCAGCGCGCTGCCTACCTCGCCGATCGCCCGCGTGTCCGGCGTTCCTCGAGGAAGCCTTCCGGGAGGGTGCCTTCTTCGCAGGCTTGGCCGGCGCCTCGCGCATGTCCGCCTCGCTGGTCTCGCCGCGCGCCGCCCGGGCCTTGTCGACGGACTGCTGCAGCGTGGCCATCAGGTCCACCAGCTCGCCCGGTCGGGCCGCCGGTTCCGGGGCCTTGGGCAGCGGGCGGTCTTCCTGCTTGGCCTCGATCACCGCGCGCAAGGCGTCGGTGTAGTGAGCTTCTTCAGCGTTGCCGCTCCAGGGTGAGGACGGCTTTGGTGATTGACGTCATGCGGTTGGGGCTGCACCGGCATCTGCTGAAGATCCGCC
>NZ_JBWKCC010000068.1:0-2645 GCF_056436655.1 Streptomyces sp. NPDC043427 | reverse complement strand
GGGGGGGGGGGGGGGGGGGGGGGGGGGGGGGGGGGGGGGGGGGGGGGGGGGGGGCTGGGGGGGGGGGGGGGGGGGGGGGGGGGGGGGGGGGCTTTTTTGGGGGGGGGGGGGGGGGGGGGGGCGGGGCCCCCCCCCCCCCCCCGGGCCCCGAGCTTTCAACACCATCTACCGGCTGGGCCGGCCTTCTTCGTCCGCAGGTTCCGCCTGGGAGGGCGGGGTTGCGGAGATCGTGACTGCGTGACCGGGGACCACCTTCCAATCCGGGGCCTGCGGTACCCGAGCGGACTTCTCATTCGCCCGGGCGATCTTGATGGCGTTCGGCTCCTTACCTTCGGTTACTCGGTGGTAGTGCTGGATACCGCGGGTACTGCTCACAGCCCTCCCAGGGCCGTGTCCTGCTTGACCTGCTTGCACGGCAGTTCGTGTCTGCCGTGCCCCTTCGACTTCTTGAGTACGACGAAAACAATAACCCCGTGACGCACCAAAGTCTACTGTTCCCATGACAGATTTCCTCCGGGGCCGATGCGTGGATACCTGTTGCACGTCCCCATGAAGCTTGCTGTCCCGGTCGAAGACCGGCGGCCACACGCTCAGCTGGCGGCACAACCGACTCGAGGCGGGTGGCATCGCATGAGTGAGCCCCTCCCCTGGCAGGCCGACCACCTGCTCCCGCAAGCCGGCAGCCAAGCAGAGACATGGCCTGGTGACAGCCCGGAGTCCCCCCGGAGACCGACGCCAAGAACTCGCTTCTTCTCGTGGCCAGGGCGTCACACTGTCGAGGTGGATCCTGACCTCTGTCCCGATCTGGCCGCTGCAGGCAGCCTGGCCGCCGCTCTGGAGCGCGTGGCAGCAGAGCTGGCCAAAGATGTGAGAGTGGTGCCCGGCGACTGGGAGACGTCTGTCTCGGCGGTCAGCCCGCCCCCGGTGCCGTTCCGCCGACCGCTCTCCGTTGTTCTCGCCGCGAAAACGCGCCTCTTCCTGCTGAAAGGCAGGAGCCGAGGGATCCAACTCATCCATGGAGCGACATCAGACCTCAGGGACGTCGTGCTGGCGGCAGTGGCCTGGGGGGAAGGCAGGAGCCTGAGCGAACTGCACGAGCTCTTCCCCTTCCTGGCCTCGGATGGGCTTGCGAAAGCGCATGAACGCGGGCCGGCCGCAGTCGTCGACCTCCAGTGGCAACTGTTGCGGGAACAGGCAGCTGGTGAGCCCGGTTTCCCCGAGTTCGGCCTGCTCGTGGAAGCAGCGCACGCCGAGCCGAGGCTGCGGCAGCTGTCCGCGTTCTCCAGCCACTGGACACTGGGTTTCAGCGCCTGTACTGGCCACTCGTCCAAGGTGGAGGTTGCGGTCGTCCCCGCGTACAACGGCCGCCCCTATCGGGTTCAGGATTTCCTTCACGAGGGCGTGATCGGCGAGGCGGAAACGCCGGAAGAGGCTGTCGCCCTGGCGATTGGCCACCTTCCCGTGGATGTCGGTCCAGCCGTCGCCGGAGCCGACGATCTGTGAGGGGGAGGACACCTCACCAAGTCAGGCGCCGATAGTGGACAGTGCCACTGAGATGCCTGCGAAGCCCTGAGCCAGCGGTGGCGTCCGAGTCGCTGTGAGGATTCCACGCCGCAGGAGGCACAGGGTCGTGGGTGATCCGCCACCGCCTGAGGTGGGGCCGTCGAGGTGGTCCCTTGGCGGGTCACGGGGCCGCTTGGTCTCTTCCGCCGGGACATCTGGGACGTGTGCGCGCAGCAGGAGGTGGGAGTACTTCCGCAGCGTGAACCCCGGGTCTGAGCACACCAGTTGCCGGACGGTCCCCCGCTGGAGAGCGGACTGACAGGTCAGGCGGGGGACTTGGCGACGCTCAGGCTGGGGATGCCGGCGTTGCGCAGACGGAGCACGCTTCCGTTGAGGCGCATCAGGGGCTGGACCAGGAGGTCGACCACGACGAGGAAACAGACCGTGCCGATGCCGACGGGCCCGCCGAGCAGCCATCCGCTCGCGAGGAGGAACAGTTCGGTGCTGCACTTGGCCGCCCAGAACGGCATGCGCCAGTGCTCGGTCATGCTGATCGACACCAGGTCCATGGCCCGGATTCCGATGCCGCCGAGGATGATCAGCGAGGAACCGTACGCGCACAGCAGGCTGCCGAGGAGCATCAGGACGACGGGGGCCACGGGCAGCGCGGCGAGGTCTGCGGCACGGGCGAGGTCGATGAGGCTGCCGCAGAAGAAGAAGGTCACGAACGGCGAGATCACCGGGCGGCGGCGGTTCCAGGCAGCCCAGACGGCGATGCACAGGGCGGCGAAGAGCGCCTGGGCGATGCCGATGGTCAGCGGCAGATGTTCGAGCAGACCCAGCGAGAAGACGTCGAGCGGGTCGGTGCCCAGGTCCGACTTGATGAAGCAGGAAGCGCCGTAGGAGAAGGACACGCACCCGGCCAGATAGGCCGCATACTGCGAACGGTCGTAGCGGAGCAACTGTTTCGGTGACCCGGGTGTCGCCGGCTTGGCCATGGACGTGCCTCCACGATGTCGGGTGAACGGCGTCTGGGCAGCGGGCAGCGGCCTGGGGGGGGGGGGGGGGGGGGGGGGGGGGGGGGGGGGGGGGGGGGGGGGGGGGGGGGGGGGGGGGGGGGGGGGGGGGGGGGGGGGGGGGGG
>NZ_JBWKCC010000067.1:0-2678 GCF_056436655.1 Streptomyces sp. NPDC043427 | reverse complement strand
CCTCGTGACTGCGTGCCTTTTGAAGAATGAGCCTGCGAGTTTGCGGTGTGTTGCGAGGTTAACCCGAGTGGGGTAGCCGTAGCGAAAGCGAGTCCGAATAGGGCGTTTCAGTAGCACGCTCAAGACCCGAAGCGGAGTGATCTAGCCATGGGCAGGTTGAAGCGGAGGTAAGACTTCGTGGAGGACCGAACCCACCAGGGTTGAAAACCTGGGGGATGACCTGTGGTTAGGGGTGAAAGGCCAATCAAACTCCGTGATAGCTGGTTCTCCCCGAAATGCATTTAGGTGCAGCGTCGTGTGTTTCTTGCCGGAGGTAGAGCACTGGATAGGCGATGGGCCCTACCGGGTTACTGACCTTAGCCAAACTCCGAATGCCGGTAAGTGAGAGCGCGGCAGTGAGACTGTGGGGGATAAGCTCCATGGTCGAGAGGGAAACAGCCCAGAGCATCGACTAAGGCCCCTAAGCGTACGCTAAGTGGGAAAGGATGTGGAGTCGCACAGACAACCAGGAGGTTGGCTTAGAAGCAGCCACCCTTGAAAGAGTGCGTAATAGCTCACTGGTCTAGTGATTCCGCGCCGACAATGTAGCGGGGCTCAAGCGTACCGCCGAAGTCGTGTCATTGCAGCATGTACGGCCAACGCCGGCTGTGATGGGTAGGGGAGCGTCGTCTGCCGGGTGAAGCAGCACCGGAAGGTAGTTGTGGACGGTTGACGAGTGAGAATGCAGGCATGAGTAGCGATACACACGTGAGAAACGTGTGCGCCGATTGACTAAGGGTTCCTGGGTCAAGCTGATCTGCCCAGGGTAAGTCGGGACCTAAGGCGAGGCCGACAGGCGTAGTCGATGGATAACCGGTTGATATTCCGGTACCCGCTGTGAAGCGTCAAACATCGAATCCAGTGATGCTAAGCCCGTGAAGCCGTTCCGGACCCTTCGGGGAAAGGAAAGTGGTGGAGCCGGTGGCCCAAGTTGGTAGTAGGTGAGTGATGGGGTGACGCAGGAAGGTAGTCCAGCCCGGGCGGTGGTTGTCCCGGGGTAAGGGTGTAGGCCGTGCGGTAGGTAAATCCGTCGCACACAAGGCTGAGACCTGATGCCGAGCCGATTGTGGTGAAGTGGATGATCCTATGCTGTCGAGAAAAGCCTCTAGCGAGTTTCATGGCGGCCCGTACCCTAAACCGACTCAGGTGGTCAGGTAGAGAATACCGAGGCGTTCGGGTGAACTATGGTTAAGGAACTCGGCAAAATGCCCCCGTAACTTCGGGAGAAGGGGGGCCACGCTTGGTGAGAGGACTTGCTCCTCGAGCTGGGGGTGGCCGCAGAGACCAGCGAGAAGCGACTGTTTACTAAAAACACAGGTCCGTGCGAAGCCGTAAGGCGATGTATACGGACTGACGCCTGCCCGGTGCTGGAACGTTAAGGGGACCGGTTAGTCACTCTTCGGGGTGGCGAAGCTGAGAACTTAAGCGCCAGTAAACGGCGGTGGTAACTATAACCATCCTAAGGTAGCGAAATTCCTTGTCGGGTAAGTTCCGACCTGCACGAATGGCGTAACGACTTCTCGACTGTCTCAACCATAGGCCCGGTGAAATTGCACTACGAGTAAAGATGCTCGTTTCGCGCAGCAGGACGGAAAGACCCCGGGACCTTTACTACAGTTTGATATTGGTGTTCGGTTCGGCTTGTGTAGGATAGCTGGGAGACTTTGAAACTCGGACGCCAGTTCGGGTGGAGTCGTCGTTGAAATACCAGTCTGGTCGTGCTGGATGTCTAACCTGGGTCCGTGATCCGGATCAGGGACAGTGTCTGATGGGTAGTTTAACTGGGGCGGTTGCCTCCTAAAGAGTAACGGAGGCGCCCAAAGGTTCCCTCAGCCTGGTTGGCAATCAGGTGTTGAGTGTAAGTGCACAAGGGAGCTTGACTGTGAGACCGACGGGTCGAGCAGGGACGAAAGTCGGGACTAGTGATCCGGCGGTGGCTTGTGGAAGCGCCGTCGCTCAACGGATAAAAGGTACCCCGGGGATAACAGGCTGATCTTCCCCAAGAGTCCATATCGACGGGATGGTTTGGCACCTCGATGTCGGCTCGTCGCATCCTGGGGCTGGAGTCGGTCCCAAGGGTTGGGCTGTTCGCCCATTAAAGCGGTACGCGAGCTGGGTTTAGAACGTCGTGAGACAGTTCGGTCCCTATCCGCTGCGCGCGCAGGAATATTGAGAAGGGCTGTCCCTAGTACGAGAGGACCGGGACGGACGAACCTCTGGTGTGCCAGTTGTTCTGCCAAGGGCATGGCTGGTTGGCTACGTTCGGGAGGGATAACCGCTGAAAGCATCTAAGCGGGAAGCCTGCTTCGAGATGAGTATTCCCACCCACTTGATGGGGTAAGGCTCCCAGTAGACGACTGGGTTGATAGGCCGGATCTGGAAGCACGGTAACGTGTGGAGGTGACCGGTACTAATAGGCCGAGGGCTTGTCCTCAGTTGCTCGCGTCCACTGTGTTGGTTCTGAAACCACGAACAGCCCCATGCCTGGTCACGGCGTGGTGCGGCTGACAGTTTCATAGTGTTTCGGTGGTTATAGCGTGAGGGAAACGCCCGGTTACATTCCGAACCCGGAAGCTAAGCCTTACAGCGCCGATGGTACTGCAGGGGGGACCCTGTGGGAGAGTAGGACGCCGCCGAAC
>NZ_JBWKCC010000066.1:0-6776 GCF_056436655.1 Streptomyces sp. NPDC043427 | reverse complement strand
TCCCTCCGGGCTTCGCCCGGAGCAAGCGAACCACCGCGCTGCGCGCGGTGGTTGCGCTCCCGCTCCGCGGGAGCGCCAGCAGTTCGCTGCGCTCACTGCCCAATCCGTGGGCTGCGCCCACGGATTGACGCTCCCTCCGCTGCGCTCCAGGAGCGCAGCGGCCGCCTGGCGGCCGGAACCCGGGCTGCGCCCGAGACGCGGCTTCCGCTTCGCTCCATCCGCTATCCCGCACTTCGTGCGGGCAACGGGCCGACGCTACGCGCGGCCCTGACGCAGCAACAGGAACGGGGGGTGGGGAACTGCGAGGGAAAGCAGCGGCAGTAAGGAGGGGAGGCGGTGGGAGGAGTTGGCGCGGGACGAATCGAGGGAGCATGGGGAGAGGTGACGGAAGGTCATGGAAGCCTGAAAGGCCAGGGCCGAGGCGGGGTCTGGAATCACGATTGACTGACCTCCCGTCAGGCTTCTTTCCGGCTTCGATAGGGCCAGATTAACAGGATCGAGCCACGTTCGGGGGATTTTCATGGTTGTTGCTGCTTCATTTTGAAACACGAGATAGACTCTGGACTCAGCTAGCAACACCACTGAGAGGGTTCGGGTCTTTTGGATCAGGCTTCCTCTCGGCGCCAGATCAGTCCCGGCGATCCGGTCCCGGTGGCTTCACCGCAGCCGCTCGCACATCTTCTACGTGCAGGTTTCCTGTTTCCTGCCGCGTAGGAATCCCCACCGGCCTACAGGAGAAGGCAGACCGAAATGGCAGCAATGGAACTCCGCCCCCACCAGCGAGAAGCCGTGGACGCGGTACTGCGTGCCCTCGAATTGCCTGCAAGATCTCTTGTGCCGGAGGGTGGTCTCCGGACTCAGGTGATCATGGCGACCGGATCCGGCAAGAGCCTCGTAGCCACCCGGAGCGCTGAGGAACTCCACGCGGGCCGGGTCCTGGTCCTCGTGCCCTCACTGGATCTGCTCGCCCAGACCGAGGCCTCCTGGCGCGCTGGAGGTCGCACGGGCCCGATGATCGGGGTGTCGTCCCTGCGCGGGGACCAGGTGACCTTCCCCAACACCACGGACGTGGACGAGCTGGTCTCCTGGGTGAAGCCGTTCGACAAGGTGACCGTGTTCGCCACGTACGCCAGCCTGGGACTCGGCACGCTGGAGCGCGCCCACGAGGCCGGCCTCCCGGGTTGGGACCTGATCATCGTGGACGAAGCCCACCGCTGTTCCGGCCGGATCGGGAAGCCCTGGGCGGTCGTCCACAACAACCAGAAGATCCCGTCCCTGCGCCGTCTGTACATGACGGCCACGCCCCGGCTGTGGCAGCTGGACGAGGGCTCCGAGGGCGCCCCCGGCGAGCTGGTCGCGTCGATGGAGGACGCCCCGGACGGGCCGTTCGGTGCCCGCTGCTACACGCTGACGCTGTCGGAGGCGATCGACCGGGGGATCTGCGCGCCGTACCAGGTGGTGTGTGTGGACATCACCGACACCCAGCTCCAGGCCGCGCAGCTCCTGGGTGCTGAGGGCCGTTCAGACGAGGTTCGCGGGGCCCGGCTCGCCGCCCTGCAGACCGCGTTGCTGAAGGCGTCCTCGGAGGAGAACTTCAAGCGCACGCTGGTCTTCCACCACGTCGTCAAGGAAGCCGAGGCGTTCGCTGCCGGCCTCCCTCACGTCGCCGCGCAGCTGCACGCCGCCGACCCCGAGCTGTACCCGAAGACGATCTGGGCGGACTGGCTGTGCGGGGAGCACAAGCCGCTCCACCGCCGGCGTCGGCTGGGTGAGTTCGCCGCCGGGATCGCCGCGGACGGCATCGTCGTGGAGAAGTGCTTCCTGTGCTCGGTGAAGGTGCTGGGCGAGGGCGTCGACACCAAGCACTGCGACTCCGTCTACTGGGCTGACGTGCGCGGCTCGATGCCCGACCTCGTCCAGGCCGTCGGGCGGGCGCTGCGGATGCAGCCCGGCGAGGGCAAGGTGGCCAGCCTGGTCGTCCCGGTCCTGCTCGGGCCGGGCGAGACGGCCGACAGCATGCTGACCTCCCGGGCGTTCGGCGGGTTGGCGAAGCTGCTGGAGGCGCTCAGGGCGCACGACGCCCGGGTGGTGGAGCAGTTGGCGCAGCAGCAGGCCCCGAGCGCCTACAAGCCCGTCCAGAAGGCCGCACAGGGCCAGAATGGTCGGGGTGAGCGGTCCGGGGGTCCGTCGGCGCCCGCGCGGCGGCTGCTGAAGTTCAGCGCGCCGCGTGACCCGGCGCAGCTGGCCGCGTTCATCAACCTGCGGGTCCTCAACCCGGAGCATGAGCACTGGAGGCGGGGCGTGGAGGCCTCCGTCATTTACGCCCGCGAGTCCGGGGATCTGAAGGTGCCATTCACGTTCCGCGTGCCGTCTGGTGAGGAGGCTCAGGCTGGAGGGTGGCCGGCCTCGCTGGCCAATTTCCCGCTGGGGCAATGGGTGGCCGACGCGAGGCGCTTCTACGCCCGCGGGACGCTGAACGAGGACCGCATCGAGCAGTTGGAGAAGCTCGGCATGGTGTGGTCGCACTACGACGTCGCCTGGGAGGAAGGCCTCGCGGCGGCGCGCGGGTGGGCCGCCGAAAACGGGCACCTGCTGGCGCCGCTGGACGCCACCTACCAGGGTTACCGAGTAGGGACTTTTCTAAAGAACGCCAGGGCCGCCGCACGAAAGGCCTCGGAGATCGAACAGCGGCGTACCGAGGGGCTGCCTGTGGGGTCGTCGGCCGGCGCTCTGTCGGATGACCGGCGCGAGCAGCTGGAGGAGATCGACCCGTCCTGGTGCCCCACCTGGCCGGTGGAGTGGCAGAGGGCGTTCCACCTCACCCGGCTTCACCTCGAGCAGGGCGGCGAACTGCCAACCGAACCGGGCAAGGCACTCGTGCAGTCCGAGGACCTCGGGCGGTGGGTGCGCGCCCAGCGTCTGAGCTGGGACAAGCTCACCACCGTGCAGCAGTGGATGTGCGAGCACATCCTCGGGATCACCTCCGCGACCGAGGAAGAGAAGCCGAAGCCGCGCCGCACGCAGGCCGACAAGTGGGCCGCCAACCTGGCAGCCGCCAAGCAGTTCTACGAACGCGAGGGCCACCTGAACGTCCCCCGCAAGCACGTGGAGACCGTGCTCGCAGACGAGGGATGGGAACTGCAGTTCCGCCTGGGGGCATGGATCAGCAATCAGCGCTCGCGCGCGGCGACGCTGTCGCCAGAACGGATCGCGCAGCTCTCCAGCATCGGCATGCGCTGGGCATAGGCGCATGCCAGCGGGTGGGATGGCAGTAAAGCGATCCCGGCTGAGCGGCATTCCGTAACCGAGGCGCATCCATGGAGGGTTATGCGTACGGACGGGCGAGAGGGATCAGCGCCGAGGGAAGGCTGAGCTGTTGGTGCTAGGTGCTGGCGTATGGCGGGTAGCGCCGGTACACGGCGAGATGACGCAGTCGTTCCTGGGCAGGTTGGCAGCTCGGTACGGCGTGGAGATCAAGGAGCTGCTGCCGGCAGTAGCTGACGCCGGTGGGCGGTCGAACGTCATGGGCCGAGCGCGGCCGGACAGCGAGGTCTTTCTCAATCAGGAGGCCCGCGATCGCGTAGCAGTGCTGTGCCGTGTCGCGTCCCACCACCTGCACAAGGCACTGCCAGCCTGGGCTCAAGAAGAGCCGCGTCGGCGGTTTCCCATAGGCCCGGCGGCGCAGTTCCATCACACGCCGGAGATGGTCCTGCCGTGGGGGCCGGCGTGCCCCGAATGCACGGTCAGGCGGACTGGGCGTCCAGAGGACGTGCGCTTGTACCTGCAGCCCGGCCAGCGTGTGTGCGGGGTGCACCGCGCGTGGTTGATGCAGGTGCCCGGCACGGCGGGCTGTGTGGTGGCGCTGCCGGCGGGTGAGCTGTGGGTGCAGGCGCAGAAGCGGCATCGGAAGCTGTTGGGTCGCGGTACGGCGGCGGCCGGCGCCTTCGAGGTGGCTCAGGCGGTGACCGCGTCGTGGTGGCAGCGGATGTGGCCGCGCGAGCAGCTGTGGCCGGCGCGGCTGCGCGCGCTGTGGGAATCCAGGGTGGAGTGGGCGACGTGGCAGGTAGTGGCGCGGGAGGCTGTGACGTATCCGGAGGCCGTGGCGCTTGCCGCGTTGCTCGCCGACGGCGCTTTTCGCAGGCGTGTGGTGGCCGAGGCGCGTGGGGGTGTTCCGTTCCGGCTTGCTGATCTGCCGTCGTTGCCCGTGGCGGTCGCGCGCTGTCTGCGACGGCCCTGGCTTGTGGAGGAACTCGCGGCGCAGACGTCAGGTCCCTTGTTCACATGGGCTCATCAGTGCGTGCGGGCGCACCGGGGCGGGCAGGCCGCGGAGAGGGGTATGTGGGCGGTGGCCTCCGCCCATCGTCCGCGGCCGGTGGCAGACGAGCTCGCCGAGGTGGCCAGGCCTGCTGGGCGCGGTGTGGGGGCCAAGAGACGGCGAGGGCACAGCCTGCAAGCGGATAAGGCCTTCGCTACCGGTCTGTCCTACGTGCGCCGGTATCTGCATGAACACGGCAACCTTGCTGTTCAGAAGGACACCATGGTGGATTCCTTCCGGCTGGGTGAATGGCTGCACAACGTCAAGACCAGGGCCTGGGCACTGTCGCAGGAGCGTGTAGAGGCGCTGGAGGCCTTGGATGTGTGGTGGAACGTGCCCTGGCCGACGCAGTGGCAGCGCTCGTACTACCGGGCCCGCGATCACGCTGCAGTGCACGGGCCGCCGGATGCGGCCGCCGGTTTCCCCGGTACCCACGTCCTCAACGGAGAGTGGCTATACCTGCAGTGCAGCCACTACGACTCGCTCCATCCCGAACAGCAGCGTCTGCTGGCCGACATCGGGATCACCGTTGAGGTGGCCCGCACGGCCCGGCCCCGGCGGGCCAGCATGCAAGCCGGCTTCGAGGCGGCACTGGAACATGCCAAGGCCTACGCTGCCGAACACGGGCACCTGGCGGTCTCGGGCAAGAGCGTGCGGTATCAGGGCTATCCGCTGGGAGCCTGGCTCACCAGCCAGCGCAGCCGAGCACGCCGCGCCTCGAGCGCCACGAAGCGGTCCCTCGCAATCGATGCCATCGATCCATGGTGGAACGCGCCATGGCCGCTGGCCTGGCAGCGCACCTACGCTCACGTCCGCCGACTCGTGGGAAACGGTCAGCGGCTGGATGCGTCTGCCGGATTCCCGGAGATCGATGCCGAACTGGCCCGGTGGCTGTCACAGCAACATGCCGCTCCGCAGAGCCTTCATCCTGACCAGCGGCGTCTGCTGGCAGAGATCGGCGTGCTGGCGGAACACAGCGAGAAGGCTCAGGTCGCCGTCGGAGACGGCCAGGCTGCGGATGCGGCCGGGGCAATGCCGGATGCTGGTCTGGCCAGCGCCCGTTGCTTCGCCGCAGAACACGGGCACCTGGCAGTGGCCTCCGCCTACGTCCACAACGGGTACCCCCTGGGCCGGTGGCTGGCCTCACAGCGCATGCAGGACCGCAGTCATGCCCGGTCGAGCGCAGGCCCGTGGCCGCGGGGGCAGTTGCTCGCTGCCCTGGATCCCTGGTGGAATCCGCCCTGGCACTTCTCCTGGCAGCGCCGCTACCAGCAAGCCCACGCCCTGTGGCGGGCAGGCAGGCTCCCCCTGCCCGGCACGCCCACCGTCCATCACCAGCAGGGCGAGGACCGGGAGGATGAGGCAGATGAGGTAGCGGCGTGGCTGCGCCGTCAGTGCGCTCGCCATGATGTCCTTCAGCTTGAGCAGCAGAACCTCCTGGCGGGCATCGGGATCACCGCCGCCACCGCCCACTTGGTCGCCACCGCAGGCCGCCGCACGCCTGTGGATCACGGGCTGGAACACGCTCGCAGCTACGCCGCCGAGCATGGCAGCCTCGCGATCACCGTAGAGAGCAGCCACCACGGCTTTCCCTTGGGTGGCTGGCTGATGCGCCAGCGGCACCGCGCCGCCCGCGGCCGTATCGAGGCCGAACGGCTCGCCGCTCTCAACACCCTCGATGCCCACTGGAACCCGCCCTGGCCCCTGACCTGGCAACGCGCCTACCACCGAGCCCGCACCGCAACCGCCAGTGACGCCATCGCCCAGGCTGAACGGCGCTGGATCACCACCCAGACCCGACTGTGGGACAGCCTCCACCCCCTCCAGCAACAGCTCCTGACCCAGCTCGGCGCCGAACCCGCCACCACACCACCGGCCATCACCGCACAACGCCGCTATCCGCCAAGTGAGGGGCTCCCTCACGCCCGCAGCTACGCCGCCGAACACGGCCACCTCGCCGTCTCCACCCCCACCGAGCACGCAAATTTTCCCCTGGGGTCCTGGCTGTTGCAGCAGCGGCGCAAAGCCCGCTCAGGCCGACTGTCCGCCTACACCCTGCAAGAACTCACCGCCCTGGATCCCTGGTGGAACCCGCCCTGGGCCTTCATCTGGCAACGGCACTACCACCAATGCCGCACCGCCCTCGCTACAGGCGAGCCGTTGACGCCGGAACTTCATCGCTGGATGCGCAAACAGACCACCCTGTGGGAACAGCTTCACCCCCACCAGCAGGCGCTGCTGAGCAGCATGGGTATCTGTCCTGAGGCTCTGCGCTGATAGCGCTTGCGGATGTTGAGGAGGGGTAGGTCCGCAAAACGTTTTGCGGACCTACCCCTCCTCAACGCAGTGGGGGGGGGGCCCCCCCCCCCGCGGGGGGGCCTACCCCCCCCCCACCCGTCTTCCCCTCTCTCCTTTAACACTCCCCGCCGGTTTTTTTCTCCCTCCCCTCTCTTTCCTCTGT
>NZ_JBWKCC010000065.1:0-6996 GCF_056436655.1 Streptomyces sp. NPDC043427 | reverse complement strand
TGGGACGGGAATGTGGGCGCGGGGGCCGGAGAGACTCTGCACGATCCGGTGGTGGGGGGGGGGGGGGGGGGGGGGGGGGGGGGGGGGGTGGTGGTTTGGGGGGGGGGGGGGGGGGGAGCGCCGCTGGGGGGGGGGGGGGGGGGGGGGGGGGGGGGCCCCCCCCCCCCCCCCCGCACCCATGCCTCACGCCGGCCGCGACCGCAGTCCCTCCAGCAGGATGTCCAGCAGTCGCGCCGAGGCCGCCGCCTGCTGGGCCGCGTCCGGCAGCGAAGGCGCCGCCGTCGCGATCACCAGCAGTACGTCCGACACCGACACATCGGTCCGCAGCTCACCCGCCGCGCGCGCCCGCTCCACGAGCTGGCCCACGACCTCGAGCAGCGCCGCCGCCCCGGTGCCGTCGTCCTCGGCGACCGACGACGAAGTGCCCTCCTCCTTCTGAACCAGCCGAAGCTCACCGCCGACCGGCTGGGTCCGCTGCTGCGGCACCCGCGCCGCGTCGAACGAGGGGCCGTCCGTGGCCTCGTCGGAGACACCGACCCGGAGCACCTGCGGCGGCAGCAGCCGCCCGGCACCCGAGGCCACCGACGTCCGCAGGAAGCGCGACAGCGCCGACCACGGCTCGTCCT
Organism: Streptomyces sp. NPDC043427; assembly: GCF_056436655.1. Classification (NCBI taxonomy): domain Bacteria; kingdom Bacillati; phylum Actinomycetota; class Actinomycetes; order Kitasatosporales; family Streptomycetaceae; genus Streptomyces; species Streptomyces sp. NPDC043427. Next base: position 6,370 of record NZ_JBWKCC010000065.1, on the reverse strand, counting down.
CCTGCCCGAGCGCCGCACGCGCCTGGTCGGTCAGCCGGGAGGTCTCCTCCTCGGCTATCCGCCGCACCAGGACGTCCTTGCTCGGAAAACGCCGGTACACCGTGCCGACGCCGACTCGCGCGCGCCGCGCCACGTCCTCCATCGGCGCGCCGTACCCCAGCTCGCCGAAGACCTCGCGTGCCGCACGCAGTACGTGCTCCAGATTGCGCTGTGCGTCCACGCGCAGCGGCGTCGTGCGCGGTATCTCACCGCGCCCGTTGTGCGCCGCCGCGCTGATCACCGCTCCGCCGCCCGATACGACGGCGGATGCGGACGACCAATGAGAATCCTGAATATGCATGAATGATCCCCCGGTAATGACGTCTCCCCCCGGAGACTCTCCCCGCCATTGAATGCCCGGAGCGCGCGGAACCTGCCCGCTTCCCGAGGCCGCCCGTCGCGGTCTCGACGAGCCATCGCCCCTACACCCCGTCGACACACGAACATAGTTGAGAGGGAGTCAATTCAGAAGGGGCACGTTCCGCACGGAGCGCCCCTCGATCGGAGTACGGGTCGCATACGTCCCGAATACTCCCCTTCTCGCCCCCCGGCGCACCCCACCTGACCTGCGCATCTTCCCCGTACGCTCGTGATTCGGCCAACCCTGCGCACATCAGATCTTCGGTCACACAAATGGTCGGGGCTGTGGACAAACGCCGACGCCGGGTGCGTCATGGGATGGTGAAGGAACGTGCGCGCATTCTCGTTGTCGGCGGCGGCTACGTCGGGATGTACACGGCCCTGCGGCTCCAGCGGAAGCTGAAACAGGAACTCGCCCGGGGCGACGCGGAGATCACCGTGGTCACACCCGACCCGTACATGACGTACCAGCCGTTCCTCCCCGAGGCGGCCGCGGGCTCCATCTCCCCCCGCCACGTCGTCGTACCGCTGCGCCGTGTCCTGTCCCACTGCCATGTCATCGTCGGCGAGGCCACCGCCGTCGACCACGCCAAGCGCACCGCCACCGTGACCACCCTCGCCACCGAGGAGGAGGGCACCGGCGCCCTCCGGCTGTCGTACGACGAACTCGTCCTCGCACCCGGCTCCGTCTCGCGCACCCTGCCCATCCCCGGCCTCGCCGAGCACGCCATCGGCTTCAAGACGGTCGAGGAGGCCATCGGGCTGCGCAACCACGTCATCGAGCAGATGGACATCGCCTCCTCCACCCGCGACCCCGCGATCCGTGACGCGGCCCTCACCTTCGTCTTCGTCGGTGGCGGTTACGCCGGAGTGGAGGCGCTCGGCGAGCTGGAGGACATGGCCCGCTACGCGGCGCGGTACTACCACAACATCCAGCCCGAAGACATGAAGTGGATCCTCGTCGAGGCATCCGACCGCATCCTGCCCGAGGTCGGCGAGGAGATGGGCCGCTACACGGTCACCGAACTGCGCCGCCGCAACATCGACGTACGCCTGAACACCCGCCTGGACTCCTGCGCGGACCGTGTCGCCGTCCTCAGTGACGGCGCCCGCTTCCCGACCCGTACGGTCGTGTGGACCGCCGGCGTCAAACCCCACCCGGTGCTCGCCGCGACCGACCTGCCCCGCACCGAGCGCGGGCGGCTGAAATGCACCGCCGAGCTCTCCATCGAGGGCACCACGCACGCGTGGGCCGCGGGCGACGCCGCAGCCGTCCCCGACGTCACCGCCGACGAACCCGGCAAGGAAACCGCCCCCAACGCACAGCACGCCCTGCGCCAGGCCAGGGTCCTCGGCGACAACATCGCCCACTCCCTGCGCGGCGAACCGCTCGAGACGTACGCCCACAAATACGCCGGCTCGGTCGCCTCCCTCGGCTTCCACCAGGGCGTTGCCCAGGTCTACGGGCGCAAGCTCAAGGGCTACCCCGCCTGGTTCATGCACCGCGCCTACCACCTCAGCAGGGTGCCGACCTTCAACCGCAAGGCGCGTGTGCTCGCCGAATGGATCCTCTCCGGGCTCTTCAAGAGGGAGATCGTCTCGCTCGGATCACTCGAACACCCTCGAGCAGAGTTCGAACTGGCTGCCGGTGGAAAGCCTTCTGACGACCCGAAGGGGTCGTCCTGACCGGACCCAGGAACTCCATCGGCCGCCCCGGCGTCTGACGACTGTCGGCCCGGACGGCCGCCCTGCCAGACTGATCCCCCGAGCCCGGGCGGGCCGCCCGCCGCCCCACCACCCCGCGAACCCACGACGCTGTTCCCAAGTGCCGCACACCCCGGCGCTGCCACCACGCGCGGTCACCGGAGCCCTGGCCCGGTCCGGAGCCGGCCGACGACGACTACACGAGGCAAGGATTCGTGAACTTCACGCGCTGGAGCGCCCGGCTCCCCGGAACGCAGCGCCGCGCAGCAGCGCGGACCGAGTACCCCGCCTCCCCCGAACGACGGGGAGAGAGCTCCGTACCCGCGGCCCGCGCCGAACAACTGACCGATGACACGACGTTCGTAGGGGCCGTCGACGAGCTGCCGGTCCGCGAGGTCCTCGACCGCGTCCCGGCCCTCGTCGCCCTGACCCACGGCCCCGACCACCGCCTCGCCTGCGTCAACGACGCCTATGTCACCGCATTCGGCGTACGCCCCCTCGGCGAACCGGCCCGCGACGCCCTCCCCGAGCTGCGGGAACTCGGCCTGCTCCCGCTCCTCGACCAGGTCCTGCGCAGCGGCAAGCCCCGCACGGTCAAGTCCCGCAAGGCCCCCGACGGCCGCTCCTACACCTTCACCTGCACCCCCGTCGCCAAGAACGCCGACGGCGAGGGCGGAGTCCTCGTCTTCGCCACCGACGTCACCGACCACGCCGAGGCCGCCGAACGCCTCCGGGCCAGCGAACGCCGCCAGCGCGAGACGGCCGTCACCCTCCAGCGCTCCCTGCTCCCCCAGGAACTCGAACAGCCGGACGACCTGCGCATCGCGGCCACCTACCAGCCCGGCGGCACCGAGGCCGCGGTCGGCGGCGACTGGTACGACGTGATCACCCTCGGCGGCGGCCGCACCGCCCTGGTCATCGGCGACGTCATGGGCAGAGGCGTCCGCGCCGCGGCGGTCATGGGCCAGCTCCGCACGGCCGTCCGCGCCTACGCCCGCCTCGACCTCCCCCCGCACGAGATCCTGCAACTCCTCGACGGCCTCGCCGCCGAGATCGACGCCAACCAGATCGCCACCTGCGTGTACGCCATCCACGACCCGAACGAGGGCCGGCTGGTGTACGCCTCCGCCGGCCACCTGCCCATCCTGGTCCGCGACGAGAACGGCACGGTCCAGCGCGCCGACGAACCCACCGGCCCACCCCTCGGCACGGGCGGCTGGATGCACGCCTCCGGCTCGATCCCGCTCGGCCCCGGTTCCACGGCCGTCCTCTATACGGACGGCCTGGTCGAACGCAGGGACGAGGATCTCGACGAAGGCATCGCCTCCCTCGAACGCGCCCTGGCCGGCGCGACGGGCACCCCCCAGGTGATCTGCGACCGCCTGGTCCGCACGGCCGGCGTCACCGCCGACCACGACGACGACGTGGCCGTCCTGGTCCTCCAGCACCCCGCCCGCACCGGCCCCGACGGCGAACTCTTCCGCAACGCGGCCCTGGACCTCCTCGGCGGAGTGGAGGCGGCCCCACGCGCGCGTGCGTTCGCCTCCGGCGTCCTCACCAGCTGGCGCTTCCCGCCCGAACTGCACGACCTCGGCGTCCTGGCCGCCAGCGAACTCGTCGCCAACTCCCTCCAGCACGGCACCCCACCCATGCGCCTGCGCCTGCGCCGCACCGACCGCCGCCTGATCATCGAGGTCACCGACGGCGACGACCACCTCCCCAGGCGGCGCCGTGCCGAAGCAGGCGACGAGTCCGGCAGGGGCATCGCCATCGTGGCGACGATCGCGTCGAGCTGGGGGTCGAGGCGTACACCGGGAGGGGGGAAAGCGGTGTGGTGCGAGTTCGTACTGCCGAAGGCCTAGAACTGTCGGACCTGGAACTGTCGGACCTGGAACTGTCGGCGCGGCTGCGGGCGGCGCGCCGTCAGGCCTCCGCCGACACGGACTCCGCCGCAGCCCCACCCCGAGCGACGACCCGGCTCCGAGCGACCCACGGCTGATCCTGCGCGAGCGTGAGCTGCCTACCCAGCCGCACCGCCAGGAACGTGATCCCCAGCGAGAACAGCAGAAACGTCACGACATAAGGCGCGTGCAACGACGCCCCCATCGGCCCACCCACAGCCGGCCCCACCGCCAACGCCAACTGCTTCACCAGGGCGAACGCGGAGTTGTACTGCCCCGCCATCCCGGCAGGCGCCAGATCCGCCACCAGCGGAGCCACCGTCGGCGACAACATCGCCTCCCCGAGACCGAACAGCGCATACGTCGACACGAACGCAGCCGTCGCCATCTCCTGGCTGCCGTGCCCGAGCCCCGCGTACCCCGCCGCGAGCCACGCCACGGCCCAGATCAGCCCCACGGACGCGATCACCCGGGACCGCCGACGCCGCTCGACGAACCTCAGCACCGCGAACTGCGCGACCACGATCACCGCCGTGTTCGCGGCCAGAGCCGTCCCCAACGCGGACGTCGATATCCCGGCAGCCTCCACGCCGTACGCGCTCAGCCCCGACTCGAACTGCCCGTAGCAGGCGAAGAACAGCACGAACCCCAGCACGCTCAGCTGCACCATGGCCCGGTTCCCGAGGAGCTGCTTCCAGCTCCCCCTCGCCGACCCCGCGGGGGCGTCCTCGATCCGCGGCGAGTGCGGCGTCCGCACCGTCGCCATCACCACGACCAGCAGCAGGAACATCGCCGCCTCGATCGCGAACAGCAGCGTGAACGACGACACGCGCGTGGCATCGACGAGATGCCCACCGATCAGCCCACCGACGCCGAGCCCGAGGTTCTGCAGAAAGAACTGCGTCGCGAACGCCCGCGACCGCGTCTGAGCCGTCGAGCAGTCCACGATCATCGTCGCGAGCGCCGGCTGCATCACGGCCTGCCCGGCCCCGAGCGCCGCCGCCGACAGCAGTACGGCCATGGCATTGCCCGCGAGCCCCAGGCTCAGCGACCCGAGCGCGGCGGTGACCAGGGCGGCGAGCAGCACCGGAAGCGGGCCACGCCGCACGATCGCCCTGCCGGCGAACGGCAGCACCACCAGCGCGGCCACGGCGAAGACGGCGAGCACGAGACTCGCCGTCGTGGCACCAAGACCCCGCACCTGCGCCACATAGACGTACAGGTAGGGGACGGTGAAACCGAGCCCGAACGCGCTGAGTGCGTTGCCCACGTGGATCCGGCGCATCGCTGCGCCCTTCGCCCTGGTCACGTTCACCTCTCTCGAGTAGTTGGTATGCCTCAGTAGTTAGGACTGAAGACTTCGAAGCTAAAGTTAGAAGCTAAACAGTACACCTCGAAGGACTTCAACGCCAAGCGGCCGCATGCCATACTTCGCGCATGGGCGACACCTCCGGCAGCCTCAGTGAGCCGACACTCGAAGCGCAGATCGCCGCCTACCAGCGCGAGTTCCAGGACCTCGACCCCCAGGTCGAGCAGATCGTCTCGGCGCTCTCCCGCCTGAACCGCCGTATGAACGTCGCCTACGGCCGCCAGACCGCCGCCCTCGGCATCAGCAACGCCGAGTGGGAGGTCCTCAAGGAGCTCGTCCTCTCCGGCGCCCCCTACCGCATGGGCCCCAGCGACATCGCCAAGCGCCTCGGTCTGACGCCGGCCGCGATGACCCACCGGATCGACCGCATGGTTACGGAGGGGTTGGTTACCCGAGAACGGGACGAGGCCAATCGGGTCCGCGTCATCGTCGAGCTGACACCGGAGGGACGCGAGAAGTGGCTGGAGGCGATGCGCCTGGCGTCGGTCTTCGAGGAGGACCTCCTCCAGGACCTGTCATCGGGCGAGCGCGCGGTCCTCGGCGAGGTGCTGACCAGGCTCCTTCGCCGGGTGGAGGACGCGCAGCCGGACTCCGGCGGACGCCTCAGCGACCTCGACTGAGACCCGGCTGCGGCCTTGGCTGAAGCGCCCGAAAAGATCTTGACAGCGGGCACTTGACAGCCCCTTCGGGGATCCGTAGAGTTCTTCGGGTTGTCGGAGAGCCGTAACGGTTCTGCGTCAGCACCTCCCGCCGCCTCGTGCGGCAACCAAACCAGCAGAACGATCACTCCTGACGGGGTGAATTCGGCGTGCCCGAATTCAATTCGATCGGGAGCTCGGCGGGTTCGATCGAGTCGAACGACTCGATTGGGAATCGCCGGGAGGATCCGCTAAGGTTTGAGACGTCGGAACGGCCCAACAGCCGGGAAGACAACCCCCCTCTGACGGGGAATCAGGGCCGAAAGGATCTGATAGAGTCGGAAGCGCCGGAAAGGGAA
>NZ_JBWKCC010000064.1:0-7141 GCF_056436655.1 Streptomyces sp. NPDC043427 | reverse complement strand
GGCCTGGTGGCCCTGGTGCGCTGGCTCGGCTCCGGACGGCAGGACTCCCTGCTGTCGGTCGAGAACACCGTAGGAGTCGCCGCTCCCGGAGGCGAGGCCGTATGACCGCCGCCGCCGCTCGGCTGACCGCCGCCACGGCTCAGCGGCACCTGCTGCTGAACATGACCGCCAACGGTTCGCTCGGCCCCGAGGGCGAAGACCTCCTCGTCGTCCGGCGAGGGGAGGGCCCGTACGTCGACGACGCTGACGGCAGGCGCTACATCGACGGCCTGTCAGGGCTGTACTGTTGCCAGCTCGGCTACTCCTACGGCCCCGAGTTCGCCGAGGCGGCGGAGAAGCAACTGCGGGAGCTGTGCTACAGCCCGTTGTGGACCGGTTCCGCGCACCCGACGGCGATCGAACTCGCCGAGCGGCTGTCCCGGATCGCTCCCGTGGACATCGAGCACACCTTCTTCTCGAGCGGCGGCGCCGAAGCCGTCGAGACCGCCTGGAAGATCGCCCGCCGCTACCATGCCCTGCGCGGCGAGCCGGGCCGCACCAAGGCCATCGCCCGGCGCGGCGCCTACCACGGCCTGACCATCGGTACCCTGTCGCTCACCGACGACCCCGGCCTGACGGAGCCGTACGGCCCGCCGGCGATCGACACCCGGTTCGTGTCGAACACCAACCGTTTTGGCCTCGCGCCGGAGTTCGCGGACGACGCGGTGTACACGGCATGGCTGCTCGCCGAGCTGGAGGCCACGATCCTGGCCGAGGGCCCGGAGACCGTCGCCATGCTCATCGCCGAGCCGGTGCAGAACCGCGGCGGCTGCATCACCCCGCCTCAGGGGTACTGGCAGGGGCTGCGGGCGCTGGCCGACCGGTACGGGTTCCTGCTCGTCGCCGACGAGGTGATCACGGGCTTCGGCCGGGTCGGGGAGTGGTTCGGCGGGGACCGTTACGGCGCCCGCCCGGACATGGTCACCGTCGCCAAGGGCATCACCGCGGGATACGCCCCCCTGGGCGCGACCCTGGTCGGCGCCAAGGTCACCGAGGTCATCAACCGGCCCGGTGCGGTCCTCAACCACGGCTACACGTTCGCCGGGCACCCGCTGAGCGCGGCCATCGCCCTGCGCAACCTGGAGATCATGGAGCGGGACCGGATCCTGGACAACGTCCGCGCCCTCCAGGGCGACCTGGCGCAGCGCATGGCGGCACTCACGGACCTGCCGATCGTCGGTGATGTCCGTGGCACCGGGTTCTTCTACTCCTGCGAACTCGTGGGCGACCTGGACGACGGCGGCTTCAGCGACACCGCCCGTAAGGCACTCATCGCCGACCTGATCCCGCGTCGACTGCGCGAGGCCGGCCTGCTGGCCCGCGTCTACGACCGCTCCGCGCCGTTGGTGCAGATCGCGCCCCCGCTGATCAGCGACCGCGCCGTGCTCGACCGTATCGCCGCGATCATCGCGGGCACCCTCGCCGAGGCCTCGTCCCGCATCTGATCCACGCATCAACGCATTGGAAAGGACTCACATGTACTCCATCGGTCCGCTGACCGTCGCCCCGGGCGAGCGCGCCCAGGGCCTGATCCCGGTCGGCACCAGCAGCTACGGCGTGGAGCTCGGCATTCCGCTGATCGTCGTCAACGGCGCCCAGGACGGCCCGGTCCTGTGTGTGGACGCGGGCGTGCACGGCGACGAGTACGACGGCCAGGAGGCCATCCGGCGTGTCCTCGCCGAGATCGACCCGGCCACCCTGCGCGGCACCGTCGTCGGCATCCCCTGCCTGAACACCCCGGCCTTCGAGGCGGCCGCCCGCGCCAGCGGCATCGACCACCTCAACCTCAACCGCATCTTCCCGGGCGACGCGGAGGGCTCGTACTCGCAGCGTCTGGCCGCCACCTTCGTCGAGAAGGTCGTCCCGGCCGTCGACGCCGTGGTCGACCTGCACACCGGTGGCGCCTACGGCGAGATCGCCCCGCTGGTGATCCTCCAGGGCGGTTACGAGGACCTGGCCACCGACCTGGCCCTCGCCGCCGGGCACGAGCTGGTCTGGAAGGGCGGCAAGTGGGGCGGCACGGTCCGCCACCCCGTTCTCGAGGCCGGCAAGCCCGCCATCACCATCGAGTGCGGTGGCGCCACCTACCGCGAGGCCAACGTCGAGCGGCACATGAACTCCGTCCGCAACATCCTGCGCAGCCTCGGCATGACCGACGGTGAGGCGGAGCTGCGGGACACCTACACGACCGTCTCCGGCACCTTCGCCCGCTCCGCCTCCGGCGGCTTCTTCGTCGCCCGCGCCGAACCGGGGGAGACCTGCAAGGAAGGCGATCTGATCGCCACCATCACCGACCACTACGGCAACACCCTGGAAGAGGTCACCGCGCCGCAGGACGGCATCGTGCTCTGGGTGCGCCGGATCCGCACGGTCCGTCCCGGCGACGAGGTCGTCATCTTCGGCGAGGTGCTGGGGGAGATCCAGCCATGAGCGGCGAACTGAAGCTGACCGAACTGCTGATCGACGGCAAGCACGTCCCGGCCGCCGACAGACGCTCCTTCACCGTCCTCGACCCGTCGAACGGGACGGCCATCGCCCAGGTGGCGCTGGCCGGCAAGGCGGACGTGGACCAGGCGGTGGCCGCCGCACGCGCGGCCTTCACCAATCCCGAATGGGCCGGGATGCGTGCCGCCGACCGGGGCCGCATCCTCCACCGGATCGCCGAGGCCATCCGCTACCAGGGAGAACGACTGGCGCGGCTGGAGAGCCAGGACGTCGGCAAGCCGCTCCGCCAGGCCAAGGCCGATGTCGAAGCGGCGGCCCGCTACTTCGAGTTCTACGCGGGCGCCGCCGACAAGCTCGGCGGCACGACGATCCCGCTCGGCCCCGGCCTGATCGACTACACGGTCCGTGAGCCGATCGGTGTCTCCGGCCAGATCATCCCCTTCAACTACCCGCTGCAGAACACCGCGCGGGGCTCGGCTCCGGCACTGGCGGCGGGCTGCACCGTGGTGCTCAAGCCGTCGCCGGAGGCGCCGCTCACCCCGCTGGAGATCGGCAGGATCGCCCTGGAGTGCGGTCTCCCGCCGGGCGTGCTGAACGTGGTCCCCGGTGACGGCGAGACCGGCGCCGCCCTCGCCGGCCACCCGGACATCAACCAGGTCACCTTCACCGGCTCGGTACCGACCGGCATCAAGGTCGCCCAGGCCGCCGCCGCCAACGTGGTGCCCTCGGTCACCGAGCTGGGCGGCAAGTCCCCGGTCGTCGTCTTCGCCGACGCCGACTTCGACCTGGCGCTGACCGCCGTCGCGGCCTCGGCGTTCGGCAACGCCGGCCAGACCTGCACGGCCGGCACCCGGCTGCTGCTCCAGCGCGGCGCCGAGGAGTTCCTCGAGAAGCTGGTCTCGCACGCCGCCTCGATGCGCGTCGGCCCGGGGCTCACCGACCCGGACATCGGCCCGCTGGTCGCCGCCCGGCAGCGCGACCGGGTGCTGGGCTACCTGGACGTGGCCCGCGAGGAGGGCGGGACGGTCCGCGTCGGCGGCGCCCCGTCCGACCCGGCCCTGGCCGACGGCTACTACGTCGAGCCGACCGTCCTCACGGGCCTGACGAACGACGCCCGTTGCGCCCGCGAGGAGATCTTCGGCCCCGTCATCACCGTCATCGAGTTCGACGACGCCGAGGAGGCCCTGGACATCGCCAACGACAGTCCGTACGGACTGGCCTCCTACGTCTGGACCCGCGACATCGACAATGCGATGCGGCTGGCCGAGGGCATCCGGGCCGGTCAGGTCTACGTCAACCCCACTGGTGTCGGCACCGGCGTCGAGCTCCCCTTCGGCGGCTACAAGCACAGCGGCTGGGGCCGCGAGAAGGGCCTGGCAGGCCTGGACAGCTACCTGCAGACCAAGAACGTCTGCATCGGGTTCGGGAACCGGTCATGAGATACCGCACCCTGGGCGAGCGTGGGCCGGCCGTCTCCGTGGTCGGCGTCGGCGGCAACAACTTCGGTGCCCGCCTCGACGAGGAGGGAACGAAGGCCGTCGTCCACGCGGCCCTGGATGCCGGGATCACCCTGTTCGACACGGCCGACATGTACGGCGGGTCCGGCGAGAGCAGCAGCGGGTGCGGCGGCTCGCGCGGCGACGGCGAACGGCTCCTCGGCGCCGCCCTCAAGGGACACCGCGACGAAGCCGTCCTGGCCACCAAGTTCGGCATGGAGATGGATGAGGAGGCCGAACGGCACGGCCCGCGCGGCTCGCGCGGCTACGTCCGGTACGCCGTCGAGGCGTCCCTGCGCCGGCTCGGCACCGACCGGATCGACCTGTACCAGTACCACGAGCCGGACGGCGTCACCCCGCTCGGGGAGACGGTGGCCGCGCTCCAGGAGCTGGTGGACGAGGGCAAGATCGGTTTCATCGGCTGCTCCAACCTGCCGGCCGAGCACCTCACAGACGCCTTCGTGTCCACCCAGGCCCGCTACCACCTGCTCGATCGCGGCGTGGAGCAGGACCTGATCCCCGCCTGCCTGCGCCACGGCGTCGGCCTGCTGCCGTACTACCCGCTGGCCAACGGCCTGCTCAGCGGCAAGTACCGGCGCGGTGAACAGCCCCCGCCCGGCAGCCGGCTGTCCTGGCGACAGGGCTGGCTGACCGACGCCGCCCTCGACAAGGTCGAGGCGCTCACCGCCTACGGCGCCGAACGCGGCCTGACCCTCCTTCAGGTCGCGGTCGGCGGACTGGCGGCCCTGCCCGCCGTCGGCTCCGTGATCTGCGGCGCCATGACCCCCGAACAGGTCACCGCCAACGCGGCGGCGGCCGACTGGGTCCCCGACGCCGCCGACCTGGCCGCCCTGGACGCGATCGTCACCCCCGGCGAACGCGTCGTCTGAAGTCCCCACTCCCCTGGTAAACCCGCGAGACTGAGGCTGAAAACCATGAGAGAGATCGTCACCTTCGACGCCTACGCAACCCTGATCAACTTCGAGCTCGGCCCCACGACGCTGAAGGTCCTCGAGGATCGACTGGGTCTGGACAACCTGGATGTCGACGAGTTCCTCGACGACTTCCGCGTCATGCGCTTCCAGGCCGTCCTGGAGGCCTACCGCCCGTACCACGAGATCCTGCACTCCAGCCTGCGCAACGCCATGCGCCTGCACGGCCTGGAGTACCGCGAGTCCGACGGCGACGCCCTGGTCGAGGCCGTCCCCACCTTCGGCCCGTGGCCCGAGGTCCCGGACGCCCTGCGTGCGCTGAAGACCAAGTACGAGATCGCCATCATCTCCAACACCGACGACAACCTGATCGCGCGCAACGTCGAGAACATCGGCGTCGAGTTCGACTACGTCATCACCGCCCAGCAGGCCGGGGCGTACAAGCCGGACCGGCAGACCTTCGAGTACGCGTTCAAGACCATGGGCGTCGAGCCGTCGCAGGTCATCCACACCGCGCAGGGCTGGGAGTACGACCACATCCCGACCCGCGACCTCGGCCTGAAGCGCCGGGTGTGGATCAACCGTTACGGCCGCCTCGGCAGCTCCGACTACCAGCCGTACGACGAGCTGCCCGACATGTCGGGCCTGCCGAAGCTGCTCGGCTGCTGACCCACGGCGACACAGGACAGAGAACACAGAGGACGCACGCCATGAAGCAGATCCCCTACTGGCTGGACACAGCCCCCGCCCTGCCCGACCGGTCCGGAAAGGACCTGCCCACCGAGGCGGACGTGGTGGTCATCGGCGGCGGCCTCACCGGCCTGTCCACCGCCTACCACACCGCCCGCAAGGGTGCCCGGGTCGTCCTCGTCGAGAAGGACAAGGTCGGCTCGGGTGCCTCCGGGCGCAACGGCAGCATGTGCACCCAGGGCATCACCATCAGCCCCGCCGACGCCCGCAAGCGCTACGGCCAGGAGCGAGCCCTCGAGCTGTACAACGCCTTCCGCGATGCGGTCGACGTCGTCGAGGAGCTCACGGTCCGGGAGAAGATCGACTGCGACTTCAACCGTTCAGGTCGCCTCGGCTTGGTCTGCAAGCCCGGGCACTTCGACGGCCTGCGGGCCAAGCAGCGCGACCTGGCCGAGAACTTCGGCCACGAGACGGTCGTGCTGAGCAAGAGCGAACTGCGGGCCGAGCTCGGCTCGGACTACTACCACGGCGCCCTGCTGGACCCGCTCAGCGCGGGCCTGCACGTGGGCAAGTTCGTCGGCGGCCTGGCAGACGCCGCCGAACGTGCCGGCGCGGAGATCCACGAGCGCAACGCGGCCACCGGCCTCACCCGCCTGCCCGGCGGTGGCTTCCTGGTCGAGACCCTGCACGGCACCATCCGTGCCAAGCAGGTCATGGCCGCCACCGACGCCTACACCGACAAGTCGATGCCGTGGTTCCGCAAGCGGCTGATCAACGTCGGCAGCTTCATCATCGTCACCGAGCCGCTGGGGGAGGCGCGCGCCAAGGAGCTCATCCCCAACGGCCGCCTGCTCGTTGCCCACAAGAACGTCGGCCACTACGTGCGCCTCACGCCCGACAACCGCCTCGCCTTCGGCGGCCGGGCCCGCTTCGCCCCCTCCAACCCGGCCTCCGACGCCAAGAGCGGTGACATCCTCAAGCGGGAGATGACCGAGATCTTCCCGCAGCTGGCGGGGGTGAAGATCGACTACGTGTGGGGCGGCATGGTCGGCATGTCCTGGGACCGCATCCCGCACGCGGGCGAGGCCAACGGCCTGTACTACTCCATGGGTTACTGCGGCCACGGCGTCCAGATGGCCACCTACATGGGCCGCGCGGTCGCCGAGATGATGGACGGCAAGCCGGAGGCCAACCCCCTGCGCGACTTCGGTTTCCCGAAGGTCCCCGTCCCCTTCTACAACGGCACCGCCTGGTTCCTGCCGTTCGGCGGCGCCTACTACAAGGCGAAGGACAGGCTGCTCTGAGCCGATGCCGACGGCGGTGAAGCCGCGGGGACTTCCCAAGCAGTGGTCCTGGGACGTCCCCGCGGCTTTCCGGTCTCGCGGCCTGCTGCGCACCTCACATACGACCACGCCTGAACCGCATCGAGAGAGGGCCCGCTCCGCCATGACCGCCGCCGCCACCCGAAGCGAACACGATCTGCTCGGCGACCGCGAGGTCCCCGCCGACGCGTACTGGGGCGTCCACACCCTGCGCGCC
>NZ_JBWKCC010000063.1:0-7559 GCF_056436655.1 Streptomyces sp. NPDC043427 | reverse complement strand
TCACGCAGCGGGGTCCAGGGGCCGGGGCGTCCGTCCGGGTCCCGGAGGACCACGTTGGCGCCGACGGCGTCATGGCCCTCGCGGAAGACGGTGGCCGAGATCTGGAACGTCTCGCCGGTGACCGCCTTGGCGGGCCGGCGCCCGTGCTGGACGACGGGCCGCACGTCGAGGACCGGTATGCGTCCGACGGCGGTGGCGTCGCCCGTGGAGGATCGCTCCGGGACCGGTGGTGGACCGACGTCGGCGGGGCGCACGGGGGGTGCGGCGGTGCTGGGTGTCGGGGGTGCTGACGAGTGGTGCGTGGCGGGCATGACCGCTCCTGTCCGCGTCAACGTGGGTGGGCGGATGGCTGTGGGGAGGTGGGTCCTGCGTGGTGTACCTGAGGGGTGCACCGGTGGAGCCTTCCCACCCTATTCGGGTGGGCAATCCGGCACTTTGTTAACTACTCACGCGTATGTCTACACACAAGACCGGCCCCGTTCGAGGCGAACGGGGCCGGACCGGCACTCCGCCCTACGAGGACGGCACCCGCAGAAGTTCGTTCGGTGAACCCGGCCCCAAGCCGGACACCTTCCCCTTCGAGGCCCCGTCAATCAGCGCACCCGCGACTTCACTCGGGTTTGCCTTCGGATGGTCGGCCAGGTAGAGCGCGGCCGCGCCCGCCGCGTGCGGCGACGCCATCGACGTACCGGAGAAGGTCGCCGTGCCGGTGTCGCTCGTGTGGGAGTCCGAGGTGATCGACACGCCCGGGGCGAACAGGTCGAGGGCGGGACCGTAGTTGGAGAAGGCCGGTTTCGTGTCCTTCCGGTCCGTCGCGCCGACCGTGATCGCCTCCTTCACCCGGGCGGGGGAGTAGGCGTCTGCCCGCAGCCCGTCGTTGCCCGCCGCGACCGTGTACGTCACGCCCGACCTGATCGAGTTGCGTACCGCCGCGTCAAGTTGGGCGTTGCGATAGCCGCCCAGACTGAGGTTGGCGACCGCGGGCTTCCGCGCGTTCCGGGTGACCCAGTCGATTCCGGCGATGACCTGCGCGGTCGTGCCGGAGCCGTCGTCGGCGAGGACGCGCACGGCGACCACGCGGGCCTTCTTGGCGACGCCGTGGGCGGTGCCCGCGACGGTGCCGGCGACATGGGTGCCGTGCCCGTTGCCGTCGGTCGCGGTCCGGTCGCCGTCGACGAAGTCCCAGCCGTGACCGGCCCGGCCGCCGAAGTCCCGGTGCGTGGTGCGGATACCGGTGTCGATCACGTACACCGTCACTCCGGCGCCCGCGGACCTCGGCCCGGTGTAGCCGCCGTCCAGTGGCAGGGCCGGCTGGTCGACACGGTCCAGGCCCCACGACGGCGGGGTGCGCGGGGCGCCGTCGAGGGCGACGCGGCTGTCCTGGACGACCGAGGCGACACGCGGGTCGGCGGCGAGAAGCCGGGCCCGTCTCTCGTCCGCCCTGATGGCATAGCCGTTGAGCGCCGTGCCGTAGACATGGCTGATTCTGACCCCGTACGTCTCGGCGAGGCTCCTTCCCGCCGCCGACGGCGCCTTCATTCCCCCCTTGAGCGTCACCAGGTAGCTTCCGCTGACGGAACCGGGCGCCCCGGCGCCGGATATCCGCCCCTCCGGTACGGCGTGCGCGGGCAGGGTGACGGCCGACAGGGCCGCGGCACAGGCCACCGCGGCCAGGCCCCCCGCCCGGCGCAGACGCCGTTGTCGCGTCCGTGCCATGGCGTGAACTTCCCCTCCTCTGCGGCGCGCGGGCCGCGCGCCGCGTGCGTGGTGCACCCGGCGTGGATCCGAACGCCACTGGGCAGCCTCTCGTGTGGGACGAGGTGTCACAAGAAGGCCCATGGGGGTGGAATCGGCCATATCATCCGGGCCGTGGCACTCCCAGCGAAGGGGACGCCGACGCCGGTAACGTCAAGGGTGACGCCGAGACGCACACCGCCGTGCGTCCACAACGCAACGCGCCGAGGTGGAATGTGAAGGCGATCCGTCGATTCACCGTCCGTCCCGTTCTTCCCGAACCCCTACGGCCGCTCAGCGACCTCGCGCGCAATCTGCGCTGGTCCTGGCACGCGGAGACCCGAGACCTCTTCCAGTCCGTCGACCCCGAGCGCTGGGCCGCCTCCGACTGCGACCCCGTACGCCTGCTGGGCGGTGTCTCGTCGGAGCGACTCGCGGAGCTGGCCGAGGACCGCCGTTTCCTGCGCCGCCTGACCGCGGTCGCCGACGACCTGCACGACTACGTCACCGGGGAGCGCTGGTACCAGACGCAGTCCGGTGAGCTTCCCGACGCCGTCGCCTACTTCTCACCCGAGTTCGGCATCACCGCCGCCCTGCCGCAGTACTCCGGCGGCCTCGGCATCCTGGCCGGCGACCACCTGAAGGCGGCCAGCGACCTCGGTCTGCCGCTGATCGGCGTCGGACTCCTCTACCGCCACGGCTACTTCCGCCAGACCCTCTCCCGGGACGGCTGGCAGCAGGAGCACTATCCCGTCCTCGACCCCAACGAACTGCCGGTGGCGCTGGTGAGGGAGGCCGACGGCACGCCCGCCCAGGTCTCCCTCGCCCTGCCCGGCGGGACATCGCTGCACGCCCGGATCTGGCTGGCCCAGGTCGGCCGGGTCCCGCTGCTGATGCTCGACTCCGACGTCGAGGAGAACGACCTCGGCGAACGCGGGGTGACCGACCGGCTCTACGGCGGCGGCAGCGAGCACCGGCTGCTGCAGGAGATGCTGCTCGGTATAGGAGGGGTCCGGGCGGTGCGGACGTACTGCCGGCTGACCGGCCACCCCGAGCCGGAGGTGTTCCACACCAACGAGGGCCATGCCGGCTTCCTCGGGCTCGAACGCATCGCCGAACTCTGCGAGGAGGGGCTCGACTTCGACCCCGCCCTCGAGGCGGTCCGGGCGGGGACGGTCTTCACCACGCACACCCCCGTCCCCGCCGGCATCGACCGCTTCGACCGCGAACTGGTCGCCCGCCACTTCGGCCCCCACGCCGAACTCCCGCGCATCGACGTCGAACGCGTCCTGCGCCTCGGCATGGAGACCTACCCGGGCGGCGAGCCCAACCTCTTCAACATGGCCGTGATGGGCCTGCGCCTGGCCCAGCGCGCCAACGGCGTCTCGCTGCTGCACGGAAACGTCAGCCGCGAGATGTTCTCGGGCCTGTGGCCGGCCTTCGACCCCGACGAGGTGCCCATCACCTCCGTCACCAACGGCGTGCACGCCCCCACCTGGGTGGCCCCGGAGGTACTGCGTCTGGGCGCCCGCCAGGTCGGGGCCGAGCGGGCCGAGGACGCGTTGAGCGTCGGGGGCGCGGGCCGCTGGGACGCGGTCGCCGACATCAGCGACCAGGACATCTGGGAGCTGCGGCGGACCCTGCGCGAACAGTTGGTGGACGAGGTGCGGGAGCGGCTGCGGGCCTCCTGGCGGCAGCGGGGCGCGGGGACGGCCGAACTCGGCTGGATCGACGGGGTGCTGGACCCCGACGTGCTCACCATCGGCTTCGCGCGGCGCGTCCCGTCGTACAAACGGCTGACGCTGATGCTGCGGGACCGCGACCGGCTGATGGACCTGCTGCTGCACCCCGAGCGGCCGATCCAGCTCGTGGTCGCGGGCAAGGCCCACCCGGCGGACGACGGCGGCAAGCGGCTGATCCAGGAACTGGTCCGCTTCGCCGACGACCCGCGCGTGCGCCACCGGATCGTCTTCCTGCCCGACTACGGCATGGGAATGGCGCAGAAGCTCTACCCGGGCTGCGACATCTGGCTGAACAACCCCCTGCGCCCGCTGGAGGCCTGCGGCACCTCCGGGATGAAGGCCGCCCTCAACGGCTGCCTCAACCTCTCCGTGCTCGACGGCTGGTGGGACGAGTGGTTCCAGCCCGACTTCGGCTGGGCGATCCCCACCGCGGACGGCGCCGGCACCGACCCCGACCACCGCGACGACATCGAGGCGGCCGCGCTCTACGACCTCCTCGAACAGCGCGTCACCCCGCGCTTCTACGAGCGCGGCCAGGGCGGTCTGCCCGACCGCTGGATCGAGATGGTCCGCCAGACCCTCACCCTGCTCGGGCCGAAGGTCCTGGCGGGCCGCATGGTCCGCGAGTACGTCGAGCGCCTGTACACCCCCGCGGGCCTCGCCCACCGCTCGATGGACCCCGACTCCGCCCGCGAACTCGCCTCCTGGAAGTCCCGGGTGCGTGCGGCCTGGCACCGCGTCAGCGTCGACCACGTCGAGACGTCCGCCACCACCGCCACCGCCGAACTCGGCACCACCCTCACCCTCCGCGTCCGCGTCGGCCTCGGCGACCTCGCCCCCGACGACGTCGAGGTCCAGGCCCTCTCCGGCCGCGTCGACACCCGGGACCGCATCACCGACGCCACGACCGTCCCCCTCAAACCGACGGGCGGCCCCGACCCGGAGGGCCGCTGGTTCTACGAGGGCCCCCTGTCCCTCGACCGCACCGGTCCCTACGGTTACACGGTCCGCATCCTCCCGGCCCACCGACTCCTCGCCTCCAGCGCGGAGCTGGGGCTCGTGACGGTGCCGGGGGAGGAACTCGGGGAGGAGGCGGGGGTGTTGCTGCGGTGAGGGCTCCGCGACTCTGACGCGAGGGCCGGCCGGGAGATCCCGCGCCGGCCCTCTGTTCGCATGTCACACCCGGGGAGGCGCCGGTGATCCTCAGTGGCAGGAACGCCAGGCGCCTGGTGCTCACGGTCCACGGCCGGTGGCTGCTCGGCGGCGCGAGCGTGGCCGTCGTGGCGCTCCGCTACACCCCGCTGCCCGACGTGCTCGCCGCCCTCACCGGGCTCGTGGTCGGCACGGCCCTGACGGCGTACCTCAGTGGGCACCCCGACCTGTCCCGGTGGGCCACCTGCGCAGGCGGGCCGGGCGGTGGGTGCCGAAGGTGGCCGACTGGAGCTTGCTCCCGTTACGGCCGGCCGTCGCCGTGGTGGTGCTCGCCTCGGCTGTGACGGTGGCCGCGACGGAGGCCGGGTAGCGCCTCAGGCACTGTCCTGCGGTGCGCACAGCTTGCGCAGGACCACGCCGCATCGGCGGGCGTAGGCGTGCTGCAGGCCCCGGGTCGCCGGGCCGCCCGCGCGGGCGTACCACTTGGCGGCGCGGCTGAAGGCGGAGATGGTCAGCCAGACCGTGCCGTCGCCGGTGCGGTCCACGAGGAAGGACTCCTCGCCGCACTCGGGGTGGCCCGCGAGGGTGCCGTAGGCCCAGCCCGCGCGGCGGGGTTCCTCCACGGTCCAGACCACGCGGCACGGTGCCTTGATCATGCCCGCGAGGGTGACCGTGACGTCGACGTCGGGGGCGGCGCGGTCGGCGGTCGCGTCTATGCCGACGCCCAGCGCGCGGTGCATCTCCCAGCTGAGGACGGCGTCCGCGGCCCGCCGGAAGAGCGCCTGCCCCTCACCGAGGCGGGCGCGCACATGGAGCGGGTGGAAGCCGGGCGGGCAGAAGCCGTTCTCGCGGGTGGCGCCGACATCCGCGTACGTGAAGGACATGCGCCCAAGAGTAGGGCGGCCCCCGGGGATGCCTTCGTCCCGGGGGCCACTCGTGTCAAACAGGTGTGCGTCAGCTGACGTTGATCGCGGACCAGGCCGCGGCCACGGTCTTGTACTCGGTGCTGCTGGAGCCGTACAGCGCGGACGCGGCGCTCAGCGTGCCGGTGCGCGCGCCCTTGTAGTTGGTGGTCGACGTGAAGTACGTCGTCAGCGCCTTGTACCAGATCTTCAGCGCCTTGTCGCGGCCGATGCCGGTGACCGTGGAGCCGTTGGACGTCGGGGAGTTGTAGGTCACCCCGTTGATCGTCTTCGAGCCGCTGCCCTCGGACAGCAGGTAGAAGAAGTGGTTCGCGGGGCCGGACGAGTAGTGCACGTCGAGGCCGCCCAGGCTGGAGGACCAGCTGTCCTTGGACCCGCCGTCCTTGCTCGGCTTGTCCATGTAGCGCAGCGGGGTGCCGTCGCCGTTGATGTCGATCTTCTCGCCGATGAGGTAGTCGCCCTTGTCGGCCGCGTTGTTCGCGAAGAACTCGACGCCGGTGCCGAGGATGTCGGAGGTCGCCTCGTTCAGACCGCCCGACTCGCCGCTGTAGTTGAGGCCGGCGGTGGCCGAGGTCAGACCGTGGCTCATCTCGTGGCCGGCCACGTCCAGCGAGGTCAGCGGGTGGGTGTTGCCCTCACCGTCGCCGTAGGTCATGCAGAAGCAGCTGTCGTCCCAGAAGGCGTTGACGTAGGCGTTGCCGTAGTGGACGCGGGAGTAGGCGGCCTTGCCGTCGTTCTTGATGCCGCTGCGGCCGAAGGCGCTCTTGTAGAAGTCCCAGGTGACCTGCGCGCCGTAGGCGGCGTCGACGGCGGCCGTCTGGTCGCTGGTGGAGCTGGAGGCGGCGCCGGTGCCCCACGCGTCGTCGGCGTCGGTGAACAGCGTGCCCGCGGAGGAGCTGGTGCTGCGGGCCTTGTTGTACGTCTTGTGGCCGCCGCGCGTGGTGTCGTACAGCTGGAACGTCGAGCCCGACTTGGTGGTGCCGAGGGTGACGCTGCCGGAGTAGAGGCTCTTGCCGCTGCCGGTCTCGATGGCCTGGTACTCGTACAGCTTCTTGCCGGTGGCCGCGTCGGTGATGACGTGCAGCTCGTTCGGGGTGCCGTCCTCCTGGAGGCCGCCGACGACGGTCTCGTAGGCGAGGACCGGCTTGCCGTCGCCCGCCCAGATCACCTTGCGGGGGGCCTGGTCGGCGGCGGTCTTCTCGGAACCGGCGTCCTTCGCGGCGGTCAGCGCCTGCTTCTCGGCCTTCGACGCGGCGACGGCCGGCTTCAGCGAGGCGACCTTGACGGCGGCCTTGAGCGCCTTGGTCACGCCTTTGGTCTCGCCGGACTTCGACTGGTGGACGATCAGGTCGCCGCCGAGGACGGGGAGGCCCGCGTAGGTGCGCTCGTAGCGGGTGTGGACCGAGCCGTCGACGTCCTTCACGACGTCCTTGACGACCAGCTTCTCCTGGGCGCCGAGGCCTATTTCCTGGGCGGTGGTGGGCGCGTCGGCCTGCTGCTGCTGGATGAGCGTGGTGCGCGCGGCCGTCGTCAGCTGGAGCGGGGCGGCGGCCAGCGGGGCCTTGGCGGTGGTGTCCGCGGGGACCTGGGCGACGGCGGAACCGGTGGTCAGACCGGTGGTGAGCAGCGCTCCGGCGGCGACGGCGGTGGCGATGGCCAGAGTGGAACGCTTGTGACGCGCGTAGAGGGAGGACACACAAGCTCCTTGGTGGGGGAGTCCGGGCCGGCGTGGGGTGGCCGACCGGAGGTGGTTGTGAAGTTGTGCGGCGGTTGTGAGGAAGAGTGCACCAGGGACGCGTACATGTCATGACCCTCAAGTGATGTTGGCTGAAAACTGACCCCTGGGTGAACATTGCGGGAATGTAAACCGAGTTGACCTGGGTAAAGCACCAACCTGGCGCGGGCATACGCCTGGCAAAAACGCGGGCGCGGGGGGGGGGGGGGGGGGGGGGGGGGGGGGGGGGGGGGGGTAGTGGATCCGCGGTAACAGAGGGGGGTAGGGTGGGAG
>NZ_JBWKCC010000062.1:0-9233 GCF_056436655.1 Streptomyces sp. NPDC043427 | reverse complement strand
GACGAACTCACACAACCGGGCGGCCTGGGCACGCAGCGCGTCGGCGCTACGACCGGAGAGCACCACCGGCACCGGCAACGAGAGCACCGGCTCCGGCACAACGGGCACCGTCGTGGGCTCGGCGGCCGGGGCCTGCTCGATGATCACGTGCGCGTTGGTGCCGCTGACCCCGAACGCCGACACGGCCGCGCGACGGACCTCGGTCTCCGGCCAGGGCCGCGACTCGGCGAGCAGCTCCAGCGGGCCACCGGCCCAGTCGACGTGCGGGGTGGGGGTGTCGACGTGCAGCGTGCGGGGCAGCACCCCGTGGCGTATCGCCTGCACGACCTTGATCACACCCGCGACGCCCGCGGCGGCCTGGGTGTGGCCGATGTTGGACTTGACCGACCCCAGCCACAACGGCCGGTCGCGGTCGGCCCCGTAGACGGCCTGCAAGGCCTGCGCCTCCACGGGGTCGCCCAGCGAGGTGCCGGTGCCGTGTGCCTCCACCGCGTCGACGTCCCGGGGGGACAGTGCCGCGTTGGTCAGCGCCTCGATGATCACTCGGCGCTGCGCCTGGCCGTTGGGTGCGGTCAGTCCGTTGGAGGCGCCGTCCTGGTTGACCGCGGAGCCGCGGATGACGGCGAGCACCGGGTGGTTGTTGCGCTGCGCGTCGGACAGCCGCTCCAGCAGCAACATGCCGACGCCCTCGGACCAGCCGGTGCCGTCGGCACCGGCGGCGAACGCCTTGCACCGGCCGTCGGCGGCCAGCCCACCGAGCCGGTCGAACTCCACGTAGGTGCCAGGGGTGGACATGATGGTCACGCCGCCGGCCAGCGCCAGCGTCGTCTCCCCGGAGCGCAGCGACTGCACCGCCAGGTGCAGGGTGACCAGCGACGAGGAACAGGCGGTGTCCACGGTGACGGCGGGTCCTTCGAGACCGAAGGTGTAGGCGACCCGGCCGGTGGCGATGCTGGCGGCGTTCCCGTTGCCGATGAAGCCTTCCAACTCCGCGGGCACGCTGTCCGTCAGCGTCGCGTAGTCGTGGTACATCAGCCCGGCGAACACACCGGTACGGCTGCCGCGTAACGACGTCGGGTCGATCCCGGCGCGTTCGAACGCCTCCCAGGAGGTCTCCAGCAGCAGCCGCTGCTGCGGGTCCATGGCCAACGCCTCGCGCGGCGAGATCCCGAAGAAGCCGGCGTCGAACTCCCCGGCGTCGGCGACGAAGCCGCCGAGGCCGACCGGAAGTCCGGCCAGGTCCCACCCGCGGTCGGCGGGGAACCCGGTGATCCCGTCCCGGCCGACGGCCAGCATCTCCCACAGCTGCTCGGGCGTGCCCACCCCGCCCGGATAACGGCACGCCATGCCCACGATCGCGATCGGCTCGCGCCGGGCCTGTTCGATCTCGGCCAGCCTGTGCTGAGCGCTCTGCGCCTCGGCCAGTGCGCGCCGGAGATAGTCCCGGAGCCTGTCCTCGTTTGCCACGCGGATTCCCTTCCCTGCCCCTAGCTGGCGCCGAGGTCGTCGACGAGGTCGAACAGTTCGTCGTCGGAGGCCGACGACAGGTCCTGCTCCGGCGCGGAGCCGCTCTGCCCCTCACCGCCGTACTTGGCCAGCAGCGCAGTGAGCCGCATGCGCAGCTTCGACCGGTCCACGGCGCCGGGGTCGGCGTCCGCCAACGCCGCTTCGAGCCGGTCGAGCTCGGCAAGCGACGAGGTGGCCGGCGTGCCGTCCACGGCGGGCATGGACTCGTGCAGATGCGCGGCCAGCGCCACCGGGGTGGCGTACTCGAACACCACCGCGGCGGGCAGCCGGATGCCGGTGGCCGCGGTGAGCCGGTTGCGCAGTTCCACCGCGGCCAGCGAGTCGACGCCGAGCTCGGCGAAGGTCCGGTCGTCCGCCACGGCGACCGGCGAGTCGTAGGCCAGCACTGCGGCCGCTTCGGCGCGAACCAGCGCCAGCAGCGCCTTCTCCCGGTCCGGTCCGGACAGCGCGGTGAGCGCGTCGGCGGGCGCGGGAGCGATGCCGGCGGGCGGGGCGGGGGCTTGCCGGACCAGGCCGCGCAACACCGCCGGGACCGGCCCGCCGGAGCGGACGGCCGCCCGGTCCAGTCGCATGGGTACGAGCACCGGTTCGTCGACCGTGCGAGCCAGATCGAACAGCTCCAGCGCCTCGGTGGTGGCCAGCGGCCGCAGCCCGGCGCGGGCGATGCGGGCCAGGTCGGCCTCGGCAAGACCGCCGGTGATGCCGCTGCGCTGCTCCCACAACCCCCAGGCCAGCGAGGTGGCCGGAAGCCCGGCGGCGTGCCTGCCGCGGGCCAGCGCGTCCAGTGCGGCGTTGGCCGCCGAGTAGGCGCCCTGCCCGGCCGCGCCGAGCACCCCGGCGGCGGAGGAGAACAGCACGAAGTCGGTCAGCTCGCGTTCACGGGTCAGCTCGTCCAGCCATTGCGCGCCCAGCACCTTCGGCGCCAGCACCGCCCGCAACCGCTCCTCGGTCAGGCCGGTGACCACACCGTCGTCCACCACCCCGGCCGCATGCACCACCGCGGTCACCGGGTGCGCGGCCAGCAGCGCCGCCACCGCCTCCCGCTCGGCCACGTCACACGCCACGATCCGCGCGGTGGCGCCGAGTCGGGCGAGTTCGGCGGCCAGCTCGGCCGCGCCCGGGGTGTCCGGGCCGCGGCGACCGGTGAGCACCAGCTCGCGCACCCCGCAGTCGGCGGCCAGGTGCCGGGCCAGAGCCGCGCCGAGCGCGCCCAGCCCGCCGGTGATCAGCACCGGGCCGCCCGGGTCCCAGGCCGCGCCGTCCCGGTCGGTGATCCTGGACAGCGGGACACCGGCCAGCCGCGGCACGAGGACCACGCCGTCCCGCAGTACCAGCTGCCCGCCGGGCACATTCCACGCCGCGGCGGGGATCTCCGTGCCGTCCGTGCCCTCGACGTCCGCCAGCAGGAAGCGGTCCGGGTGCTCCTGCTGCACCGAGCGCAGCAGGCCCCAGACCGCGGCGGCGGCCGCGTCGGTGCGCGCGTTCCGGGTTCGCAGCGCCAGCCGGGTACCGGCGAAGCGGTCCTCGGCCAGCCAGGTGCGCACCGCGCCGAGGGCCCGGCCGGCCGCGGCGACCGGGTCGGCCTCGGTCCCGGCCGCCAGCACCACCACCTCGGGCAGCTCACGCCCGGCCAGCTCGGCCAGATCGCCGCAGGTCAGCACAGTCGGTTCGGGGCCGCCCCGCAGGGTCGCGGGCACCAGGTCCTCGGTGTACAGGACTTCGTGGTGACCGAGCTGTTCGGCCGAGACCGGCCGAACGGCGAGGGATTCCACCACCCCGACCGGGACGCCCGCCGGGTCGGCGAGTTCGATCCTGGCCGCGTCGGCGGCAACCGGGGTGATCCGCACCCGCAGCGCGGACGCGCCGGCGCGGCGCAGCGCGATCCCGGTCCAGGCGAACGGCAGCAGCGTGCGGTCACCGTGGTCCTCGTGCACGTAGCGCATCGCGTGCAGCGACGCGTCCAGCAGCGCGGGGTGCAGCCCGTAGCGGCCGGTGTCGGTGAGTTCGGGCAGGGCGATGTCGGCGAAGATCTCGTCGCCGCGCCGCCAGGCCGCGCGCAGGCCCTGGAACGCCGGGCCGTACTCCAGGCCGGTGGCGGCGAACTCGGCGTAGGCCGAGCCGACGTCCAGCGCGGTGGCGTCCGGCGGTGGCCAGGCGACCGGCTCGGCCTGGGGCGCGGCCACCACGGGGCCGAGCACGGCGCGGGCGTAGCAGGTCCACGGAGCGGGGTCCCCGGCCGGGCGGGCGTGCACGGTCAGCGGCCTGTCCCCAGCCGCGCCGGGCGCCCCGACCCGCAGCTGCACCTCCACTGCGCCGTCCTCCGGCAGCACCAGCGGCGCCTGAAGCGTCAGTTCGGCGACCTCGCCCGCGCCGGCCTCCGCGGCGGCGTGCAGGGCCAGTTCGACGAACACACTGCCGGGCACCACGGTCGCGCCGAGCACGGTGTGCTCCCCCAGCCAGCTCTGCGCCGACGTGGCCAGCCGGCCTGACAGCAGGAACCCGTCCTCCTCGGCGAACTCCACGGCCGAGTTCAGCATCGGGTGGCCGCCCCGGCGCGCCGGTTCGGCGTTGTCGAGCCAGTAGCGGCGGCGTTGGAAGGCGTACGTGGGCATCTCGACGCGGGGCGCGGCGGGCAGGTACTCCGCCCAGTCCACCGTGCCGCCGTGCGTGTGGAAGCGGGCCAGCCCGGTGGGCAGGGTCACCGATTCCGGCTGGTCGCGGCGCAGGAGGGGAATGAAGGCAGCCGTGGTGTCCTCCGGCAGACACCCCGGTCCTACGGCACTGAGCGCAGCGTCCGGACCGATCTCCACGAACCGCGTCACACCCTGCGCATGCAGATACCCCACCGCATCGGCGAAGCGCACCGTGTCCCGGACATTACGCACCCAGTAATCCACGCCCACCGGCGCCAGACCGGTTTCCACCGTCGACACGAACGCAATACGCGGCTCGGCGAAAGCCACACCCGCAACAGCGTCACGGAAACGATCCAGCACCGGCTCCACCAACGGCGAATGGAACGCATGACTGACACGCAACCGCGTGCTGCGCCAGCCCCGCTCCCCCGCCCGCTCCGCGACCCCGGCCACCGCCGACTCCGCACCCGACACCACCACCGAACGAGGCCCGTTGACCGCCGCGATCCCCACCTCACCCGACAGGACCCCGGCAACCTCCGCCTCCGCGGCGTTCACCGCGAGCATCGCCCCACCCGCCGGCAACTCCTGCATCAGCCCCGCCCGCGCACACACCAACGTGACCGCATCCTCCAGCGACAACACCCCCGCCACATGCGCCGCCGCCACCTCCCCCACCGAATGCCCCACCACGAAATCCGCCACCACACCGAACGACTCAAGCAACCGGAACAACGACACCTCAATGGCGAACAGGCCACACTGCGCGAACACCGTCTGATCGAGTTGCTCACCACCGTCCAGAATCACGGCACGCACCGAGCGGCCCAGCACCGATTCCAGCCGCGCACAGATGTCCTCGAACGACTCCGCGAACACCGGATACCGCTCCACCAACTCCCGGCCCATCCCAGACCACTGCGACCCCTGACCCGAAAACACAAACCCCGTCAACCCACCCCGACCCGCCACCCCACGAATCGCCCCCGGCACCCCCTGCGCCAACCCCGCAAGCCCCGCCAGCAACTCATCCCGCCCACCAGCCACCACCGCACCCCGATGCTCCAAAGCAGCACGCGACAGCGCCGCAGCCCGCGCCACCTCGGTGACGGCGACCCCGGACTCGGCGAGCAGATGCTCACGCAGCCGGGCCGCCTGGGCGCGCAGCGCGTCGGCGCTGCGGCCGGACACGAGCACCGGCACCGGCAGCGCCTCGGGCACGGCGGGCACCGTGGTGGGCTCGGCGGCCGGGGCCTGCTCGATGATCACGTGCGCGTTGGTGCCGCTGACCCCGAACGCCGACACGGCCGCGCGACGGACCTCGGTCTGAGGCCAGTCGATCGCCTCGGTGAGCAGCCGCACCTCGCCGGCCGACCAGTCCACGTGCGGGGTCGGTTCGCCCACGTGCAGGGTGCGCGGCAGCAGGCCGTGCCGCATCGCCTGTACGACCTTGATGATCCCGGCGACCCCTGCGGCGGCCTGGGTGTGGCCGATGTTGGACTTGACCGACCCCAGCCACAACGGCCGGTCGCGGTCGGCCCCGTACACGGTCATCAGGGCCTGCGCCTCGATCGGGTCGCCCAGGGAGGTGCCGGTGCCGTGCGCCTCCACCGCGTCGACGTCCGAAGGGGAGAGACCGGCGGCGTTCAGCGCCGCGCGGATGACCCGCTCCTGAGAGGGGCCGTTGGGCGCGGTGAGCCCGTTGGAGGCGCCGTCCTGGTTGACGGCCGAACCGCGCACGACGGCCAGCACCTCGTGGCCGTTGGCGCGCGCGTCGGACAGCCGCTCCAGCACCAGCATCCCGATGCCCTCGGACCAGCCGGTGCCGTCGGCGTCGGCGGAGAAGGACTTGCAGCGGCCGTCGGCGGCCAGGCCGCGCTGCCGGTCGAACTCGCGGAACGGGGTGGGGCTGGACATCACCGTCACGCCGCCGGCCAGCGCCAGGGTGGACTCGCCGGAGCGCAGGGACTGGGCGGCCAGGTGCAGCGCCACCATCGAGGACGAGCAGGCGGTGTCCACGGTGACAGCCGGGCCGGTGAACCCGAAGGTGTAGGCGACCCGGCCGGTGGCGATGCTGCCCAGGTTGCCGTTGCCCAGGTAACCCTCGAGTTCCTCGGGCACGTGCGCCAGCCTGGTCGCGTAGTCGTGGTACATCAGCCCGGCGAACACACCGGTACGGCTGCCGCGTAACGACGACGGGTCGATCCCGGCGCGTTCGAGCACCTCCCAGGACAGCTCCAGCAGCAGCCGCTGCTGCGGGTCCATGGCCAGTGCCTCGCGCGGCGAGATCCCGAAGAACGCCGGGTCGAAATCAGCAGCGCCGGGCAGGAAACCGCCGAGTCCGACCGGAAGTCCGGCCAGGTCCCAGCCGCGGTCGGCGGGGAACCCGGTAATTCCGTCCCGGCCGGCGGCCAGCATCTCCCACAGCTGCTCGGGCGTGCCCACCCCGCCCGGATAGCGGCACGCCATGCCCACGATCGCGATCGGCTCGTCCGCCGCGGCCGCCGGCGCGGGGGCAGTGGGTTCCGGTCCGGTCCGAAGGTCACCGGCCTCGGCGAGTACGAACCCGGCCAGCGCGGCCGGGGTGGGGTGGTCGAACACCAGGGTGGTGGGCAGCCGCAGCCCGGTGGCGGCGCCGAGCCGGTTGCGCAGTTCCAACGCGGTCAGCGAGTCGAAACCGAGGTCGGCGAAGGACCGCTCGTCCCCGACCTGTTCGGCCCCGGCCAGGTCCAGCACTCCCGCTGCCTGGGTGCGCACGAGGTCCAGGGCGGCGCGGCGGCGCTCCGGTGCGGGCAGCGTGCGCAGCCGTTCGGCCCAGCCTGACCGTTGCCGCGTGGGGCGGCGACCGCGAACCAGGCCCGTGAACACCGCGGGCAGCGGATCCAGCCGGTGCAGGGCGGCGGTGTCCAGCCGCATCGGCAATACGGCCGCCTCGTCGAGCCCGACGGCGGCGTCCAGCAGCGCGAGGGCCTCCTCGGTGGACAGGGCGGCGATGCCACTGCGCGCGATACGGGCCAGGTCTGCCTCGGCAAGCCGACCGGTGATGCCGCTGCGCTGCTCCCACAGGCCCCAGCCCAGCGAGGTGGCCGGAAGCCCGGCGGCGCGGCGCTGCCTGGCCAGTGCGTCCAGGTGGGCGTTGGCGGCGGAGTAGGCGGCCTGCCCGGCGTTGCCGAGGGTCGCGGAGGCGGAGGAGAACAGCACGAACCGGGTGAGGTCCCGGTCCCGGGTCAGCTCGTCCAGCCATTGTGCGCCCAGCACCTTCGGCGCCAGCACCGCGCGCAACCGCTCCTCGGTCAGGCCGGTGACCACACCGTCGTCCACCACCCCGGCGGCGTGCACCACCGCGGTCACCGGATGCGCGGCCAGCAGCGCCGCCACCGCCTCCCGCTCGGCCACGTCACACGCCACCACCGCCACCTCGGCACCCCGCCCACGCAGCTCCGCGACCAGCTCAGCCATCCCCGGCGCCTCACCACCCCGCCGAGAAGCCAGCACCAGACCACGCACCCCATGACGCTCCACCAGATGCCGCGCCACCAACCGCCCCAGCGCCCCACTCGCCCCCGTGACCAGCACCGTGCCCCCAGCCGACCACGGCACACCCCCACCCACCTCGGACACCCGGCCCAACCGCGGCACGAACACCCGCCCGCCACGCACCGCCAGTTGCGGTTCATCCGTCACCGCCAGCGCCGCGGTCAGCTCCGCGTCCGTGACGGTGGGGTCGGTCGTGTCCAGCAGCACGAACCGGTCGGGCCACTCGACCTGCGCCGAGCGCACCAGGCCCCACACGGCCGCGCCGGCCGGGTCGGGCACCTCCTCGGCGGTCGTGGCAACGGCACCGCGGGTAACGAGGACCAGCCGAGCACCCGGCGCGGGCTCCTCGGCCAGCCAGCCGCGCACCCACTCCAGCACGGCCGTGGTGCGCTCGGCCACCGGGGTGCCCTCGACCCGGAACAGCACGTCGGCGTCGGTGTCCCGGCGCTGCCCCGCGCGAGCGGGCGCCCAGTCCAGCCGGTACACCGAGTCCAGCCGCGCCGGCGGGCGCAGTTCACCGGTCGGGGCACGCAGCACCAGACGCTCGACGGTGCCGACCGGGGCGCCGCTGTCGTCGGCGAGGTCCACCCGGACCGCGTCGTCCCCGGTGGCGGTGAGCCGGACCCGCAGCGCGGCCGCGCCCGCGGCGTACCAGCGGACGCCGCGGAAGGCGAAGGGCAACCGCAGGCCGTCGTCGCCGCGCAGGGCCAGGGCGTGCAGCGCCGCGTCCAGCAGTGCCGGGTGCAGGCCGAACTCCGCGGCCTGGCCCCGCTGTTGGTCGGGCAGGGCGATCTCGGCGAAGATCTCGTCGCCGCGCCGCCAGGCCGCACGCAGGCCCTGGAAGGCTGGGCCGTAGCCGAGGCCGGTCTCGGCGAGCCGGGGGTAGAAGTCGTCCAGGGCGACGGCTTCGGCACCGGCCGGGGGCCACTGCACGAGATCCGCGCCGTCAGTGTCGTCGGTGGTGTCGGTGTCCTCGGACAGCACACCGGTGGCGTGCCGGGTCCAGGGCAGTGCGGGATCCTCCGGCCGGGAATACACCTCGATGCTGCGGCGGCCGACGTCGTCGGGTTCTCCGATGCCGACCCGCAGGGCGAGGCCGCCCTGGGCGGGCAGCGCCAGCGGCACCTCCAGTGTCAGCTCGTCCAGCCGGTGGTCACCGAGCAGTTCGGCAGCATGCCGGGCGAGTTCCACGAACGCGGTGCCGGGCAGCAGAACCGTGCCGGTGATCCGGTGGTCGGCCAGCCAGGGGTGGTTGCGCAGGCTCAACCGTCCGATCAGGACGGTGTCGATCACGCCGGGGAGGGAAACCAGCGCGCCGAGCAGCGGATGCCCGGCGGGCAGGGCACCGACCGCGGCCGGGTCGGCGGGTTCGGCGTTGTCTAGCCAGTAGCGGCGGCGTTGGAAGGCATACGTGGGCAGCTCGACCCGGGCCGCGGCCGGCAGATACCGGCTCCACTCGATGCTGCCGCCCTGCACGTGGAAACGGGCCAGCCCCGTCGCCAGGGTCACCGATTCCGGCTGGCCGCGGCGCAG
>NZ_JBWKCC010000061.1:6922-9375 GCF_056436655.1 Streptomyces sp. NPDC043427 | reverse complement strand
GCTGGAACAGCTCCCACAACTCGTCCGGCACCAGCCGCTCAACGATCCCTGCCACGACCGGCAGCTTACCCAGCCAAATGAGATGACGTCTAAGAAGGTCGGCACGGCACGCGCTTGAACCACAGCGGCGTCCGGACAGAACATATTCGCCAAGAAAGCGCTGGAGCAGCGAACACGGAGTGGATCGACCGGAGATGAACAGGACTAAATCTGAAACCGATGGGTCGCGCGGGGCGTTCGCCATGGATTCCACGGTTCCGGGCGCCGTGCCGCGAGGATTCGACGCCTTCCGGCGTGGATGGCAGACGCAACTCGGTGATGCCTTCATGGTGCCGACGTTCAGCCCGGCCACGATCGCCGACTTCCGGCTCAAGGGACGCGTCGCCAGGGTGCGCGACGCGGCGATCGGTGATCTCCACGGCGCGTCGGCCACCCGGACCATGAACGACCCAGGCGGCGTTGATGATCTGGTGCGGATGTACGTAGTGCGGCGCGGCGCATGGACGTTGGGCCGCCCGCACGATCGCGATGAGCACACCGTATCGGCCGGGCATTTCCTCCTCGGGCACTTCGAGCGCCAGTATCCCTTCGAGACAGCGCCGCATACCACGGCGCAGTTCCTTTTCCTGCCCTCCGCGATGCTCAGACCCCTGCTCGGGAACCGGATCATTACCGGGTCGGCGGACTCGGCCGAGATGCGCCTGCTGACGGCCCACACGAACATGATCCAGAAGACGGCCACCGACCTCGGCCCGGCCGGTGTGCACGCCGCGCACAGCACCCTGATCGAGTTGGCCAAGGCCGTGACGGTGCGTCGCTTCGACGACGTGGAACCACAGCTGGCTCCCGCACTCGCCCGGGCCGCGAAGGACCTCGCCAACAGCTACCTAGCCGATCCCGAGCTGTCCCCGGCGGTGCTGGCCCGTGAACTCAACGTCTCCGTTCGCACCCTGCAGCGGGCGTTCGCCGCG
The DNA here is from genome assembly GCF_056436655.1 of Streptomyces sp. NPDC043427. Classification (NCBI taxonomy): domain Bacteria; kingdom Bacillati; phylum Actinomycetota; class Actinomycetes; order Kitasatosporales; family Streptomycetaceae; genus Streptomyces; species Streptomyces sp. NPDC043427. The sequence continues at coordinate 8,404 of NZ_JBWKCC010000061.1, read as the reverse complement.
GTGGGGGAGTCGGTGACCGCCTACATCCGCCACCGGCGGCTGGAAGAAGCCCGGCGCGCCCTCGCCGCCCCGGCCGGCCGGCCGGCCGGTGGAGCATCTCTGAACTCGCCGCCCACTGGCAGTTCGCCGACAGCAGCCACTTCATCCGCGCCTTCAAGAAGCACTACGGCCAAACGCCGACCGAGTACGCCCGCTCGACCAGATCGGCCGCACGCTGAGATGGCGTGCCGCGTGGTGCAACACCGTTGCGTTGAGAAGCCTGAGCTGGCGAGATGTGGGCCACCGCCGCGACTGCACGAACGTCGAGCGGCACGGCGTAGGCGCGGTCCATCGCATCGCGGGCGCGGAGCAGGCGCCGGTTCAGATCCTCGACCTCTCGACTCCCACAGCAATGCTATGGACATCCCGATGAGGGTGCGGCGCCCGAACGCGGCGGCGGTGCGACCGGCACCGCGCCGCGAGCCGCTCTGGGATCTCAGACTCCACCATGAACCGGATGGTAGGCGGCAAAGATGGCGAAGCCTCAGAGGAAGCTGACCGTCGCGTCGATCCCTCGTACGAGTCGATCAGGACGCTCGCGTGCTGGCGAGTACGAATGACTGGGGCAACGCCAGAAGGAACGTAGAGCGGTAGGAGTCAGCGCCGGTATCGATGATGGCACCGTTGAAGGCGAGGTATCCGACGGCGCCCAGGGCTCAGCTCGCGTCGACGTCCAGCACGATCTTGCCGCGGGTGTGGTTTTCCTGGACGGCTCGCCAGGCGTCGGCCGCCTCTGCCAGAGGGAAGGTGCGGTCGACGGTGACGGACAGCTTGCCGGAGTCCGCGAGGGCGCACAGCGCGGCGAGGTCGTCCGAGCTGGGGCGGGCCCACACGTGGTGACCGCCCTTCTCGGTGATGGTGGCATCTACGATGGAGGCGACCCGGTTCGGGTTCTTGAGTACGTCCTGGGAGACGGCCACCGCGTCACCGCCGACGAAGTCGAGTGCCGCGTCGATGCCGTCGGGCGCCAGCTCGCGTACCCGGTCGGACAGGCTGTCGCCGTAGGTGACGGGCTCGGCGCCGAGCCCGCGGAGGTAGTCGTGATTGTGCTCGCTGGCGGTGCCGATGACGCGCGCTCCACGAGCGACGGCGATCTGCACGCCGAACGAGCCGACACCGCCGGACGCCGCGTGGATCAGCACAGTGTCGTTCCTGCCTATGTCGAGCCGCTGAATGGCCTGGTAGGCCGTCAGCCCGGCCAGCGGCAGCCCGGCAGCCTGCAACCACTTGAGGGACTGGGGCTTGCGGGCGAGCGTACGCACCGGGGCGGACACGAGTTCGGCATAGCCGCCGTTTTGCGCCCAGTCCTTGCAGATGAAGCCCACGACCTCGTCGCCGACCTCGAACTCGGTCGCGGGGGGGGGGGGGGGGGGGGGGGGGGAGGGGGGGGGGGGGGGAGGGGGGAGGGGGGGGGGGGGGGGGGGGGGGGTGTTTCTTTTTTTT
>NZ_JBWKCC010000061.1:0-6912 GCF_056436655.1 Streptomyces sp. NPDC043427 | reverse complement strand
TGAAGGAAGACCCCCCCCCCCCCCCCCCCCCCCCCCCCTTCTCCCCCTCCCCCCCCCCCCCCCCCCCCGACGCCGGAGACCTCCCAGCCCGGGATGAAGGGGAAGTGCGCCTCCATGACGCTGTCGAGGTAACCGGCGGCGAGCTTCCAATCCGCCGGGTTGACGCCCGCCGCCTTGACTCGGACGAGGACCTCGCCGGGGGCGACCTTCGGTGTCGGCAGCTCCCTGAGCTCCAGGTCTTCCGGTCCTCCGTACTGCTGCAGTGCGATTGCCTTCATGGTCAGTAGCAACGTGCAGTACCGGCTACGTATTCCCGTTCCTGGTCTCCGGCGACTGGTTCTCCGTCACTCATCGTCGTGAGCAGCTCGACCTCGGCAAGGAGTGGAGGTGCTGATGCCTGTCCCGTAGACCGTGATGTTCACATCTGCGATGCGACTTGTCGCCGGTAGTGGCTGGCTCGTGATCGTGACTGGTGGCGGCGTCGCCAGGTGGACCATCTCAGGCGGTGGGCCGGGCCGTGATCGGGTCGGACGACGACATTTATGAACAGGCGCTGGGTCTCGTTGCAGGTCAGCGGGATAAGGCCGTCTGGTCTGGGGTGGGTCGGCGTGCGTGTTCGTCGGCGCGGACGACGGCGAGGAAGGCATGGGCCAGCATCGCGAGGGTGACCCAGCGGGCCCAGGAGGGGTAGCAGCGGACCTGGTGCCGCCACCTGGAACCTGCGACCTTGGCCAGGGTGGCCAAGGATGCCGACGTGGTGGAGTGACTCCGGTAGTAGGCGAGCTCACCGGTGGTGCGGTTGCGACGGAGCAGGAGCTGGTAGTGACCCTCTGCCGCGTCGGCGAGGTCGATGACGGCCCAGTCGTAGAACCGCTGCCCCTTCGCACCGGGCCCGACCGAGAGCTTCTGCCAGGCCTGCTTCGGAACCTTCCGCGCCAGGGCATCAGCCCGGAACGTGCCCGCACCAGTGGACACTTCGGCCGAACAGGCCACCGCGAGAACATAGCCGATGCCGCGTTCCTCCAGAGTTGTGCGCAGTGTCGCGTTGCCGCCGTAGACCTCATCACCCGTGACCCAGCCGACGTGGTGTCCGGCGTCCAGGAAGCGTTCGATCATCGTGCGGGCCAGTTCCGGCTTGGTCGCGAAGACGGTGTCCTCGCCAAGCCCTGCTGCCCGGCAGCGCTCCGGATCGCACGTCTGTGCGACATCCCGTGAGTTCTCCTGAGCGCCGCCGTGTCGCACGTCGTGGCCAGGGCGTTTGCTCCGCTCCGGGATCTCTTCGCGGTCTGACGCAACATCAGGATTCCTGAAGCGTTCTGACCGGTTCTGACCGATCGATGGTCAGGGTGAAGGCGAGGAGGCTCGGCACGAAGGCTCCGCCGTCGCGTCGGCTCACACGGAGGCAGCCCTGGACGAAAGAGGCGTGGAGTCCTGAGTCACCGCCGGTCCGTCCGCGACGGGGGCCGGCTCGGCAGGGACTCGCGGTGGGCCCGGGCCGCGGCCACCATCCTGTCGAGGGTGTCCCGGGCCCGCAGGAGATCATCGATCTGCGCCGTGATCCGCTCGCGTTCGCGGGCCATCCGCTCCAGCGTGGCGTCGGAGTTGTGCTTGCTCGGGGTGTCGCGGCACGGCATGAGTTCGGCGATGGTGCTGCTGGAGAGATTGGCCGCGTACAGCGCCTGGATGAAGTGGACGCGGTCCACGTCGCCTTCCGTGTACTGCCGTTGTCCGCTCGGCGTGCGGATGCTGGTAAGCAGTCCACGCTGCTCGTAGTAGCGCAATGACCGCACACTCACTCCGGTGCGTGCCGCGAGTTCTCCGATCCGCATGACTGCCTCCCGCGGTGCTCCACAGCACCGCGGGACCTGTGATGCACCCCATAGGGATCCGCGGTGTTCTCCCGTTTGCCCCTGACATTGGTGTCAGGTTTTAGCGTACCCATGTGCTTCGGCAGTTGGAGCACATGTGTACGCGAGGAGAACCGACATGCCGTCCCTGTTCAGCAGTTACCGCCTGGGCGAGCTCACGTTGCCCAACCGGACCGTTATGGCCCCCATGAGCCGTGTCCGGGCCGCAGCCGGCGGTCTGGCCACCCCCTCAATGGCTACCTACTACGCGCAGCGCGCCACGGCCGGACTGATCGTCACGGAGGGCGTCCAGCCCAGCCGCGTCGGGCAGTCCAACCCGGGCACACCCGGCCTGCACACCGATGAGCAGACAGATTCCTGGCGGCAGGTGACCGACGCGGTCCACGCCAGCGGCGGACGCATCTTCGCCCAGATCATGCACGGCGGCCGGGTCTCGCACCTCGAGACCACGGGCCTTCAGCCGATCGGCCCGTCGGCCGTGTCCGGCGAGGGCAGCGTATTCACCCCGAACGGCCCACAGCCGATGCCCGTGCCGCGGGCCCTGGAGACCGAAGAGGTCCCCGAGCACGTCCGGTCCTACGCACACGCCGCCCGCCGCGCCGTCGACGCGGGCTTCGACGGGGTCGAGCTGCACGGCGCCAACGGCTACCTGATCTCCCAGTTCCTGTCATCCAACGCCAACCTGCGCGACGACCGCTACGGCGGCTCGATCACCAACCGGATCCGTTTTGCCGTCGAGGCAGTTGCCGCCACCGTCGAGTCCGTGGGTCCAGCCCGTACGGGCATCCGCCTGTCGCCCGGCGGCGGTATCTGGGGTGTGACCGAGGACGACGCGGCCGAGCTGAACACCGCTCTGCTGACGGAGCTGGCCCGCTTCGATCTCGCCTACGTGCACCTGGCGGCAACCACCGACGAGGAAATTCTCCTCCAACTGCGCAGGACCTGGCCGGGCACCCTGATCCTCAACCCCACCATGCCCGGCAGCCCGAAGCAGTCCGGGATGGCGGAAGCCGACCACTGGCTGGGCCTGGGCGCCGACCTGATCGCCTTCGGCCGCGGCTTCCTCGCCAATCCCGACCTGGTCGAACGACTGCGCTCAGGCCTGCCCGTCGCGCCCGCCGACGAGAACACCTTCTACCAGGGCGGCGACGCCGGGTACATCACCTACCCGACGTACCAGCACACGGCCTGACCGTCTCACCGCAGGTAAACGGAAGCGCAAGCTCCACGCGAAGACAGCGATGCGCTACGCGGACTCCGTACGACCCCTGCTGGAAGAGGCCGCCGAGGCAGACCCTGCGGGTTGACCGCGGACCCACTGCTCCATCCCCCGGAATCGGGACACCGCACCCTCGGGTTCGCGTTGACGAACCTTCGGTTTCCGCGACTCGCGGGCGGGCCTGTAAGACGTTCGGCTCTGGCCCGTAGTCGGTGGTGACGCCGAGTAGCGATCAGGGCAGAAGGATGCGGTGACGGGGGTGTGTCAATTTAGCGGCCCTGTCTCACATTCGGTGGTGACGGAGTGTGCCCCTCTCCAAGGAGGATGCGGTGGCGAAGTAGGGTGAAGCCTGCTCGTCCGTGTATCTGGCGCGCGATCCGCTTGGTTTTGGTGTTGACGCCCTCGGTGGGGCCGTTGCTGTACGGAAGCGTGAGCGCGGCGATCACTGCGTCGCGGTCTCGGTCCAGGCCCCGGGCGAAGGAGTGCAGATGGGGCAGATCGGTCGCGCGGATCTGGACGATCCAGCCTGAGAGCCCGTCGGTGTTTTCTTCGCGAGGCGTCAGGAGCTGGGCGAAGGCCGCGATGTGGGCGGTCAGTTGGGTCATCTCGGGGCAGGCGGCGGTGAGCTGTGCCAGGAGGTCGTGATGTTCGGTCTTGAGGTTGTCGGGCCTGGTGAGGAGCATCCGGGCGAGCCGGCGTGGGGAGATGTGACTGCGGTCGGCGTCCGCGGCCTTGGTTGATGTACTTGTGCAGGAGGTTGAGGCAGCCTTCGTAGCCGAGGGCCTTGATCTCTTCGAAGAGGTGCTTGACGGGGACGGCGGGGTCCTCGGCCCGGCGTTTGCGCAGGTGTTCGCGGTAGGGGTCGACGAGGCTGGCGCGGTATTTGGGGACGTGGAGCATCCGCTCGGGCCGATCGGCTCGTGCGTAGCGTTTGACGGTGTTCAGGGCCAGTTGCAGGCGGCGGGCGCATTCGAGCAGGCCCACGCCGTGATTGAGCAGGTCATGGACCTGGTGCCAGCGTTCCAGGGTGGTTCGGGCGCGTGGCCCGTCGTAGATGGGTGCGTCCAGTACGGTGGCCCAGCAGCTGCTGTGCGCCTTCACCTTTGAGGTTCCCCCGAGATGCGGAGGATGGTGACAGAGGGTCAGATGTTTCTCATGAGAGGAACATGGACCATGGCTGCCCCCAGGAAGTACTCGCTGGAGTTGCGTGAGCGTGCGGTGCGGATGTACCGGACCTCCGACCCGAAGCCGCAGATCAAGAAGCTCGCCGTCGATCTCGGCGTGCATCCCGAGGCCCTGCGCGGCTGGATCCGCCAGGCCGAGGCCGATGCCGGCGAGCGTGACGACCGGCTGACCACCGACGAACGCGCCGAGCTCGCCGCGCTGCGCAAGGAGAACGCCCAGCTCAAGCGGGCGAACGAAGTTCTGCGGACGGCCTCGGCTTTTTTCGCGGCGCAACTCGACCCGACCCGGCCCAGGTGACGGGGCTCCTCGACGAGCACCCTCAGCTGGGCGTCGAGTGCGTACTGCGGGAACTGCACATCCCTTCCTCGACGTACTACCGGTGGCGCCGCGCCGCGACGGAGCCGTGCGAGCGGCGCCGACGGGACGTCGAGCTGACCGACCGGATCAAGGAGATCCACGCGGACTCCGGCGGGATCTACGGGTCCCCGCGCGTGCACGCTGTCCTCAAGCGCGAGGGGGTGGCCGTGGGCCGCAAGCGGGTGGAGCGATTGATGCGCGAGGCCGATATCGCGGGAGTGAGCCCGCGCCGCAAAAGCTTCACGCGCCGCGATCCCAAGGCCACGCTCGCCCCGGATCTGGTCCAGCGCGACTTCACGGCGCCCGCCCCGAACCGGTTGTGGGTCACCGACCTGACGATGATCACCACCGGTGAGGGGCCGCTGTGGCTGTCGGCGATCCGCGACGCCTTCTCCCGCCGGGTGGTGGCCTGGGAGACCTCCGCCAGCGCGGACGCCGACCTGGTCCTGACCACGCTGGAGTACGCACTCGCCAGCCGCGAGGTCGAGCCCGGCAAGCTCATTCACCATGCCGACCACGCCTGTCAATACACATCGATCAAGCTCACAACTCGACTTCTGCAAGCCGGAGTTGAGGCATCCATGGGTTCCGTCGGGGACAGCTACGACAACGCCCTCGCGGAGAATCTGTGGATACTGATCAAGACCGAGGGCCTCCGCGGCCGCACCTTCGCCACCCGGGCCGAGGCGAACCTCGCACTCTTCGAGTACATCGACGGCTTCTATACTGACTTCGGCTCGTCAGGGTGACGCTGGTTCGTCGAGTGCCAGGCCGGTGCCCGCTATGAAGCCATCGAGGGTGTCGGGCCGGTACTGAAGACGCTTGAGTCGGTTGCGGACGAGGGCCTCAAGCCGGTCGAGGGCGACCACGGCGAGGTTGGCCAGGCTGCGTTTGACGTGCGCCCATACCCCCTCGACGGGGTTGAGGTCGGGCGAGTAGGCGGGCAGTAGGAACACCGTCAGCCATGCACGCTCGGCGATCAACTCACGCATAGCGTGGGAGACGTGGGTATTCAAACGGTCCCACACCAGCACGATCGGCGCTTTGACGAGGTGGTGGACGCCGTCGATCAGTGCGATGAAGTCGCGCTCGCCCATGCTGCGGCGCTTGCCTTTGCCCGCGGGGTGGACGCGCAGGCGGTGGCACAGCCGGGTGCGGGAGCCGGGCCGCATCGCGATCAGCCCGGCCACCGACAGCCGCCCCGAGCGTCGCCCGCTGACCGCCACTTGCGGAGTCACGCCACGCCGGCCCCAGGTACGTCCTTTGGGCGGCCGTCGGGTGAAGCCTGCCTCGTCCTCGAAACAGACGTAGCCTCCGCAAGCCGCCCGGGCTCTTTTACCTCGGTCCAGGTTGAGCCTGCACGCCGCCGTCCCGCCACAACTGCTGCCCCTCCACCCAGCCATGCGCGGCCGGCCCCTGCTCCAGATACCCGGCCAGCTTCTCCAGACAACGCGGGGACAGACGACACCGCGATCCGCTCGGGCCACGGGAGGCCAGAGCCTGCACGCCGCCGTCCCGCCACAACTGCTGCCACAGATAGGCCGACTTCAAGCTCACCCGTAGGCGCCGTGCCACCTCCGACGGCTTGATCCCCTGCTCGAACAACTCGGCCGCCTGCAGCCGTACCGACTCCCGGCGCCGACGTCCCGCAGCGGTCAGCCCGCCCCCATCCGCATACCTCACACACCACGGAATACAGCCACCACCCGAAGACCTTCAGGGACTTCGCGATGATTCACCCTGACGAGCCGAAGTCAGTAACTCCCGGCGCATCCAGGAACGGCTCGGCTGGCTCAGCCCGATCGAGTTCGAGGAGAAGTACTACGCCGAGCAGGCAGCGGCCGAACAAGTGAACCTGAAACCTCGTCACCCCACCCTGACCAGCTGATCAGCACCTCCCGAACGACGGGGGAACCTCAATGGTCCAGCTCGATCGGGGAGAAGGCGAAGTTCACCGCGGCCTGGATGGGCGGGACCAGCTCACCGCCGGGCTGCGGCGCGGGAGCCGGCCGCATGCCTGCGGGCGAGCGATCCGTACCGGAATCAGCAGGATCGGAGTTCCCATCACGTTACGCCTTGACCGCCAACGCCAGGATAGAGATTCCACGGCCACCGGGCACACTGGCATCGCGACCACCAGCCGAAACGGCCCGTCAGAGAACCGACGGACCGTCACGGCTGATCGAGGCTAAGACGTCATCTCATTTGGTGAGTCTGCGGTAGCAGATCAGGGTGCAGGCGATGCTGGTGAAGGCGAGGAAGTGGTCGGCCTTGCGTTCGTAG
>NZ_JBWKCC010000060.1:0-12291 GCF_056436655.1 Streptomyces sp. NPDC043427 | reverse complement strand
CTCGCCAGCACCCACCACACCGCCGGACCCAACCAGCCAACTGATCAGCCCAGCTCAACTCTCCGGCCACCGATCAGAAAGAACGAACCACGACAGGTGCGGTGGGCTTCGTCGGCCAGGGCGAAGGCCCAGGGCGGCAGGCGTTCGCCGCGGTGGGCCTCGGCGATGGTGGGCAGGGAGGCGTAGGTGGCGAAGACGGCGATGCGTCCTCCCTCGGAGACGCGGCGGGCCAGGACCCGGGCGTCTGCGGTGAGCAGCAGACGGCCGCGCAGGCTGCGGTCGTGAACGCCGGGCAGTGAGCACACGCCGATGAGCTGGTCGAAGCCGCCGTCGGCCAGCCAGCGGGCCGCGGTCTGGGTCAGGAGTTCAAGAGTCGGGACGAGGACGAGGACGGGGCCCCGCGCAGCGAAGTGCTCGGCGACGCGCTTGCCGATGAGGGTCTTGCCGGTGCCGCAGGCGGCAATGATGGTCGCGGCCGCGTGTCGCGTGCCGCTCAGGGCGTCCACTCCCGCAGCGACGGCTTCTCTTTGGTGGGGGCGCAGCTGAACACGGCCGGACATGTGACGCGCTGACTCCCTTGCCGCGGAACTCCGTGCCCGCAGGGCACCTTCACCAGCCTTTTTGCAGTGGAGAGCCTGGCAGCTTTCCTGCAAGGTCCGGCCGACGCTGATCGAAGCTGCTCTTTGTTTTCTTCGCGTGTGCGTAAGGGGTCGCCTCTGGGACCGGGTGTAGGCCAGGTGGGACCGTTTCGTGAGCCTGGGCTGCCTGCCGGGGCGGCGGCAGTTAGATGAAGCCGCGGCCGGACATCCCGGAAGGAGCGCCGTCGTGGTGGAGAAGCGGGACCAATGGCTCGGGCGGCGCCGGATGCATCTGCGGCTGCGGTTTCTGCAGGGCGAGTCCACCGGCTCGTACGTGACGCGGCTGGCTGCCCGTAACAACCGCCCTACGGAAGAGGTGCTGCGGAGCATGGGCACCGGCCCGGTGCCCGTCGATCCCCAGTACACCGAGATGTATGTCAGCCGCTATGCGCGCGAGCGGCTGGCCACCCTGGCCGGCCACACCGTCGCCGAGATGCAGGAGCGTCTGATCGGGCTGCGCGACGAATTCCTCATGCCCAAGAACGCCAAGGACGACTGGGAATGGCCCTGGGACGCGCGGGCCGGCTACATCGTGCAGGCCTGCTCCCTGTGTGCGGCGCGCCGCGGCACCCGCTCGCCCGCCTGGCTGATCCTTCCCGACCCTTGGCAGGTGTGCCTGCGCCACCAGCGCTGGACGGACAACTCCCGCAGCACCGACCCCCCCTACGTCGATCTGAGCGAGCTCGCGGAGGTCGTGCGCGCGCAGCAGCGCCTGAACCGGGTGCGCAAACGCCTGGGCCCTGCCGGACGGTGGGTGTTCGCGGACGCCTGTTCCATCCTCGTGCGCTCCGGGTATCTAGAGGACCCCGCGCAGACGAAGCAGTGGGGTGTCCTTGCGGCGCAGCTGGGCGAGCAGCGGGTGCGGCCCCTGGCGCAGTTCAGCCGGCTTTCGCTGCTGACCCGGGACCTGGCCTGGCTCGAGGTGCGCCGCCTGAACGGCGTACTGCGCAGCACCGAGTACCAGGACTGGCTGCCGCGGACAACGCACCGGCACGGCTACCGGTTTATCGAGCCACTGACCGTCTGGCACCGTCAGCACCGGCCTCTGCAGCGGGGCATTCCGCAGCTTTCCAGCGGGGAAGTGCCCGCAAGCGTCGACGTCCGAAGGGCGACAGGTCATGCCCTGCCCTCCCCTTTGGCGCCGGTGGAGGAACTGACATGCTTGCCGTGGGTGCGCATGCCCAACTCGATGGACCGGCTGTTTCTGTAGTCGTCCGCGCCGCGTACGCCTGCTGTGGCATTGCCTGATCAGCGCCCAGCGGCTATCCAGCAGCAGGCAAACGCCGTCAAGGAAGCAAGGGCATCTGCATCCTTTCGGGTGAACCACTGCGGCTGTGTCCCACGAGGCCGCAGGAGGCCCGGAGCCTGGTGGACATCTGCCGCGCAGCACGGCACGGCGCGGCACGAGGGGAGCAGCTCGTGGACTTACAGGTGCGCTACCGCGACGACATGGGCCGCGAGCGCCTCGGCACTCCACGGGCGCTGCGCGGACTTCCGGTGGAGGAATGGCCGGTGCTGCACGAGCAGCGCGCCTACCGGGGACGGAAGTCGAAGGTGCGCCAATGGTGGTCGTCCACCACAAAGAAGGACGTCAGCTGCCGGTCCCGGGAACACGCGTATGCGGCCATGTTCCTCGACCGCGATCCGTGCATCGTCTACCTGGCTGCACCGTCGCTGCAGGTCGAATGGCGCGAGGGTGAGCGTGCGGGGGTGGTGAACCCGGCGTTCATGGCACGCACCGTCGAGGGGCAGCAGATCATCTATCTGCACTCCCCCGACGGGAGGGAGCCGGACGATCAGGAATGGTCGGTGGCCCAGGCAGCCGCCGCGCAGGCGGGATGGCAGGTGGATGTCGCCCGCGCCCCGGGCGGCCAGCTGCGCCGCAATGTGTACATCGTCTCGCAGTTCCGTCACGACGAGTTCGCCGACGCCAGCGCCAGGGCCGTCCTGCTGGAGGCATTCGCCCGCCCTCTGCCGCTGAGCAGGGGCGCCGACGCGGTGGATCTTCCTCCGGGACAGGGCCGTGCCAGCAGCTGGAACTTGCTGTGGACGCAGGACCTGACGACGCACTGGGATGAGCCCCTGACCCCCGACAGCCTGGTGTGGGCGGCCGGAGCGGCAGCATGAGCGCCGTCCTTTCCCTGCCGGTCGACGCCCCGGACGCGCCGGCCGGGACGCTCCGGCCGGGACGCTCCGGCCGGGAATGACGGTCCAATGGAAGACAGGCCGCTATCTGGTGGGCGCCTTGCAGGGTTCCACCGTGCACCTGGCGGCGATGGACGACGGCGGCCAGGACGCGCTGGTGGTGGTCTGCGTCCTTGTATCCGCCCCGGACTTCGCAGTGTTGAAGGCCGACGGGATGGCGCAGGAGCCGGGAGCGGTGCCGGACCTGTCCGTACTGGAGCGGCTGGATGAAGAACAGCTGAAGGACGTGCGCCGCTGGGAGGAGCACGTCCGGGAGGTGCTGACCGGCCGCCCTGTCGGCGCCCGGGACGGCGCCTTCACTGCGCGGCGCGGCTACGATCTGGCGACCACCACCCGCACCGCCCGCTACGCCCTGAAGGCGGCCGAGCTGAAGGCGGCCGGCCTGACCGGGTCGGTCGCTACCGTGCAGCGCAAATGCCTGGCCTACGAAGCACACGGGCTGCTCGGTCTGGTCGACAAGCGGTGGCTGCGCACGAGCACCGTCCACGGCAACGTCGACGAGCGGGTGGTGGCGCTGATCCAGCAGGAGGACAAAGCCCAGCGCGGCGCGTCGGCGGGCACCTTCTCCCGGCTGTACAAACGGGTGCGCGCGACGCTGCGACGCGCGCATCCGGATGAGTACCGCGACCTGATGCCGGCCCGTACCACCTTCTACGACCTGCTCAAGCGGCTGGGGATCTCGGCGGAGTCGCTGAAGGCGGCGCCCGGGCGGGGCAGTGATGCCACCGCCCCGCCCGAGCCTCCCTACCATCCGGCGCCGGTGTCGTTGCTGGGCGAGCGCGTGGAGATCGACGGCACCGGGCTGGACGTCCTGGCGCTCGGCGACGACGGGCGTCCCGTGGCAGTGGAGTTGACCTATGCCTTGGACGTTCTGAGCCGCAGCTTCATCGCCGGGATGATCGTTCCCAAGGCTTCGGGCCGGAAGAAGGGGCCGGGCAGCCGGCGCCGCGGCGGCCGCGGCACCAAGTCGCTGGATGCCGCGCTGCTGCTGGGTCAGGCGATGGCGCCGCTCGCGGCGCGCCCCGGCTGGTCGCCGCAGGCGCTGGCCGCCAACTCGGACCCGCCCTACGCCAAGATGCTGGCCGGCGATCCGCGGATGGCCGGTGCCGCGGCGCGGCCGGTGATCCGCCCGAAGACGGTGGTCGTCGACAACGCCAAGATCTTCAAGGCCCGGCACTTCAAGGACGTGTGCAGCATGCTGGGCATCGAGGTGGAGTCCGCCCGGGAGCGCACCCCCACCGACAAGGCGGTCATCGAACGCACCAACGCCTCGGTCAAGAGCATGTTCTCCCAGTTCGTCGCCGGCTACACCGGCAACAGCCTGGCCACGCGCGGCGACGACGTCGACAAGGAGCGGTTGTGGACGCTGAACGAGCTGCAGGATTTGTGGCACGAGTGGGTGGTCACCGAATGGCAGCGGCGGCCGCACGAAGGACTGCGCTCCCCCTTCCTTCCTTCTCTGGTCCTCACCCCGAACCAGATGTATGCGGCGGCGGTCGCCGTGGAAGGCGCCGTGCCGCGGCCGGTCACACCGGATGAGAGCCGCAAGCTGCTCCTCCAGGCGAAGCGGACCGTGACCCGCGACGGCATCAAGATCGGCAACCGTACGTATGTCAGCCATCGCATCCGGGAGTTCAAGAACCGGCACACCGGCATCAAGGGACAGGGCCGGCGCTGGCCGGTCTACTACAACCCCTACGAGCCCAGCCGGGTGTGGCTGTACGACCACACGGTCGAAAAGGACCCCGCCCGCAGTCCGTGGGTGCCCTTCGATTTCAAGTGCCAGCACCTGATCCGCGACTCGTGGACCCAGTACCTGTGGGAGAAGGCCGCCGACCTCGTCGCCGGCCTCGTCGGCCGGGAAGGCGGCGAGGAAGAAATCGCCCGGGCCGTGGACGATCTCCTGGCCCGCGCACGGCGCGGCCCCTCCCCCACCTCCACCTCCGTCAAGCCGGTGGCCGCGTTCGTTCCGCAGCCCCTGGAGATCGCCGAAACACCGGCCAACCCGTATGCAGGGATCACCCGGGCCGAACCCGGCAGCGTGACGCCCGCACCGTCCCTCAACGTCGATGCCAAGGACCTCTTCCCGGGCCGCCGTGCCGCGCTGCCGGCCGCTGTGCCCGAACCCGCCGCCCCGCCGACGTCGCCGGGCCGGCCCCGGCCCCCGCGGCGCCGTCCCGCTCCGGCGGGAGCGCACAGCCTGGGCGGATCAGCCGGCGACATCTTCCGGGAACTGGCAGCGGATCCGTCCGAGCGGCCTGCGCCGCGGCCCCATCAGGACCCGCCCCCACCCAGCCAAGACCCGCAGGAGACGTGATGGACGCTGCGCGCACCGCCCCGAAACCAGCCGCCCCCGCAGCTCTCGCTGCACGGTGGTCGCCGCTGGATCCCGAACTGCTCACAGTGCGGGAGGGGTTCATGGACTTCGTGCACCGCAAACTCGAGCCGCCGGACTTGCAGGACTGCGCCCCCAAAGCCACGAAGGTCACCGACACCGACCCGCGGATGATCTACCACGGAGAGATGATCCCCGTCTCCACCCCCGATGTGACCCAGGGGCTGAAGGACGCGCGGCGCACCCTGCGTACCAACCGATTCCGCCCCACCGGAAAACGCATGAGCATGATCATCGATGGATGTGCCGGCAAGACCACGCTGCTGCTCCAGATCGGACGCGCCTACCAGGGACTACTTGAAACCGAGCGCAGGCCGGACAGCGAGTGGACCCCCGTCGTCTACATCAACGTCCCTCCGCGCCATGAAAGCAACATGGACTGGTCCCTGCCGCTCGCGGACTTCTTCGGCATGGACCACACCGTCAACATCGACAAGCGGACCTACCGCAGCACCGACATGACCGAACCGGTCATCCACGCCATGCGCGAAAGCCGTACCTCCCTGCTCCTCATCGACGGAATCGACCGCATCCACGACAGCGACCTGGCCGGTGCCTTCGACTACTTCGACTGCCTCCAGGCCCGCCTGCGCCTCTCGGTCATCTACAGCGGTCGCGGCGCCACCGACATCGTCAACGAGGGCCTGGACAACCGCCGCCGCACCGAACGGCCCCGCACCTCCGAGCAGTTCCGCAGCAGCCTGCCTGTCATACGGATCAACCCCATCCCCTTCCACGCGGGGCAGGAGGAGGGATGGCGCACCGTGCTGCGGGCCTACGACTCCAACCTCCGGCTCTACGGCCACGAGCCCGGCTCGCTCCTGGACCTCGAGGAAGAACTCCACGAGCGCACCGGCGGCTATATGGACACCCTCGACCAGCTCATCTGCCAGACCGCCCAGCAAGCCATCGAAGACGAGACCGAAGCCATCACCAAAGAAGCCCTCGACGACATGTTCGTCGGCCGCAATGACCCCGACGACGACTGACACCGCGCCGGTAAGGCGCGCCGTCCTGTGCAGCGTGCACGACCGGCCCGGCTGCTGCGGGCAGCCTGTTGCTTCGGCGTCGAACCATCGGGGCGTTCGGCGGCCCCGCATCCGTGGCGCCGCCCGACGGCCGGGATGCCGATGGTGAGAGCCCTGCCGCAGAGGCAGCCGTCGCCTGAGAGCTCTACGGTGCGGCTGGCCAGCCACCGGTGAACGGTGACGTGCTCTGGCGCCCCCGTTCTGAGCACCCGAGCTTCTTTCGGCGTCTCATCCGACAGAGCGGAAGAGCTGCAGTTGCACCGGCTCGATGCGGCCGAGGCGGCATGCCCAGGCTGCGCCCTCCCAACGGCCTGCCCGGGGAGCGAAGATCACCGCAATGACGCTGTGGAAGCCCAGTTCCGGATCGTTGAGAAGTTTCCTGTAGGTGGCGGCGTCGCGAGCGCTGGGGATGGGGCGGCTGGCGGGGTGGGTGTGCCATTCGCCGACCCAGACGCTGCCGTCACTCGTGAATGCCTCGTCGGCCAGTGCCTGGGCGTGTGCCAGGTCGCGGAGGAAGTAGGTAGGGGTGCGCACGGCGGCAGGTCCGGGGGTTCCGGCGTGGTGGACGGTGACGATGTCGTGGGTGTGGTGGCCCAGCAGGATGCCTCCGGTCTCCGTGGTGTGGTCGGCCGTGCGCAGTTCGGTGGTGACGATTCGTGTGGCCGGGGCGGTGAGGTGCACGGCGGTGACGGGCTGCTGGGTCATGGGGCTTCGCAGGTGGGGCAGCCGGATCTCGGTGGTGTGGCGGGAAGCCAGCGCAGCTCGGCGGTGTGGCCGAGGTCGAAGGGTGGGGCCCAGTCGGGTTGGCGACGCAGGCCGAGCAGGGCATGCTCTCCCGGCAGTCGCTGGTCGGGGTGTCCGGCACGTTGGAGGACGGTGGCGACGGCGGTTTTGGCTGCAAGCTGGGCCACCAGATGCAGGTCGGAGCCGACGGCGGTCATCGGCCGGTGGCGGGTGCCGGTGCCGTACCCGGCGTCCAGGGCGGGCTCGGGGTCGAGGCCGCCTGCCTCGGCGAGGGTCCGGCGTCTGCAGGTGAGGCAGCCGTGCTGGGGCCAGGGGCGCAGTCGCAGGATTTCGCCGAGGGCGCCGTCCTGCGGGACGCACGCGAACACTGCGGTGAGGCCGGCGCGGCGGGCCAAGTGGCCGGTGACGCGGCGCGGGGCTACTCCGTCTGCCGTGCATACGACGAGGTGGGTGTCCGCGAGGAGGGCCCGGATGTGGTCGGCGTGCTCGATGACGTCGAGGGCCAGAGCGCTGACGGTGGTGTCGGGGCGCAGTGCGGCGAGTTCCTCGGCGAGGGCGGTGACTTTGTGTCGGCCGATGTGTCGGCGGGCGCTGGTGTGCCGGACGAGGTTGTGCCAGTCGAGGCGGTCGGGGTCGACGAGGGTGAGATGGCCGACGCCGTAGCCGGCCAGAGCGTGGGCGGTGGCCGAGCCGATGCTCCCCGCTCCGACCAGCATGATGCGGGTGTTCTGCAGTTCCTTTACGGGCCAGTGACCGCCGAGTTGCCGAATCCCGGTGGTTTCGGGCTCAGCCGACGCCTCGATGGGCTGGAAGCCCGCGCGGGTGACGTGCCAGGCGACGAGGTCGGGCAGACCGCTTTCGGGGAAGGCGTCCTTCACGCCGGGGGCGTGGGTGATGGCCACATAGCCGCCGTCGCCCGGCGTCTTGAAACCGCTGGGCACCGCGTCCTTGAACGCGTCCAGCTTCATGGATGTGCCCCGCCGTGCCCGCAGGAGGTACCAGAGCGCGTGCAGTTCACTGTTGGCCTGGTACCAGTAGCCGGTAGGACGGGAGTCGCAGCCAGCGAGCAGGCGAGGGGCAGGGGGCGGCGGGTCGACCGAGATGATGGAGCCGCCGCCCTCGGAGATGCCGCTCACCACCGCTAGGTCGTCCGGATGGCTGATACGCAACGACAGTCGGCCCCACGCGCCCGAGGCGCGGAGTGTGGTCGCGGCGTCCTGTGGGATGAGGATCAGCACGAGGGACCGTCCTGTCCGCCGGTGTCCAGCTCAGGGTGGTCAGTGGTGTCCTCGGGTGACGGGGGCTGGGCCAGGAAGTGGTCGAGGCGATCGTCGGTGACGATGCCGCTGCCGGTCATCTGCTCGATCGTCTGGTGTTTCATCAACGCGTACTCGATCCGCCAGCCGGCGGCCTTCAGCAACAGATCGACAACCGACTCGCGGCCCGTCCATACGTCGTCCCGCAGAAGGCACAGGCTGGCGTCGCCGTTGACGTGCCAGCGGTGCTGGGTCCATTCAAACGGTTCGGGCAGTGGATCCACGGGAACGAGCCGGGGCGCCACCATGGGGTAGGCCTGGCTGTACTCCAGACGCACAAGGAGCCCTTCCTCGCCGATCCAGGCGGTGAGATGCTCGGGCTCGGGCCTCTCGAAAGGCCAGCGGGGCAGCCTGCCCTCCCAACTCCCTGCTCCGGCCTCGTTCCAGACGAGGCCGGGGAACTGAGCGGTGATCTCCGCATGGTCACGGTGCAGTCGGCGCGGTTCGCACGTCCACCAGGTGTGGTGCGTGCGGCCGTTGGGCGTGTGTGCGGTCGTCATCCCTGAGGTGCGTCCTTGATGGGCCGCGGAGTGATGAGCGCGGGTGTCCCGGTGATCAGTGAGGCTGGCTTGGCCGGAGCGGCAGGGGCCGGGAAGTCGTCGCCGAAGATCTTCTGCCACAGCCGCAGCGCGTTGTCGGTGTCTCCCTCGGCAGCAGCAACGCAGGCCCGCTCCGCGAGGTCTGCTGCGTCGGCGAAGGCATCGGACAGACCTGCATGGTCCAGGTCCGGCTGGATCTGACCACACAGCCCCGCCGGGTCCCACACGCCCTCGTGGACGCGGACCGCGGCGGCGGTGAAGAACGTCTTCAGTGCCTGGGAGCGGTTGCCGGACCTGGGCATGCAGTTGAGGGCGAGGACCTCCATGACGAGAGACTTGATGCCTCCCTGGACCGGGGCGGTGAGCCGCCACTGTTTGAGGACCCTGACCAGAGGCCGGAAGTGCGGCCAGTCCCGCTGGTGATCGGCGACTTGGCCGATGAGGTATTCCGGGTTGGCCGGCACCCACCGGGTGTTCAGCTTTTCGGGGATGAGCAGCGAGCCGTCCTCCTGGCGCAGGGCGGCCATGACGTCGACGGTGAAGGCCTCCGGGTCCTCGGGGTCGTCCAGGAAGCACTTGACTGCGTGATTGCGCACGAGAGTGTGCCGGACCTCGTTGGCGTGGGTGCCGTTGGTCTGGCTCAGCAGCCGGTTGACCTGGGTGCGGACGTGCTCGAGAGCGTCCTGGGCGCTCGGGCCGTCGTTCCCCCACTCGGGGTGCTCGTCGGGGTCGTAGACGATCACGACATCGACGTCGTGGATGGGCTTGAGCTGCGTGCTGCGGCTCAGAGAACCCGAGCCGAACGTCTCCACGACGTCCGGCTCGCTCAACAGCGCGGTTTTGAACAGGTCCCTGCGCTCGCGGGCCAGTCTGGTTTTGTCTATGTCTTCGTTGACGGTCTTCTGGAACGCGTCGAATGCGTCGTCGATCCCCATGCGGTGTGCCTCCTCGGGCGCGTCGTCCAGCCCGGGTGCACGCCGCGGCCGCCGACCCCGGGCTGGGGCGCGGCGGCCACAAACAGGCATCTATGGCTGCTCGTTCACCACAGTAAGACCCACCACTGACAAACCTCCTGCACCAGGACTAGTTGATCATTTACGGCAGCGGCCATCCGCATCGGAGCCGCGTGCTTGATGCAGGTGAGAGGGACCGTCTGAGCTGCTGCCTCGCATCGAGGACCCGCCGGGCCGGGCCCAGGACCGATGCAAACCTCGGCTAACGGCAGGGGGACGAGACAGCCGGCCAGGGAAGACACACTCCTCGCATCGCCGGCGGGCATACCCCGAAGGGACAGCCCGGGGAGCGGGCTCAGCGTCTGGGCGGGCCCGCTGCGGTGGAGGGGCTGTTGTTCTTCCACGGCCCGCTGCCGGTCGCCGTCGCGCTGGGCTGGCTCACGGCCCGCGACCGCCTCGCCCGGCTCCACCATGACATGCGCTTGGCACGCGGCACCACGACGCCTCCGGCGGCGGGACCGTAGGGGCTTAGCGAGCCCTCATGCGTCGATGACGAAGGCCTTCTCATACACCTGCTGTGCGTTGACGTCCTCGTACACGGTGGTGGGGCGCAGCCGGTTCCACCGGTTGCCCAGCAGCAGGGCCAGGCCCATGGGGCCGGCCTGGAAGAGGTGGATCGCGGGATGTGCGCGGCAGGCACGGCGCAGCAGGTCCCGGATACCGACGGCCAACGCGCTGGCCGTCGCGGCATCCGGGATGGAGTTGTCCTTCGCCCCTCCGGGCGGGCGCAAGACCAGCAGCCGGGAGACGGGCACCCGATGCTCGCGCAAAAAGTCCAGCACGTCCTGCGTGGGGTCCGTGGCGACCGCGACGGCCACGGCGAGATCCGTTCCAAGGTCAAGGGTGTGCTCATCGACGGCTGGCGTCAGCGGAGAGTCGTACGCTGCGGTGGATGACCACAGCTGTTCACGCTGAGCCACGGCAAGGTCGGAGCCGGCCACCATGCGGAAGGCGGCACCGACCACGAAAGCGGGTGCCAGACGCAGGCTGCCGGTGACAGCGACCGTGGTGGTGCCCGGCGGCATCCGGTACGGCGCGGCCTCAATGTCCGCCTGCAACTGCGCCCAGGTGGCCGGGGCCAGCGGACGCCGCTTCACATACGGTGAGGCTCCCTCGAAGCGATCCACCCAGTCCAATGCGTAATCGGCGTCCTCCGCCATGGGATCCGGCTTCAGGGTGGCGATGGACAGCACCGGACGCGATGAGCCGGCTTCCAGGCCCAGGGCCCGGATCGCCTCCCTGATATCCGCCAGGGACAGGCGGCGCTGCCCGTCGGCGGCTTGACGGGCCACCCAGTCCGCGCCGGAGTGCATGGCCTCCTCGCTGAACCGCAGCCCTGCGGCGAACATCAGCATCTGCAAGTGCTCATGCAGGTGCATCACGTCTCGTGCCAGGTCGAAGCGCAGCACCTTCAGCAAGTCCAGCAGCCTGTCCTCACTCAGCCCGGCACCGTCGGCCCAACGCCTGCGTGCCTGACCCTTCTTGGAGCCCGGGCCCTGCTGCGCCGCCTTCGGAACCAGAAGCTGAGTGCGGGAGTCCCTCAACGAGATCAGCGGGTCTTCCGCATCCGGGGACCGGTTGCTCAGCAACGCGAGATCGACCGGAGTGCCGCCCTCGGTGAGCTTCTCCCAGGCTTGCACCATCTTCCGCAGGATCGACGGGCCGCCGCGATCGCTGAGCTTGAGCAGGTAGTCACCGTTGACCGGGGTAGAGCTGTCCGCGGCGTACTTGACCTGCATGTAGGTGTGCGGCGGCACCTGCCGGTACAAGACGACATCGTCCAAGTTCCCCGCGTCGTCGACCTCGACGCCCACCGCCACCACCGGGTTGGACGCACGCAGCGCCGCATCCCGGACAGCGGCGACACACCCCTGCCACGCAGCCAGCCACTGATAGCGGTCACCAGCAATACGGACACCCGTCGAGCTCGGGGCAGGCAGGTCTCGCACTGAAACGATCTCCCAGGCGTCGGGCCGCCGCGCTTACGGCCATCGGCATGCTCAGCCGATCATCGCCGCAAGCAAGGCCAAGTGGGAAGCCCTCGCACCCACCGGCAGTCGGGCGGGGCCACAGGCTCTCGCCCGCCCACCGGCATACCGCCCAGGACCCCGAAAGCCTTCTCGGTCGCTGCTTCATACCGCGTCCGAGAGCAGTTGATGTGTGTCCGGATCAAGTTGCGGCGTGCCAGGTCAGAGGACCTCGAATCAGAGAAGCAGCAGGTCAGACGTTTCAGAGAGTCGTCCGGCCCTAGTCGAGATCCCGCAGGCCAGAGGCTCTCAAGTCGTCGACGCAGGCCTCACCTCTGGCTGGTCGTGACACCCCCGACTCCTCCAAGAGGAGCCACCCGCGCTCCGCCAGGCGCCGGGCTTTCGACCGCAGCCCCTCGACCTTCGCCGGCGTCGCGTCAAGGCCC
>NZ_JBWKCC010000059.1:0-12492 GCF_056436655.1 Streptomyces sp. NPDC043427 | reverse complement strand
GACCCCAAGCCGTTCATCTGGACCAAGACCGCCGAAGAGATCCTCGATTCCCTCGCCCGCTTCTGCCAACGGATCTCTGGCGCAGGACACTAGTAGGACTCCGTTAGGTTGCTCTGGCTCTTGAGTTTGGGCTGGTGGGGGATGTTCTGGGCAGGGGGCGGTTGCAGGTGGTGCAGGTTCCGGTCCAGCAGTTCAGCAGGTCTTGGATGGCGTCGAGGGTCTGGTAGAGGGTGAGTCCGCTGTATCGGCTTTTGGGGCCAGTCGCTGTTCGGTGAGGAACGCGTGGGCGGCGGTGACCAGGGTGACGTGGTGATGCCACCCCGTCCAGGAACGTCCCTCGAAGTGGTCCAGGCCGAGGCCGTGCTTGAGTTCGCGGTAGTCGTGCTCGATGCGCCAGCGGATCCTGGCCAGGCGGACCAGTTCGGTGAGCGGGGTGTCGGCGGGCAGGCTGGACAGCCAGTAATCGGTGGGTGCTTCGGCGCTTTCGGGCCATTCGATCAGCAGCGTGACCTCGGGCAGGACGCCGTCCCACAAGCCCTCCCGCGCGGTGGCGGCGGCCTGGGCCAGGCGGCGGGATCGGACACCGGCCGGCCGCACCCGCAGCGCCAGAAAGCGCGAGTGCATCGGCCCGCGGGAGCCCTCACGCCAGGTGACCTCGGTGAACGCCTGTCGCCCGTGACCAGCGGCCAAAACGGATACAGAGGACGGCTTGTCCCGGTAGCGGGGCTGCGGCCTGCGGCCGTTGCCGGACCACGCCGGGGCGGTGGGCTTTGCGTTGTGCGGGTGCACGGTCACGTCCGAACGGACGGCCACGACATAGCCGATGGCCCGCTCGCTCAGGCCGTCGCGGAAGTCGGCGTTCTGCCCGTAGCCGGCGTCTGCCACCGCCACCGGCGGCACCAGCCCCCACTCGGCCAGCTCGTCGAGGGTGTCCAGGGCCAGGCGCCACTTCTCCCGGTGCCCGACCTCATCGGGCACCTGGCAGCGATGCCGGCGTTCGGCGTCGCTGTCCCACTCCTTGGGCAGGAACAGCCGCCACTGAAGCGGGACGGAGGCGGCATCGGTGACCGCGTGCACGCTGACCGCCACCTGGCAGTTCGCCTGCTTGCCCAAGGCCCCGCAGTACTGGTGAGCGACGGCGACCGACATCTTCCCGTCCTTGGGAAACGACACGTCGTCGACCGCCCAGGCGTCCGGTCCGATCAGCGGCACCATCCGCTGGGCGATCCGCCGCCGCACCGGCACCGGGGGCTCCACCACGCCACGACGCACCATCAGACACCTTCCCACCCAACAACGTGACAGCGCCCGGCGAGCAGGTGGATCTTGCGGCCCTTCGCTCTGGCCGCACCGCGCAGGCTTTTGCCGTCCACTGAGAGGCCGCGCAGCCCGCTCGCCTTCGGGCGACGGTCGGCGAGCCATCGTCCGACCGCCCGGTCCAGCGCGTCGCCGTCAACTCGGGCCAGCAGCCGCCGGACCGTCGTTTCCGCAGGCAGGAGCCGCTTCGGGAACAGTGGGTCGAGGCGTATGCCGAGGCGTTCCAGGATGTGCGGCGGGGCGTCGGCGATCCATTCACCGACTGCCAGCACAGAGGTCGCCCCCGCAAGGACCGCGCACGCGGTCAGCGCGAGCACGGCAACCAGGGCGTGCCGTACATCGCGCGGGTCTCGTGGGTCGGGCACCTCGGCCAGCCGCTGCAGCAGGCGCGGGACCTCGTCGGATACGACCTCGGGATGCTTGCGGAGCTGGTCAAGGCACGCGGGATCAGCGATGATGCGTCGACAGGCACGGTCTTCCACTCGGATCACGGGGCGTAGAGAACTCCATGATCTTGGAAACCCGTGCCTTCCTCGTTCCGGGTACCACCGAGCTGACAGACCGCCATGAACCGGGCCCGCACGACAACGCCGAAGCCTTGCACCCGGCCGAAGGGCAGTTGACGACACGCTTGATTTCGATGCGGCTTCGGCTTTCTCCGCGGCCAGGTCGGCCGACCGACAAACTTCGATCCCGGCATCTTCATTCCGGTAATCGACGGCATTCGACCCGTCGAACAATGAGGCCGAATGCTGCGCTTAACACCAGCCCAACCCGGCAGTTGGAGTCAGCATTCCTGCGGGTGGACGGGCTGTTGAGAGAAGCAATCGACACCTAGTCGATCACTCAACGAGTGGCTACCGGCGAGTCTGGTGACCAGTTTCCGCTCGGTCAAACATTTCTGATGGTTACACGTGTCGTAGCGACCATTACTTTGTCAGTCTTCCGTAGCCAAGTCGGTCACCACCTTGCTAAATTGACGCCCACGCCTCCGATGTGAAGTCGGGTAGATCACGCAGCTCACGGAGGCATGAATCCCCCCGCGCCTTCACCAAGGCCTTCTTCTGGTGCCCGGAAACCGTATCGGCTGAGTTCCACCGCACCCAGCCTCGCTTCACGCCACGCCTTCGGGCATGCACCCCCCCAATAACTGGAAAGCGCACACACAAGTGATGAGACCCCTTCAGAGTGTCGGCCCCCGGCTGGCCATCGCCGCCGCGACGATCGTGCTGGGCACGCCCGGACTTGCCACCGCCGCCGAGGACACCGGCGCCAAGGACGCCACGTACTACATCTCGCTCGGCGACTCCCTGGCCACCGGCTACCAGCCGGACGTCGACAAGGACACCGACCTCGCCTACACCGACCAGCTCTACGCGCAACTCAAGCAGCGCACCCCCGGGCTGAAGCACATACGCCTGGGCTGCACCGGTGAGACCACCGAGTCCCTGATCAAGGGCGGAGAGTGCGACTACCCGCACGCCAAGTCCCAACTGGACGCCGCCCTGCAGGCCATGGCCCAGCACCACGGCAAGGTCGCTTACGTGACTCTCAGCGTGGGCGCCAACGACATCATCCAGGGATGCGTCAGCCCGGCCGGCACTCTCGACGGGGCCTGCCTGAACAGCACCAGCCAGAGCATGGCGAAGAACATCGCCCAGATCGCGGGCACCCTCCGCAAGGCGGGCACGAAGAACACCCAGTTCGTGGGCTCGACGTACTACAACCCGTTCCTGGCGACCTGGCTGCTCGGCGCCTCCGGTCAGCAGGGCGCCAAGGAGTCGGCACCCCTGGTCGAGGCCGCCAACACGGGCATCACCCAGGTGTACAAGCCCACCGGCTTCAAGGTGGCGGACCTGGCCGGGGCCTTCTCCTCGGACGACTTCACCACCCAGGTCAACGTGCCCGGCGTGGGTGAGGTGCCGGCCAACGTGGCCAAGATCTGCGAGCTGACCTGGGCGTGCGCGAAGAAGGACCCCCACCCCAACGCCGACGGCCACAAGCTGATCGCCGGCGCCTTCGCGGCGCAGCTCGCCGACACCGACGTGCCCGGTGCGAGTCCGTCCCCGACCCCCACCCCTGACGACTCGGCCACGCCCGAGCCCGGCACCGGCACGGGCGGCGGCAGCGGCACCGGCGGCGACACGGAGGCGAACCAGCCGTCCACGAACGGAGACCTCGCCGAAACCGGCGCGTCGAGCAGCACCCCCGTCCTCGCGGGTGCCGGTCTCGCCGTCGTGGCGGCCGGCAGCGCCGCGGTCTACTTCGCGCGCAGGCGCCGTACGACCAACGAGAGCTGACGGTCAGTCAGCAGATCCCGTACGACAGCAGGCCGCCCGCGATGTCGCGGGCGGCCTGCTGCCCGGCTACGGACGACCGGGCAGCCCAAAGGCCGGGCTCGCCCTGCTGCGCAAGGCACAGCGCGACGGGCACGGTCACACAAGGGTGTTCTCCATCCCCCGCTCCTACGTCCACCAGCTGCTGACCGATGTGGGGCCGGTGGAGAAGGCCCACGTTTTGAACTGAGAGGTTTCACATGACCGAACCAGCCGCAGCAGTTCTGGCCCGCTTCAGTGAACAGGCGCTGGGTATCCCCCTGCCCGTGGGAATCCGCCTCTGGGACGGCAGCACGGCCGGCCCCAAGGACGGGCCGTCCTTCGTCCTGCGCGACCGCGAAGCCCTGCGGCGCCTGCTGTGGCGGCCCGGCGAGCTGGGACTCGCCCGCGCCTGGGTGGCCGGAGACCTCGAAGTCGACGGCGACCTGTACGAGCTTCTGAAGCGAATCTCGACGCTGCTGTGGGAACGGGAGGAGTCCGGCAGCCGCACGGCGGCGCTCCGCAGAGCGCTGAGCGTGCTGACCACACCCGACAGCCTGCGTGCCGTGAGCCGGACGCTCGGCCTCGCGGGGGTCGTGCTCCCGCCGGCACCGCCCGCCGAGGAGGTCGTGCGCCGTCGCGGTCCCGCGCACAGCCTGCGTCGTGACAAGGCGGCCATCAGTCACCACTACGACGTGGGCAACGACTTCTACGCCCTGGTCCTGGGCCCCTCGCTCGTCTACTCCTGTGCCTACTGGCAGGGCGACCCGTCCTCCGGCTCCGACAACACTCTGGAGCAGGCCCAGGAGGCCAAACTGGACCTGGTCTGCCGCAAGCTCGCCCTGCGCAAGGGGCAGCGGCTGCTGGACGTGGGCTGCGGCTGGGGCTCGATGGCCATGCACGCGGCCGAACGCTACGGCGTACAGGTCGTAGGGGTCACCATCTCGGACGAGCAGGCGGCACTGGCTCGTGAGCGTGTTGCCGCGGCGGGGCTTGAGCACCTGGTGGAGATCAGGGTGCAGGACTATCGCCAGATCGACGACTCCCCCTTCGACGCGATCTCCTCGATCGGTATGGCCGAGCACGTGGGCGGGAAGCGGTACCGAGAGTACGCGGACATCCTGCATCAACTGCTGAAGCCCGGCGGGAGGTTGCTCAACCACCAGATATCGCGGCGTCCTGTGCGGGACGAAGGGAAGTACCGGATGGACCCCTTCATCGACCGGTACGTCTTCCCCGACGGCGAGCTGGCTCCCATAGGCTCCACCGTGTCGCTGCTGGAGGAAGCGGGCTTCGAGGTGCGCGACGTCGAGTCCCTGCGCGAGCACTATGCCCTCACGCTACGTGAGTGGGTGGCCAACCTCGAAGCGCACTGGGACGAGGCGGTCAAGCTGACCTCGCCCGGGCGGGCGCGGGTGTGGCGCCTGTATATGGCGGCGTCGGCGGTCGGGTTCGAGACCAACACAATGGGCGTCAACCAGGTGCTGGCGGTCAGGACCGGCGGTGACGGCCGGTCCGGCATGCCGTTGCGCAGGGACTTCCTGGGGGCCTCGGCCTCGACCTCGGCGCTCGCCTGACGCGGCGTCGGCCCGGTGGCGTCGGTGGGTGGGACACGCCGCAGCCCGCCTGACGTGCTGCCTGCTGACACCGTCTTGCTCAACGGTCATGTCTGGACCGTGGACGCCCGCGACAGGATCCGGAAGACCGTCGCGATCCGCGCGGGCCGGATCGTTTGCGTCGGTACCGACGCCAGCGCGCGCCGGTACGTCGGCGAGCAGACCGATCTCGGCGGCCGGATGCTGATGCTCGGCCTGCATGACGGGCACGTTGTACGTCCTTGCCGGAGGACGGGCTGCTCGGGCTCGGCTTCGCCTACCAGCCGTACACCGTCCCGCAGTTCCTCGTCCATGGCCAGGGATTACCTCGCCAAGACCGCAGAGTCCGAGCCGGACAGCTGGGTGCCGGGCTCGAACCGGGTGCGCCGCGCCACCGACGGCGGGTGCGGCTCTCGCGGAATGAGATCGCTGCTCATCCCTGGAGTTCGTAGCTGTGCTGGTGGCACTGTCAACTTTGACTGGGCGTCAGATGATCAAGAAGGAGAACCCCAATCGGATCCTCCCTCCGGCAGGTCGATTCGGCGCCTCATTCGCGGAATCAGAGGTGAAGATTGCAAATCACCTATATGATCATCTGACGGTACGTCAAAGTTGACAGTGCCCATCAGACACCTACCCACCCAGCAACGTGACAGCGCCCATGCCGGCACTCCGTTCGCCGACCCGCTTCACGTCGCGACGCTGCGCGACCTGGTCGTGCTCCACTTCGTCCGGTCCCACCACTACCGCGATGTGCACACCGGCGCCTTCGAGCGCAGCCGTGCAGGTCTAGTCGGCAAGCTGATCAGCAATTTTCCGGAGCAACTGCGCCGCGAAGCACTGCGTGAGACGGGTCTGCATCTGTCAGGCCCGGGTCCCCTGGGCGCCTTCGCCGAGCGTCTCATCGAACAGTCCTCGGTCGTCCGCGACCACGAGAGCGGCAAGCTCTTCCGCTCCAGCATCGAGGACACGTTCTACAAAATGCGGGCCATGGCCTCGACGTGGGGGGTGGAAGTGCTCATGCCCGAAACGGGGCAGTTCCTCATCGGCGACAACACGGCAGTGACCATACGCACGGAAGGAAGCACCACCACGTACGGCATGGCCTTCGGGGACGCTCACACCCTCGTACTTCCCATCGGCCCAAGGCACCTGCTGGCTCTTGGCCCGGAGAACGTCATGGGCCCTGTCCCCGGAGCCCTCGTCGACCGCCTCAACACTGTGCAGGTCCACGCGGCCGAGCGCTACGTGTACATGCACCCCAAGAGCGGTCTGCAGGAGTTCGCCAGTCTCGCCGCACGTGTCCTGTGACAACGAACCTCGAATCCGTGCCATCGAGGTTTGAGTGGTGCGGATCACTGGGCCACGCATACGGCCGGTCTACTGGCTCGTTCTTCAGCCGGATGGCCTCGACGTGCCAAGGCAGATCTGGTAGGTCCCTGTGGCTGTGCCTGAGTCAAGAGCCGCGGATGCGCCACGTGCCGGATGCCGGGTGCCACACCAGGTGAACCCGTCCCTGATCCGGCCTACGGAGCGTCAGCTCGCCCAGGTCGAGTGACGAGAGAGCCCGCAGCGCCTCGTCCGACGCATTCGACCAGAGGAAGAGTGTGATGCCCGTATCAGGATCCTGGAGGATGGCAAGGCCCGGTTCAGCGCCCGCGGTGCGCATGGGCTTACGCAGGAGCCGACGGACCAGCTGGCGGGCCTGCCCGTAAGCATCGTCGGCGACCTTGGCCGCGAGGGCTTGGACGAATGGCACGATGGCGGTGGTGACCAGCGCTGTCGTCGCGACTTCTGCAATGCCGAGCCCGCCTGCCGCCCCCGGTGCTTGCGACTCGCGCGGCGCGGAGGCCCGCGCACGCCACTTGGCGGCCTTCTTGGCCCGACCGAGCTTTTCGAGGATCTCGGCCAATTGCTCTTGAGCCATCGACGAGCCTGCTCGGGCCTGCGGCCTCACGCACTGCTCGGCTTCGGTCAAACGGCCCTGCCCGATCAGAAGGGAGGCGAGGCGATAGCTGGCGGGCACGTATCCCACGCCCACGGCGGCTCGGTACCAGTGTTCCGCTTCGGTTACCTGCTCCCTCTCCAGCAGCAGGTCGGCGAGGACGAGCATTGAGGATGGATCGCCGACTCGGGCAGACTGTCGAAGCCAGAACTCACGCTGGTCCTCGCTGGTGCTGTAGCGGATCTTGTCCTTAATCGCCGCAGGCCAGCCCGCCTCTGCGGCGCGCTCCAACCAGATCTCCCAGGCATCCCGCCCGCCACTCTTGTGCTGGTAGTTGGCCTCGCGGTACATCGCCTCCGGATCTCCCGCCTCAGCTGCGCTGAACAACATCTGCCCGGCCAGATCGCTCGCGCGCCGGGAAACCGCGGATAGATACTGACTCACGACCCGCACCGCCACCGGATCGCCGGCTTGCGCGGCCAACCCGATGTTCCGATCCAGACTGCCGAACACCTCCGATGTTGGACCTCGTCCCTCCTTGGACGCCCGGACCGGTGCTCTGGACTCGCGCGGCGCGAAGGCCCGCGCACGCCACTTGGCCGCGTTCTTGGCCTGCCCGAGCTCTTCGAGGATCTCGGCCAAGTGTTTTGCGGTCCACGGGTCTAATTGGGCCTGCGGCCTCATGGACTGCTCGGCTTCGGTCAAACGGCGTGAGGGCGGATCGCCGCCTTGGGCAGCCCGACGGAGCCAGAACTCACGCTGGTCCTCGCTGGTGCTGTAGCGGATCTTGTCCTTAATCGCCGCAGGCCAGCCCGCCTCTGCGGCGCGCTCCAACCAGATCTCCCAGGCATCCCGCCCGCCACTCTTGTGCTGGTAGTTGGCCTCGCGGTACATCGCCTCCGGATCTCCCGCCTCAGCTGCGCTGAACAACATCTGCCCGGCCAGATCGCTCGCGCGCCGGGAAACCGCGGATAGATACTGACTCACGACCCGCACCGCCACCGGATCGCCGGCTTGCGCGGCCAACTCGATGTTCGGATCCAGACTGCCGAACACCTTCGATGCGGGTTGGACAGACCTCCGTCGGCGGACTCGGTGCTCGCGCAAGAGTGACTCACCGCCCTCGGTAGGTCGTGATACTCAAACTTCGTTGGCACGAACGTACTGATCATCAACCTTTGACGGCAATGATCAACACTCGCTGACACAGCACAGCACGGCAGCGAGCTGATCAGTAACACACCCCCCCTATAATCGAACACGTGAGCGAAGAACCGTCGCGGCTCCAGTTGCTCCGCTTTGCCAGGCGGGTGGTACTCCAGCAGGCGACGGCGGCCCTCGCCCAGATCGACGGATGGATCGCAGTGGAAGAGCGGCGCGAGGCAGAACGGCGACGGGGGGGAGGAGAGGCGGCCGCCTCCTCCCGAGTGGCTGATCCAGCACGGGCTCAACCGTGCGAACGTCGACGCCGTGCACACCGGTGAGTGCTGGGCAGCGGCCAAGAGCGGCCGGTGCCGTCCGGTCACCCGGCAGCAGGCGCTGGAAGCGCTGCGCCAGCAGGTGCCCGCCTGCGTCCACTGCCGACCGGACACGGCCCTCGGCATCCTCGACTAGTTGCTGTCGTAGCTGGGCTTACCGTTCGGCCGGTCGACGTTCGCGGCGCCGGGCACGGTGACGGGCTGCCGGGCGACGGCACTGTCAACTGACTGGGCATCAGATGATCAAGAAGGGAAACCCCAATCGGATCCTCCCTCCGGCAGGTCGATTCGGCG
Source organism: Streptomyces sp. NPDC043427 (assembly GCF_056436655.1). Lineage (NCBI taxonomy): Bacteria > Bacillati > Actinomycetota > Actinomycetes > Kitasatosporales > Streptomycetaceae > Streptomyces > Streptomyces sp. NPDC043427. The sequence continues at coordinate 3,548 of NZ_JBWKCC010000059.1, read as the reverse complement.
CCTCATTCGCGGAATCAGAGGTGAAGATTGCAAATCACCTTTGTGATCATCTGACGGTACGTCAAAGTTGACAGTGCCCCTTCACTGGATACGGTCCAGCTACAGTAGTCGGCGTCCGGTGCGTTCTGTAACGGCGGAGTGAGGTCAAATAGGTCATTTAAACCCATTCGCCTTAAGTCGAAGCACAGAACCGCCAGCCGAAAGCTTTACGATGCACCCATTCTTTACGTCGTAAAGAATATAGATTCCTTCCTTAGTGCCGAGGTAGAGTAACTTCCGTTTTGCGAGCTCCGAAATTTCTCGTCCATCGGATGTGCGCGTAAGGCTCTCTACTTCGTGAGCGGAGATGTCCATTACTAGCAGGTTCTGAAAACGGATGGGACTAACTTCACCGCCCAGTTGCCCCTTCACCCTCCGCTGCTCGATCCGCTGGTCGATTTTCTTCACACCAAGCCATCCCCCAAGTGCGGCGATTTCGACCAAGATCGCTACGATCATGGCGATTGCTTGCCACTTCAGGATGCGAGAGAATCTGCGTTCTCGCTCCTCCAGCTCATCGGCACCTTCGGGCTGGTCGGCACCTTTCGCCTTAGCTGCCTTTTTCGATTTACGCCGACGGTGACGTCGAAGTAGAGAAGAGGCGACAAATACCAGGATGGCTGTTAGGGCTAGTGAAATTACCGCAAGAATAATGAAGCCCCACGAGCGGAACAATGTTTGAGAGTAGTCGAGCCCTACATCGGAAGGGAGGATGCCGAAATTCTCGTAGAATTCATCATAGAGCAATGAAAGGGTTACGAATGCAACAAATCCCGCAATTCCAGTCAGGCCGACGATGAAAGTGGCCATTCGGTAAATGTGTTCGGTCTTGAGGCGGGACGTCTCCTCTGCTTTGCGGTTTGGCGTTTGTTCATTGTTTGTTCCCATGTATCGCCAATACCACATGGTCCCAAACTCTCCGAGTCTGGTGTTGCCATTCACTCGAATGAGTAATCGATTGAGCTGAGCGATCCATAGCGTTGGATCAAGTCATAGAGCTGGCGATCCCTCAACTCCGGGCGACCTCAGACGACGGCGTCGCCTTCCGGGTCGTACGTCCTGCCGGTGGTGGCGAGCAGCTGCGCGATGCGCTCCCACTCGCCGACTTCGGCCGGGCCGCGTTCGTCGTCGGCCAGGTCCACGCGGTCGCGGTCGAGGTGCTGCTGCAGCCGGGCGTCCTCGAGCGCGGCCGCGGGCACCGTCACGTTAGCTGAGCGGTGGGATGATCTCCTGGTTGATCAGGCGGGGAGGGGTCGTTCGTGGGGAGCGGGTCGCTGTCGTACAAGGGGCACCGGTATCCGGTCGAGGTCATCTCCCATTGCGTGTGGCTGTACTTCCGCTTCCCTCTGTCGTTCCGCGAGGTCGAGGAGCTGATGCTCGAGCGCGGCGTGACCGTCTCCTACGAGACGGTCCGCCGCTGGTGCGCCAAGTTCGGGCAGTCGTACGCAGGCGCGCTGCGCCGCCGGCAGCCTCGGCCTGGTGACAAGTGGCACCTGGACGATCTTCATCAAGATCAACGGGCGGTTGCAGTACCTGTGGCGGGCCGTCGACCAGAACGGCAACGTCCTGGACATCCTGGTGCAGAACCGCCGGGACAAGGCCGCGGCCAGGCGTTTCTTCCGCCGCCTGCTGAGGAGGACGGGTGTGGTGCCGCGGGTGATCGTCACCGACAAGCTCCGCTCCTACGGCGCGGCCCACCACGAGGTTATGCCCTCCGTCGAACACCGCTCCCACAAGGGCCTGAACAACCGGGCGGAGAACAGCCACCAGCCCACCAGGCAGCGCGAACGGGCGATGAAAGGCTTCCGCTCCGTGGGCGGAGCGCAGTGGTTCCTGTTCGCGTTCAGCGGCATCTCGCCCCACTTCCGGCCCCGCCGCCATCTGATGCCCCTACCGCGCCGAGATGACCGTCCGCTTCGCAATCTGAGAGCACATCACCGGAGTCACCGGCCTCGCCGCCACGGCCTGACCACAGGCCCGCAACCACGCTCCACCACACCACGACGCACCATCAGACACCTACCCACCCAACAACGTGACAGCGCCCACAGACGAGATCATGGACAGATGCCGTCGACCGAACCAGCAGTTCGACGAATTGGGCCTAACCTTCCACCCAGCGGGCAGCGTTGCCGGACAGGAAGCCGCCGCGCGAGCACTTGCCGCCCGGATGCTGGCCGGTGAGCTGACACCACGCGAGCTGGCCTTCCGGATCCACCATCGTTTTGGGCACGAGCTCCCCTTGGTCGAACAACTCGCCAACCTGGACGACGACTACGACGTCCTCGAATACGGCGACAGAACACAGGCGCAGGTCGACGCCGATGTCACGGCCGAAGCTCTTCGGCTTGCACAGCATCCTCGTGTTTCAACCGAGCCCACGGATGCACCGACCTAAAGCAGACCGGTGGACCCGTGGGTTCAGGCTGAAGGGCCTCGGTTTCCTTGAATCCACGCGGATCTTGGCCCCGGACTCCTTCCGCTGCCCGAAGGGAAATGTAGCTGGCGGGTAGTTGTCGCGAGCGGGGCGACATCGCCGGGCGCCGGTCAGCCGGCGGAGCGGCGCTGGCCGGTGAGGGAGTCGAACTCCCAGGTGTGTGCTTTGGGCGGTTCGCCGCAGACCTCGCAGACGCCAGGGCGCAGGAGCACCTCGAAGGGCACTGTCACGTTGGCTGACCGGTGGGATGATCTTCGGGTCGATCAGGTTGGGAGGGGTCGTCCGTGGGGAGTGCGTCGCTGTTGTACAAGGGGCACCGGTACCCGGTCGAGGTCATCTCCTACTGTGTGTGGCTGTACTTCCGTTTCCCGCTGTCGTTTCGCGAGGTGGAAGAGCTCATGCTCGAGCGCGGGATCGTCGTCTCCTACGAGACGGTGCGCCGCTGGTGCGCCAAGTTCGGGCAGACCTACGCAGGCGCGCTGCGCCGCCGACAGCCCCAGCCGGGTGACACATGGCACCTGGACGAGGTCTTCATCAAGATCAACGGGCGGTTGCAGTACCTGTGGCGGGCCGTCGACCAGGACGGCAACGTCCTGGACATCCTGGTGCAGAGCCGCCGGGACAAGGCTGCGGCCAGGCGTTTCTTCCGCAGGCTGATGAAGAAGAGCCGAACGGTGCCGCGGGTGATCGTCACCGACAAGCTCCGCTCCTACGGCGCCGCCCGCCGCGAGGTCATGCCCTGCGTCGAGCACCGACAGTCGAAGTACCTGAACAACCGGGCCGAGAACAGCCACCAGCCCACCAGGCAACGCGAACGGGCGATGAAAAACTTCCGCTCCGTGGGCGGAGCACAGCGGTTCCTGTCCGCGTTCAGCGGCATCTCACCCCACTTCCGGCCCCGCCGCCATCTGAGAAGCCGTATCTCAACCGATCTTGGAACGTGTGGATCGAACAGGGTTCCTGGTCGGGTGATCTTTCGGCGGGACGCGCATGAAGGCAGGGCCTCCTGGTAGCTCGGGGGTGCGACCCCATTCCGAGCGGTTCCCGGAGGCCCTGTTGTCGTTGTTGTACG
>NZ_JBWKCC010000058.1:0-13651 GCF_056436655.1 Streptomyces sp. NPDC043427 | reverse complement strand
CCCCCCCCCCCCCCCCCCCCCCCCCCCCCCCCCCCCCCCCCCCCCCCCCCCCCCCCCCCCCCCCCCCCCCCCCCCCCCCCCCCCCCCCACGCCCGCTCCACGATGTGTGGGTCGACGGCGTACGGGACGGGGTCTGAGGTGAGTGGTGGGTCAAGCCGGTGGTGGTGTGCAGAGGCACCGAGGACAAGAAAACCAATCCCCACCACTGGACATAAAAACGAGAACTGAAGCTCCGTCACCGGGCAGCGGTGAAAGCCGAGTTCTCGCTTTTATTCGTAAGTAGATACTCGACCGCCGGATGCTGGGTTCGGTTCTCACTGGCACCACACTCACCGGAGCTCATCCGACGCATCGACGTCTTCGGCGGCCGCCTCATCCACCGTTCGAAGTCGGCGCGACTGATACAAGTAAGCGCCGATGAGGCGGACGAACTCGTCGGCGCGCTCGTTCTCGCCGGTGAGTGCACCGGTGAGCTTGCCGAATGCGCCTTCGTTCAAGACCGCCGCGTCGGTGAGCGTCTCTCGAAGATCCGGAGACGCCAGGAACTGATCGACAGCGTTGTGGTCAATCTGTTCAGCGATGCGGGGATCCTCCTCGGCCATGCCGGCGGCAGCGATGACAAACCCCTCGATCTGTGGGTCGGCGAACTCGGCACCGAACAACGCGTTGATCCGGGCGACAACCTTTGAAAGCAACTCTCGCTGCGGGTCCTGGCGTGAAACGCCGGAGCCGACCCCGGTGATGCCGCGCAGGCCGGGTGTGTCCTGGTCACCGGACAGGGCGATGTCGGCCTTCCCCTGATCGATCTGACGAACCCGTCGCAGCTCGAGCCCTGACACGTCGACGTCTCCCCCGGCCTCCTCCGAGGGCAGTAGACGCGTCAGCTGGCGCAGGAACTCCGAGAGCTTCTCCAGATCACTGGTGCCATAGTCGACAACCTGGGACATGAAGTCATACACACGCACATAAGAGCCGCAGTCCTTCCGAAAGGTCCGCAACTCGTCGAGCGCCTGACTGTCCTGCTGCGAGTTCGCGTCCGTCCATCGGTTCACGAACTCATCACGCGCCGGCGTCACGGCAGCTGCGAGAGCGGCATGGGACTGGGTCGGAGCCCACCACGCCTCGGCGTAGCGCTCCACGTCCGCCGGCGTGTAGATCCTTGCCTGGGCCAGTTTGGTCGCGAGCCGGTGAACGAGGTTCGGGTCCGTCGCTGTCTCGACGTGCGCCTCGAGGTAGTAGGTCAGAAACGCCTGGCGGATCTCTTCGGGGTTGTTGACGAAGTCGAGCACAAACGTGCGGTCCTTCACCTCACCCGAAGGCGTTCGGTAGGTGCGGTTGAGCCGGGACAGCGTCTGCACCGCATGCACATCGGGCAACCGCTTGTCCACGTACATGGCGCACAGCAGCGGCTGATCGAAGCCAGTCTGGAACTTATCGGCAACCAGCATGAGCCGGTACTCCGGCCGACGGAACTCCCTGGCCAGATCCGATCCTAGGCCCGGATTCATCGAAGCTTCGGTGACGTCGCTGAGCCCGTACTCATCGTCGCTGATCTTGTCGCTGAACGCCACGATGGACTGGTATCCGTACCCCTTCTGAGCAAGGTACTTGTCCGTCTCGATCTTGTAGCGGACGGCGGCCTGCCTCGAGTCGGTTACGACCATGGCCTTAGCGTGCCCGTCAAGTAGGTGGGCCACATTTGCGCGGAAGTGCTCGACGATAAGCTCGACCTTCTGCCCCACGTTCGTCGGGTGCAGGTTCGCGAACCGCATGATCTTGCGCGACGCGACCTTTGGATCGACGAGACGGTCCGCATCATCGTCGGTTCCGTCTCCTCCAGTAATGCCAGTGGCGACGCCACTCTCGCCGCGCTTTTCGATCTCGAACGCCGTCTTGTACGTCTGGTAGCCGCGTAGCACATCGAGGATGAAACCCTCCTCGATAGCCTGCCGCATCGAGTACACGTCGAAAGAGACCGGTTTCCCCTCATCGTTCTCTCGTCCGAAGAGCGTCTTCGTCTTCGTCTTGGGCGTCGCCGTGAACGCCAACAGGGACACGTTCTGAGCCCCGGCGCGCGCTGCGGTCTCGGCAGCGATCTGCTGCTCGCGAGCAGCATCGGCCTCCACGACCTGGTTGACGACGTCCTGACTGTCGACCTCGTCCTCGTCGGTGACCTGGCTGCCCTCGGTGAGGACCTTCTTCAGATCGGCAGCCGTCTTACCTGACTGGGAGGTGTGCGCCTCGTCGACGATCACCGCGAAGTTCCGATCACCCAGCGTCCTCTCCAGGAGACCCTTGACATAGGGGAACGTCTGGATCGTGACGACCACGATCAGAGCCGAGCCGGTCAGCGCGTCCAGTAGCGCACGGGACTTCGAGCCACCAGATCGGCGCACGGCCGCGGAGTCGATGACCGCAACAGTGCCGACCGTGTCATCGACCTGCTCGACCGCCTGCTGAAGCTGAGCGTCGAGGACTCTGCGGTCGGAGACGATCAGGACCTTGTCGAACACCTTCTCGTTCGCCTGATCATGGAGCCGGGCGAGACAGTGCGCTGTCCAGGCGATTGTGTTCGTCTTGCCTGATCCCGCCGAGTGCTCGATCAAGTACCGGCGACCGGGGCCCTCCTCGGTTATCGAGTCGACGAGCTTCGTCACCGCGCGCCACTGGTGGTAGCGCGGGAACATCAGCGCCGTCGACCGCTTGATCTTGCCGGTGACGGGGTCTTCGTCGGCCTCGGTCTTTAGGAACATCTGCGACCCGAGGATGGCCAGCCAATTATCGCGCTGCAGCACCTCTTCCCACAGGTAAGACGTCGAAGAACCATCCGGGTTCGGCGGGTTCCCCGCCGCGCCGGAGACCTCGTGGCCGCGGTTGAAGGGCAGGAAATAGGTTTTCTCCCCGGCCAGCTTCGTCGTCATGTGGACCTGGTCGTCGTCAACGGCGAAGTGGACCAGGGCACGGGTGCCAAACCCGAGCAGCGGCTGCCCTGCCGGGTTCCGGTCGTTGCGGTACTGGCTGATCGCGGTGCGCCACTTCTGCTTGAAGAACGACTTCAGCTCGCAGGTACCCACCGGCAGGCCATTGACGAAAAACACCAGATCGATCGACCGGGAGTCTCCACGCTTAGGGGAGAAGTGCACCTGCCGGGCCACCCGCAAGCGCACCTTCCGGTAGTGCTCGGTGACGTCCCGGTTCAGTGTCGTGGCCGGCTTGAACTGGCACATCCGCAAGTGCGCGGTCGCTCCCCGGGTGTGGGAGACCTTTCGGCGCAGCACATTGAGCGTGCCCCCACCTGAGCTCATCGGCGTATCCAGTCGAGCCACGAGGGATGCGAGGAGCGCCTCGCGGTCCGCAGTTTCAGCACCCGTTCCGACGCGGACGACCTTGGCGTACTCGTCCGGCTGAGTCTCGGACAGCCACCAGTGCACGTCCTCAGGCCAAATCGCCCGCTCGACGTCATAGCCTTCGTCGCTCTTGCTGTACTCCCAGCCGTGCGCGGCCAGGTACTCGGCGATCTCGGTCTCGAACGCCTCCTCACGGGTCCCGTCAGGTGCTGCCATGGCCCTCACCCCGCCATCCGTGCAGTACGTACGTCGATCTGTCCCGTCACCGCCGCCGTGATCAGCGCCGAACGCCGCTCTTTAGCCAGGGCGATGTGCTCCTCGGCCTTGGCAATGAGGGCGTCGATTCGCGAGGTCTGTTCGTTGATGTGCGCGACGATCGCGCGCTGCTCATCGAGTGGAGGAACGGGAATCCGGAAGGCCCTCACCTTGTCCTGGTTGATGTTCGGCTGGCCCCCGCCAGATGCTTCGAGCAGGAGCCACTCCCGTGCCGCTTGGAGGCTGTATTCCACGAACTCAACCGACGTTCCAATAGGACCGACCAACGCACAGCAAGCTTGATTCGTTGCAGCAGGCACTCCAAGGATACCTGTGCGTCCAATCGTCGCTCCATACATCGCTATCAGGAGGGTTCCTGCGGGGTACACCTTGAGTGCCGAGTACTTCTTCACTATCGAAAGGGAGACGGCTCGCTGCGTGCTATTAATCTGCCTCTCGCGCAGTTCGCTCGTGGTTACCCATGCAACGTCACCCGCGGCCGCGTCGAGAATGTCTTCGTTCGCGGGGGTTGTTCCGCTTCCAGTCGCACTGAACAGGTGCGACAGGCGGACAGACGTCCAGGTATCCGGAAGCGAATGTCCCCATCCGGTTGCGACTTTGACTGCCGTCTTCTGCCGCTCCCGCAGCAGCCCAATCAACTCCTCCTGCTTCGCCACAAGCGCATCAACCTGGGCCGTCTCGTGATCCAGGTAGTCGGCGATAGCGCGCTGCTCATCAAGCGGCGGACACGGGAGTTCGATGCGAGCCAGATTGGCAACGGAGATCCGTGGGAGGCCTGCTCCTCGGGTAAAGTTGCGGGCCTGCTCCGCAACCGGCCGAGAAGAAAAAACGAAATTCAGGAACCGAGATGTCATTCGTCGTTGATCTGGCGAGACGATGATGAGCGATGAAGCGACGACGAAGTTGCGGTCGTCGACGACTAGGGCTGTGGTCCCAATTGATCCATCTTTGGAAAAGAGCACATCGCCACGCTTAGGACGGCACCCTGTGCGGACCATGTACGCATACGTATCGGGGCTGGTCTTCAACGACCCAGCGAAGTCGATCGTCCCATTCTTCACGTCCCGAGTTGAGACGAAGTCGAAGACTCCACCCTCCGTTTGCGGTGAGATGTGTGCGCCATCAGTCACTCTGCGCGAGACCGACTTGACCCGAACACGCCTCCACGACGGTGGCAGTTCAGGGTACCCACCATTCCCCGGCGCTCCCGACGCGTTACTCATCCCTCCACCTCACGCAGCAGGGTCATAATCTCGCCGACGACACGCTCAAGGTCCGTATCGATCTCCGCGAGCGATCGGGGCGGCTCGTAGGTGTAGAAATGGCGGGTGAAGGGGATCTCGTAGCCGATCTTGGTCTTGTCCCAGTCGATCCAGGCATTGTCGACGTGCGGTTTCACCTCGGCGTCGAAGTAGGCCTGCACCGTTTCTTCGAGCGCCTCATGAGTTTTGGCGTGCTCGCCCCAGCCGAACGGGACATTCTCCGTGTCCCGCAGCGCCGGGTCGGGTTCCGGCTCACCCTTGCGCGCACCCGAGGTGTGCAGGCAAATGTCGGCTGCCTCGTCGTGGACTCCGATGGTCTGCCACAGCGTTTTACGCTGCGCCGCAGTCAGCAGCACGCCGTGGTTACCGAGGTGCTTGCCGAGCTCGCGGTTGAACTTCTCGCGGTTCAGGTACGGCTCGTCGCCGAACGACTCCAAAGCCTCGGCCAGGCCGACGATCTGGCCGAGCTTCTTGTGCTCAGCGACCACTTCGATGGTCTCCGGTGTGCACTCGAAGCGGAGCTGCAGCGGGCGCTCGACAGTGACGGTCCAGTACGCGAAGTCCCGGTTGTCGAAAATCTTGGTCGGCACCGTGACTTCGTCGCCATCACTCTGTGTCCCAGCGAAGGCGCGCACGATCGCCTCGCGGTCCTTGTCGGCGACCTCGACGCGCTTGGAGCCAATCGACTTGCGTAGCTTCGACCCCAACCCGGTCGCATCGATCAGCTGGATGCGGCCCTTGCGCTCGGCCGGCTTGGCATTCGACAGAACCCACAGGTAGGTGGCGATGCCGGTGTTGTAGAACATGTCGTTTGGCAGCGCGACGATGGCCTCGACCAGATCGTTCTCAAGCATGTGGCCACGGATGTCCGAGGGCCCGGAGCCCGCTCCCCCGTTAAAGAGCGGCGAGCCGTTCAAGACGATCCCAGCCTTGCCACCGCGGCCGGTCTCGTCGACGTCTCGCATCTTTGATGCCACGTGCAGCAGGAACAGCATTGCCGCGTCGCCAACAGCAGGAAGTCCCGGCGCGAACCGTCCTTGACCGCCGCGGGCATGCTCCTTCTTGACGTCGGACTCGACGGCCTTCCAGTCAGTCCCAAACGGCGGGTTGGAAAGGACGTAGTCGAAGCGACGGTCGTCGAAGCGGTCGACAACAAGCGTGTCCCCCTGGCGGACGTTTGACGCATCCTGCCCGGTAATGAGGAGGTCCGCCTTGCAGATGGCGTACGTGCGCGGGTTGATCTCCTGACCAAAAAGGGCCGTAGAGGCATCAGGGTTGAGCCCGCGCAGGTGCTCATTGGCGACCGTGAGCATACCGCCGGTGCCAACAGTCGGGTCGTAGATCGACCGCACCGTGCCTCGGCCGCGCAGGGCATCGGTGTCCTCCGCGTAGACCAGGTCGACGAGGAGACGGACGACGTCGCGCGGCGTGTAGAACTGGCCTGCACCGTCATTGGCGGACTCCGCGAACCGGTAGATGAGATTCTCGAACAGGTCGCCCATGTCGGCGTTGGACACCGCGTCCGGCGACAGATCGAGCTTCTCGAAGTGACGGGCCACCTGGGCGAGGCGGTCACGAGCGTCGAGCGTGCGGATCACGTTCTCGAAGTCGAAGGACTTGAACACGTCAAGGTTCGCGGAGAACCCGCCGACGTAGTCGATGAGGTTCGCGGCCAGGTTGTTCGGGTCCTGCAGTGCCTTCTTCAGCGTGTAGTCGCTCGTCGTCCAGAACGACAGCCCCGTGCTGTCCGTGGCGCGGGTCTTGAGCTTCAAGTGGGTGCGCCGCTGCTGTTCCCCCGGGTACTGGGCCACGATCTCGGCCATCACATCGCGGTGCGGGGCCATCACGCACTCGAGGCGACGCAGTACCGTGAAGGGGAGGATGACCGAGCCGTACTCGGCCTCGGCGTAGGGGCCTCGCAGAGTGTCGGCGACGCTCCACACGAAGCTGGACAGGACTGACACGACGGATAGTTCTCCTAGTCTGGGGAAGAGGCTGAGAAACTCGGCACATCCTATCGACGGGCTCCGACACATCAGGGAGAACGATCCAGATGCAGCCCCGAGGCACACCGATCGCCTGGGCTCAGCCTTTGCGAGGCTCGTCCACGTCGGGATCGACTCGATTCATCTGAAGGCGCGCGCTGGCACAACCAGGAGGGCCCTGACGAGGTCAACAACGCGCGGGGCGGCCGTGGAGACGTCGGCCGGCGCTGACTTCGAGATCTGAAGCCCTTGAACCTACGAAGCGGTGGCAGCAACCCTGTGGACTATTTGCGGACTGGGCTCGCCTGCTCTACCAGCGGCAAGGACACCACCTGCCACGTCGTCCCAGACCCAAGGGCCCTCCGGAGCCGTGTGCGCAGGTTCGAATCCTGCCGGGGGCACCTTGATTCAGGTGCCCAAAGACCCCGCCATCAGCGCTTTCGCTGAGACGGGGTCTTCGCGTATGTGCAGGCGTGTGCCGCTCGGAGCGGCTGTATGTCAGGTGCTGTGGACTATGCGTGGATTGGCCGCAGGGCAGGAATCCGCAGGTCAACCCCACAAACACGCCGAGGCTCCCGGACCCGTCGTCTTGGTCGTCGTCCTCACCGAGGGTTCAGCGATCCGGCGGTTGGCGACGTTCTGGCGATCTTCGAGGCACTTCGGATGTTCCGGCTCAGACTGCCGTCTGCACTGCTCCCAGGAACTCCGTCCATGAGGACACGTTCCGGCCGGGCAGGGCCCTCTTCATGTTGAGTTGCAGGGTGCGGCGCAGTGGATGGGGCGACTTCATGATGGCCTCGTTCCGGGCTGCCAGACGAGCGAGTTCCGCCTGAGTGGGCAGCCGGTCGCTCTTGGCTCCGTTGCAGGCGGCATGTGCAGGAGCGAGGTTCCACAGAGCATCCAGGTCTGGGCCGTGCCAAGAGCCGACGCTACCGAAGCGGTGCATCAGGGAGAACGGGAAGACGTGGTCGACGGCTGTGGCGTCGCTCGGGGCCAGGACGTCATCGCAGATGAGGCATCGGCCGTGCTGGAACCCAACCGTGGCCTCAACGATGCCGGTGACCGAGCGGCGGCGGCGTTTGTCGGTGATCTCAAGCGTGCCCCAGTCGACCGCGACGCCCTCCTCGACCAGGCTACGGCCGACGCCGGTGGCAAAGGAGCTCTCCACAATGCTCCATCGCGCACCCAGCTCAGCAGTCAAGCTTGCTGCCTGCTCCGACTGTGCCAAGCGGAGCAGGTCGGGGGTCAGGCGCACAATGCGCTGCCGCCCGGTCCCAGCCAAGTCGTAGAAGGTGTGGTGCACCGCAGTGTCGCCACGCAGGTTGTGGAACTTCTGCATGACCATCGCCGGCATAGAGCGCACCGCGGCGGCCAATAGGCGCTCGGTGGGACGGCCAGCGTTCAGCGTGGCAGCGCTCTCCTGCTCAGCGACGAAGAGGAAGTCTTTCTCGCCTAACTCCACCGCCTGCGGCGCCTGTGGCTCCTGGGCCAAGTGGCGCACCATGCCCAGGCTGTAGGCGGCCGCGAGCTCAGCAAGTGGGACCTCCTGTCGCCCGTCCCGTCCGAACTCCAACAATGCCTGGCCAAGAGCGAACTTGTAGGTGCGCGAGTTGGCCCCCATCAGTACTGCCAGCCGCCATGACGCGCGCGCCGAGGCGTCCTGGGCATAGAACGCCGCCCCGCTCACTCTTCCCCCCTGCGCAGGGCGACCGTCTGCCACCACACCTCGGCACGGCCAAGCCGGTCGGCTCCCTCCTCTACGACTCGCACCAACCCCAGCCCCACTTGCTGCCCGTCCCGCACGACCTCCTCCGCAGGCACGTCGAACATCACCCGATCCGTCGGCGGATCTCCGCGTCGCAGCGAAACGACCAGCAGCCCCGCCGGAGCTAGCAGCGTGGCCAGCCGCTCCATCGCCTGCCCACGTGACGCCGGCGGCAGGTGCATCCACACCGCCGACAACAGCGCCAGCTCAAAGGAACCTTCCGGACGAGACAGCTCAGGCAGTGAATCCTCTAGCCAACGGACGTCTGGGATCGGGTGCAGGCTCTGTGCGACCTCCAGCAACTCGCGCACCGGCTCCGTCGCCACCACCTGGTAGCCGCGCTGCGCCAATGCCGCGGCATCCCGCCCAGTGCCAGCCCCGACGTCCAGCACCCTCGCCGGGGCCGATGGCAGCAGATCCAACACCCCACGATGCACATCCTCGAAGGTGACGCTCCCATACCGCTGCCCGAGGAATTCGGCGTTCTGTGCGTAGTAGGGCTGGACGCCCGCAGCGGATTGACCCACCACAGACGACTCGCCGGGTTCAGTGAAGTTCTCGCCTGTACCGACCATGGATTCAAGCTACGGGAACGCTCTGACATCGGCCGACGCGCGGCATCGTGGCCAACATGTACCGCACCGCATGGCACCTGCTCGGCGTTCTCTCCGCCCTCGGCCGGGGCGAGGCGTAGCGAGGTGGCCACGGCGGTCTGTACCGACGCGATGATCGCCCGTTGGTCGCCAAACCGGGTTGCGGTAGGGGGTCTCGTGCCACTCGCCCTCGCGGCCGGCGAACTCGCCGTGCACAGTTGGGGCCCATGGCTGGGTGGGTAGGCGCTCGGCGTCGCCCTGTAGGGCGAGGGCAGCGCGGCGGGCACCCGAGGCCGGACCGGATGACGGGGGCACCCATCACCAGGCCCTCACCGACGCCCGGCTCCGGAACAGTCACCTTGATCATGTCCGAGCCGCCCTGGGCGATGAACACCAGCTCCAGGACCACGAGCCGGTTGTTGGTCACCGGGTCTACTGCAATCTCCCCAGTCTGACGACCCCTCACCTCGGTCTCGGGCAGCTTCGTGATGAGCAGCGTTGCGTCCCAGGAGTCAACGGGGATGACACACATTCTTGAACCTCACTGTTGGCGGCGCCTGTTGGTCGGCGCCACGTCGACTAACTGGAAACTCCCTAGACAGCATGGGGAGTTGCCCGCCCTAACCGTCTAGGGGGGTATCCAGCTTGCCGGGTGCAGCACCCCAGGTGCCGTCACCAGAGCCGACCAGGCCGACGCAACACCGCCCCGCAGAGCAGGGTCGACCGCGGCCTACCGTTCGGAGGAAACCCGCACGAACCCCTCAGTCCACTCGTCCTCATCGAGCGCGTGCGCGTCTATGACGAAGCAGTCCGGCTCGTCGGAGAAGCCGGGAAGGAGCCGCGCTCGGCGCATGCGCTCCTCAGCCTTGTCCTGGGAGGAGTAGACGCCGAGCATCTTGACGTCGTCGCCGTCCTGCTCGTCGACATACACCGCCTCTCCGTCGATGTGCAGGGTGGCACCGTCAACACCGGCTTCGTTCTGGTGCCCGATGTGCCACAGCAGATAGACCGTCATGCGCTGGAGGCTACGACAGAGCCCAGTGCAGGGCGGTGGCATCGTCGTGGGCCTTGCCCCGCGGCCAGCGCTGACCATCGAGGTCGCCGGCCTCAACTTCGCGTACACGCCGTATCAGTTCGTCAGGCCCGGAAGAGCCAAGAACGGTCAGCGTCTCTTGCCAGGTGTCGAGTTCGAAGGAGTCGACGAGTCGCGTTGCGCCATCGCTGAGCAGTGTCACGGACGTCAGCGAGTCCAGCGGTACGGACCCTGTGAGGGCGTGTTCAGCCGCTTGCGGGTCGGGGCCGGCGATCCAGAAGCCGCCTGGCCGGTTGCGCAGTCCTGTCAGTGCGTCGCGGTACTCGGCCAGGGCAACCGTGTGTTCAGGTGAGCCAGTGGGCAGGGCCTCCGCACGAAGCTCCCGAAGCCGTGCCCCAAGCGCCTGCATCCGTTCCCGCCGCTCACTCCCCATACCCAGGGTTCTACACCACGGAGCAGGAGACTCCGGATGCTAAATGGCGATGATCGCCAGCCTCAGGCGCCGAACGACCTACCACCCGAACTCAGCGGGGCCGACAACCCGGGCGCCGACCTGAGCCGCCAGCCATGCGGCACGCTCGTCATGCCCGGGTCGTGCATGGATGAAGACGGTGTGCTCGGGCGCCCACTCCTCGCAGTGAATCGTGTGACTGTTGCACGCGACCTGCAACTCGGCGTACTTGTACTCCTCGCCCAGCCCAAGCTCCGGCACGGCCGGCCACTTCATGTTGTGCCACAGGATGTAGCACCTTGTGATGTCCGCCCAGGCTCCCAAGGCCTCGCGTGCCCGCGTAAGAGTCGTGGCCCCCAAGCGCACACTCGCGCGCGGGCTGGGATCGCCCACCCCGTACCACTTAACCCTCGCCCCTGGAGAGGCTTCAGTCAGACGCCGCAGTTGATCGTCGTCGTGCGCCCATGCGTCCAGGTAGCAGCCATCGGGGTCATACCAGGACGCGACCGACAGCAACCTCTCCGCGAGCGTCAACGCCTCATCCAGGTTCGTGGTCCGCAACACGGGCCAAGCATGCGTGTTCCCCATGTCGGCATCCTGGCAGAGTGATCGCTCCGAATGCCGCGCATTTGTTGCTGGGCCAACGCCCACAGCGTCATGGCACACCAGCCGTATGTCTAGTCCCAGGTGATGGCTGACGTTCTGGTCCCAGGTGTTGCTTGACGGTGGGCCTAGACAACATCGGAAACTTCACGGGGTTTGTTCGCCTTCACGTGGCGGACGGGAATGTCGGTGGTGCGCTGGATGACGCGGACCTGGCCGTCCAGGTGGACGCTGATCGTCGAGTCCGACACGTGCACAGTCACCGTCTGGCCTGCGTAGGGGCGGCCGAGGGAGACAGTCTGGCGGCAGACCATGATCGTGCCCACAGCGCTGATCCGCCGCTGGATGCGGACCGGCTCCACGCTCGGCCTGGGCGGCGGGCCTGCGGGCCGCAGACCGCGCAGACGCTGGACCTCGTCGGAGCTGAGCGGGTTGGGCCGCACCCGCAGCAGCTCCCGCGAGGACAGGTCGAAGAACGACAGCGTCTCACCGTCGATCCGGATGCCCACCTGACGGCCGCCGAGAATCTCCGCGGCCAGCACCTGGTGCCCGCCCAGGCCCACCAGCCCGCTGTTGTTCACCACCGGGTCCACCTCGAACGCCGCCCCGTCACCGACAGGCAGCGGTACCGGCCCGGCCGCACGTCCTCCCCGGGCCGCCAGCACCGCCAGATCAGAGACGGACAGGTGCGAGCGCACGGTCTTGATCCGCGTCCCGGCGATCAGTAGATGGATCACCGAGGTGTCGGCCCAGAACGTCACCGTCAGCCCCGAGCGGGCCGGGCCGAGCCAGAACTGTTTGCCCGCGACCTGCAGGTTCCCACTCGCGGGCACCACTCGCTCGAACTCCACCGGCCCGCCTTCGTCCACCTGCACCACCTCAGGAAGAGGGGCAGGAGCCGGCGCCGCTTCGACCGGATCCGGCACCGCAGCGGGAGCCGTCCGCTGCTGCGGCACCAGGGCAAGCACTCCAGGAATCCTCAGGCCCGGCACGTCTCGCTCCTGCTCGGGAACCGGGGTGAACCGGTCCGCCGGGGACTGCATGTCCAGGGCCTGGTGCGGCCGCTCGGAGTTGTACTCCTCCACCCACGCATCCAGTGCCGCCTGAGCCGCACCGATGCTCTCGAAGGCACCGCAGTCGTCGAGGAGTTCACGCCGCAGCGTCTGATGGAACCGCTCGACCTTGCCCGTCGTGGTCGGCGACGCCGGCTGGGTCAGCCGGTGCGCGATCCCGTTCTCCCGGCAGATCCGGTCGAACAACACCTCACCACCGTGACCGAACCGGTCGGTGAACTGCTTACCGTTGTCCGTCAGCACCTCTTCCGGCACCCCGAACCTCTGCAAGGCCCGGTCGAACGCCGCGCAGACCGCCCGTCCCGTCGCCCGCTCGACCACCGACGAGATCACGCAGAACCGGGAGTGGTCATCCACACCGGTCACGACCTTCGCCTCGGTCAGTTCACCGGTCACCGGGTTGACCAGCATCACCCCGCCGACGATGTCCATCTGCCACAACTGCATCGCACGGTCCCGCTGCCAGCGCTTGTAATCCGACCGCTTCCGACGCCGCACCCCCGGCTCCACCAGCCCATGACGGACCAGGATCCGATACACCGTCATCCGCGACGGCACCGGCGTGACCGCCCCGGACCGCTCAAGCACATGAGCGATCCTCCGCGGACCCCACCGAGGATGCTTGCGCCGCAGCTCAGACACAGCCGCCTCCACCTCAGCAGAAGCCTGATGCGGACACGACGCCGGCCTGCGCGACCGGTCCACCAGCCCGGCCAGGCCCGAGGCCTCATACCTCGACTTCCACCCACTGAGCTTCTTCAGCGTTGCCGCTCCAGGGTGAGGACGGCTTTGGTGATTGACGTCATGCGGTTGGGGCTGCACCGGCATCTGCGGAAGATCCGCCAGGACTTCAGGCGGGCAACGCCGCGTTCGACCGGTGCCCTTGCCGCGGCCAGGGCCCGGTTGACGGTCTTCTCGGTGGGGGTGAGTTCCCGCAGGGGCCTGCGTTTGATGCCCGTGGTCAGCCAGGGGCCGCCGCCCTGGTAGGCGAGATCGGCCAGGATGGGGACGCCCTGGCGCTCGCAGATGCGGATGATCCGGTGAGTGCGGGCGGCGGTCAGGTCGTGAGCCCGGCCCGGCAGCGCGGGCGAGAGCCACAGCAGCCGGCCTTCCGGATCGGTGACCACCTGCACGTTCACACCGTGCCGGCGGTGCTTGTGGGAGTAGTCCGCGCGTGAGTCGCCGACCCGGTCGCACTCGGCGAGGGTGCCGTCCAGCAGGACGAAGTCGGGGTCGGCCTCACGCAGGACCTTCAGCAGACCC
>NZ_JBWKCC010000057.1:0-20050 GCF_056436655.1 Streptomyces sp. NPDC043427 | reverse complement strand
TCTTAATCAGCGGGTCCGGGGTTCGAGTCCCTGGCGGCGCACGATGACGATGGCGCGGTGTGTTCGCGGAAAGTGCGAACACACCGCGCCATCTCTGTTTCTGCGCGGCTTCGCCGCGCGCCGTGGGGCTTTGCCACCCACACCCTCACGAGGTCGGCGAGGTGGCCGCGTCCCGAGAGGTCACCCGACCGCGATCCGCACCGTCCACGCCCCCGAAGCCGTGCGCCCCTCCACATCCACCTGTACGTCGTCCCCCGGCACCGTGAATCTCTCGCCCAGGCCGACCGGGGCGTCCGCGAGGGGTGGATAGACCGAGTCCTCCCAGCAGGCCTCGGTGTGCGGGTGGGCGTCGATCACCTCGACGGGGCCCTGACCGGACTCGGTCTCGCTGCGGACCCGGTACACGAGCACCCCGGCACGGCAGGCGGCCCGGTCATTGCCCACGGGTCCGCGCGCCTCGAAGGCGAGCGCGCTGTCGACCCCCGTGCGCACCACCGCCAGCTTGGTGCCGGTGCCGAGGCCGAACACCGGGGCCCCGGCGGCGCCCGTCACCGGCACTCCAGGACCCGCGCCCAGCGGCTCCAGGGTCAGCCGGGCCGGCTGCGGACCGCCGACGCACACCACCTGGCGCGGGTCCAGCCAGCCGAGCTTCCACTTGTGCCAGGCGAAGAGATCCGGGGCGAGCCCGAACTGGCTGCCCATCAGGTCCCAGTCACCCACATGGGTGTCCCAGTCCCCCTTGCCGTCCATGGGGCGGCGGTACAGGTCCGGCAGGTCGAAGGCGTGCCCCGTCTCGTGGGCGAGGACCAGCCGGTCCGGCGGATGCTGCTCGAAGACGGTGACGACCCGGCGGAGGTCCGCGCCGTCGGCGTGCAGCGGGCTGTCGAGGTTGACGACCTTGGTGGCGTCGGAGTCCACACCGGGCGCGTCCGGGTCGGCGACGAAGTAGACGATGTCGTAGCGGGAGAAGTCGACCTGGCCGTCGGCCGCGGCGAGGGCGTCGCGCAGGTAGGCGGTGCGGTGGGCGGGGCTCCAGTCGCGCCGTATGGCGTACGCGGTGGACGGCTTCGGCATCCGGATCCAGCTCTTCAGCGGATGCGGGCGCAGGGTGAACCTGCCGTAGGAGGCCCGCGCGAAGAAGTCGCTGGTGGCCGGGAAGTGGTCGGCGGCGAGTTCGGCGGGGGTGCCCATGGGGACCCAGTCCGGGAAGGACAGGAAGACCATGACGGCGTCCAGCGCGCGGGACGGGCGTGGATAGGCGGCGTTCCAGGTGTCGAGGCCCTCGGAGTGGTGGGCGTCGGTGCGTTGCAGGGCGCAGGGTGTGGCGGCGAAGGGGCCGGCGACCGAGGGGCCGGTGATGATGGAGGTCGCGGCGAGTGCCGAGAGGGTGGTGAACACGGCCGCGGTGCTGCGCAGTCGGGGGCGCGGGAGCTGACGCGGCACAGGGACCTCCGGGTGCGGTTCTCGGAACACCGCACCCAGCCTGTGTGACTTTGTTGTTGTATGCCCTGTTTGCCTGCCCCAGATGAGTGAGAGACCCGGGATACGGGTAAAACCGACACCCCGAATCACTCACGGAACGTCACAAGCGGTCGACTGCTTGAAGAAGCCCGTCCAGGCGCGGGCAGAAACGATCTGCCAGAAGGGTGGGTCACTCCGGGAGCGTCCGGGACACTGGACACCGGCTGGAAGGGCCTGGGGACAGCCTCTATGATCGGCGCACTTTGCTGCACGGACAACGATCTACTGCACTGCGGGAGCGAGCGGTGAACGAAACGTCCGAAGGGCCCACGCCCGCGGCAGGCCTCGACCGGTCAGCCGTCACAGAGAGTGACACCGGCACGCCTCTTCGTGCCGAGCCCCCTTCGTACCGCTCCGCCTTCGCGGCCGCGCCGCTCGCCATGGCCGTGGTCGACCGGGAGGGCCTGGTGGTCAGCGGCAACGAGGCGCTGGGCACGTTGCTCGGCACGGAGCCCGACGCGCTCACCGGGTGCGTCGCCGCCGACCTGGTGGACCTGACCTCCGACGCGCGCACCTGGCACGCCTACCGCGAGGTGCTGCGCGGTCGTCAGGCACGGCTGCGCTGTACACGCCGGCTCAAGCACCCCGACGGGCAGTCGCTGTGGGTACAGCTCACCGTGGCGCCGCTCGGGGAGGCGGAACCCGGGGTGCTGCTCTCCGTCGCCGACATCAGCGCCCGTCGTGAACTCCAGGCGCGGCTGAGGCACTTGCAGATGCACGACCCGGTGACCCGGCTGCCCAACCGGACGCTGTTCTTCGAACGGCTCTCGGCGGCACTGGAGGCGGAGTCGTACGAGCAGGGCGGCACGGGCCGGATCGGGCTGTGCTACCTGGACCTGGACGGCTTCAAGGCGATCAACGACACGCTCGGCCACCGCGTCGGCGACCGTCTGCTGGCCGCCGTGGCCGAACGGCTGACCGGCTGTGCCGACGAGGCGGGGTACGCCCGCGCGAGCACGCCGCTGGTGGCGCGGCTCGGCGGTGACGAGTTCGCGCTGCTGGTCGAGGACTCCACGGGCACCGAGCAGCTCGCGGACCTCGCCGAGTCCGTGCTGAAGGCGCTTCAGGCGCCGTTCGACCTGGCCGGCCGACAGCTGTCGTTGTCGGCGTCGATCGGGGTCGTGGAGCGGCACGCGGCGGGCACGACCGCGAACGGGCTGATGCAGGCGGCCGATACGACGCTGTACTGGGCGAAGGCCGACGGCAAGGACCGCTGGACACTGTTCGACCCGGAACGCAACGCGCATCTGGTGACCCGTCAGGCCCTGGCGGCAGCACTGCGGCCGGCCATCGAACGCGGGGAGTTCGTGCTGGAGTACCAGCCGCTGGTGGGCATGTCGGACGGGCGGCTGCGGGGGGTCGAGGCGCTGGTGCGCTGGAATCACCCGCAGTTCGGGCTGTTGACGCCGAATCGGTTCGTCGGGCTGGCCGAGGAGGACGGCTCGATCGTGCCGCTGGGGCGCTGGGTGCTGGCCACGGCCTGCCGTCAGGCACGCCGCTGGCAGCTGGACCACCCGGACGAGCCGCCGATCTTCGTCAGCGTCAACGTGGCCGTGCGGCAGGTGTGGGACTCGGACCTGGTCGCCGACGTGGCAGACATCCTCACGGAGACGGGACTCGCGCCGGAGCTGCTCCAGCTGGAGCTCACCGAGTCGGCGGTGATGGGCTCGGCGGGGCGTCCCCTGCAGGCGCTCCAGGCCCTGAGCGACATGGGCGTCCACATCGCCATCGACGACTTCGGCACGGGCTACTCGAACCTCGCCTACCTCAGCCGTCTGCCGGTGTCGGTGCTGAAGCTGGACGGCTCCTTCGTGCGGGGTTTCCAGTTCGAGAGCGCCAAGGACGCGGCCGTACCGCCGAACCAGGCCGACGAGGTCATCGTCGAGGCCATGATCCAGCTCGCCCACCGCCTGGGCCTGACCGTCACCGCCGAATGCGTCGAGACCTCCGCCCAGGCCACCCGCCTGCGGGGCATCGGCTGCGACACCGGCCAGGGCTGGCTGTACTCCCGCCCGGTGTCGCCGGATCGTATCTCCGAGTTGCTGGAGAGCGAGACGTACGCGGTGGGCAACTCGTAGCAGGCGCACGCAGGGGCCTGTCCCGTCTGTCGGGCCCCTACGCCGTGGGCAACCCGTATGCGTCGGCGATCAGTTCGTACGAGCGCAGGCGGAGTTCGCCGCGGTGGGCGTGGCTGGTGAGCATCAGCTCGTCGGCGCCGGTGCGCTTGTGGAGGTCGTGGAGGCCGGTGCGGACCTCGTCGGGGGTGCCGTGGACGATGTTCGCGATCCAGGAGTCGACGAACTCGCGCTCCATCGGGCTGAACTCGTGGGCCTCCGCCTCCTCCGGGGAGGGCATCAGGCCGGGGCGGCCCATGCGCAGGCGGACCATGTTGAGGCCGGTGGCCAGGACCTGGCGGCGGGCCTCGCGCTCGTCGTCGGCGGCGAGCACGGAGACGCCGATGAGGGCGTACGGCTCGTCGAGGACCGCGGAGGGCCGGAACGACTCGCGGTACAGGTCGAGCGCCGGGATGGTGTTCTGCGCCGAGAAGTGGTGCGCGAAGGCGAAGGGCAGGCCGAGGACGCCGGCCAGGCGGGCGCTGAAGCCGGAGGAGCCGAGCAGCCAGATCGGCGGGCGGTGCGGGGACTGGACGCCGCCGGGCGCGGTCGACTGGACGGGCCCGGGGATGGCGTGGATGCGGCGGTAGGGGTGGCCGTCGGGGAAGTCGTCGTCGAGGAAGCGGGTCAGTTCGGCGAGCTGCTCGGGGAAGTCGTCGGCGCCCTCGTTGAGCCGGTCCGTACGGCGCAGGGCGGCCGCGGTGGCGCCGTCCGTGCCGGGGGCGCGGCCGAGGCCGAGGTCGACACGGCCGGGGGCCATCGCCTCCAGCGTGCCGAACTGCTCCGCGATGACCAGCGGGGCGTGGTTCGGGAGCATCACGCCGCCCGAGCCGAGGCGTATGCGGTCGGTGTGGGCGGCGAGGTGGGCGAGGATCACCGCCGGGGAGGAGGAGGCGACGCCCGGCATGGAGTGGTGTTCGGCGACCCAGTAGCGGTGGAAGCCCCTGGCCTCGGTCAGTCGCGCGAGGTCGACACTGGTGCGCAGCGCGTCGGTGGCGGTGCTGCCGGTGCCGACGGTGACCAGGTCGAGCACGGAGAGGGGGGCGGGGGCGGTGCCGTGTGTCGTGCCCCGGATCTCGTCTGCGTCTGCCACCACGGTGCCTGCCTCCTGCTGTCCGGCCGTACGCTGTCCTCGGCCCCTAACAGGAGGCAGTCCCCGCTTATTCCCGGAGCTCGATCCCGCAGCGCGATCCCGACGCTCGATCCCGCAGCGCGATCCCGACGCTCGATCCCGCAGCGCGATCCCGACGCTCGATCCCGCAGCCCGTTCCCGGCGCCCCTTCCCGGCGCTCGATCCCGCAGCCCGTTCCCGACGCTCAATCCCAGCGCTCGATCCCGCAGCACCGCCCGAGCGGCGTCCTACACCTGCACCAGCGGCTCCCGTGAGAACAGTGCCCCCAGCGCCGGAGCGTTCACGCGGCGGTCCGCCAGGCGCAGGGCCTCCCAGACGGTGACCTGGTTGGCGGTGAGGACGGGCTTGCCGAGGTCCTTCTCGAGGGTGGGGATGTGGGCGGCGGTGTGGAGCGCGGTGTCGGGCAGGAGGAGGGCCTGCGCATCCTGGGTGTCGGCCGCGCGGGCCAGCTCCAGGATCTCCGCCTCGCCCCACGTGCCGACCTCCGCCGCCGTGATGATCCCGGCGCCGCGCACGGCGGTCACCTCCGCTCCCCCGGCCCTCAGGAACTCCGAGAAGAGCCCGGCCACGTCCTCCGGATAGGTCGCGGCGACGGCGACCCGCCGCAGCCCGAGCTCGCTCACCGCGTGCACGAAGGCGAAGGACGTCGAGGAGGCGGGCAGGCCCGCGGTGGCGGCCAGGTTCTGGACCTGCTCCCGGGCACCCTCCCAGCCGTACACGAAGCTGCCGCTGGTGCAGGCCCACACCACCGCCTCCGCACCGGCCAGCCGCAGCTGCTCGATCCCGGCCGCGAGCCGTTCGGGCGCCCCCATCCGCAGCAGGGCGTCGACCCGGTGCGCGTCCTCGCCGATGTCCGTGTGGACCAGGTCCACCCGGATGTCACTGCCCAGGAGCTGCTCGATGCGCGGATAGTCGTCCTCGGCGGAGTGGCCCGGGTAGAGGAATCCGAGTGCGGTCATGTCCAGCCTTCCTGCTGTTCTTCCGGCAGTACGGGCCACGCCCGCGCCGACTCGTCGATCAACGCCTGATACGGCCCCACGGCTCGGGTACCCAGCAGGCGCAGGGCCGCCCACATCGTTACCTGGTTGGCTGAGATCACCGGTATGCGGAGCTCGGCCTCCAGTTGGGGGATCACGTCGTACGTGGGGAGGTTGGTGCAGGAGATGAACAGGGCGTCGGCGTTTCCCGGCCGTACCGCCTGCCGTGCCATGGCCACCACGTCCTTGTAGGGGACCTTCCAGATGTGCCGGGTCAGCCCCATGAACGCGCGGCCGGTGACCCGGACGCCCGCCTGGGCCACGTACGCCTCCAGGGCCCGGGTGACCGACTCCGTGTACGGCGTCACGATCGCCACCCGTCGTACGCGCAGCTCCGCCAGCGCCTCCAGGAGCGCCCCGGAGGTCGTCACCGCCGGCACCGCGCCCGCCCGGGTCATCGTCTCGCACATGGCCCGCTCCCCGGCCGTCCCGCCGACGAAACTGCCCGAGGCGCAGGCGTAGGCGACGGCCTCGGGCGTGACGGCGATCAGCGTGCGCACCGCCTCGCCGAGGGTCTCGTGCTCGCTCACCCGGCGGGCGAGATCCAGACTCACCTCGACCGGCACGAACGGAGTGCGTGTGAGGTGCAGCGACACCTCGTCCGGCACCCATCGCCACAGCTCGCGGTCGAGTGCGAAGTCGAAGGGAGCGACGACACCGACACCGCGCTGGGAGCGGGGTCCGCCAAGAAATGTGATGTCCATACAGGGGCACCGGCCTCACCGTGAGAGACGGAAGGACAACGGACCGTACGATCGCCCGTGTTGACGAAGGTAGGTTCGGGTGCGAGCGTGGTCAATCCGTGCATGTCAGACACTTGGTCACGCCGTGAGGAACGCCCATCCCGATGACCGCACCCACCCTGCTCGTCCTCGACGCCGATCCTCTCCCCCGTCTCGGCCGCCTCACCGGACGCGCGCGCATCGTGCACGCGGATCCCGGCACGCTCGCCGAGCGGCTCCCCCAGGCCGACGTCCTGCTGGTGTGGGACTTCACCTCGCACGCGGTGCGTGAGGCGTGGCCGGGTGAGGGGCCGCGGCCCCGCTGGGTGCACACCGCGAGCGCGGGGGTGGACCATCTGATGTGTCCGGAACTCGCCGTTTCCGACACGGTGGTGACGAACGCGCGCGGCATCTTCGACGAACCCATCGCCGAGTACGTCGCGGCCCTCGTCCTCGCGATGGCGAAGGACCTGCCCCGGACGTGGGAGCTGCAGCGGCAGCGCGAGTGGCGGCACCGCGAGACCCGGCGGGTCTCCGGCACCCGCGCCTGTGTGGTCGGCTCGGGGCCGATCGGCCGGGCGATCGCCCGCACGCTGAAGGCGCTCGGCGTGACCACGGCGGTCGTGGGCCGGGTGCCGCGCACCGGCATCCACGGCCCGGACGACCTGGAGCGGCTGATGGCCCGCGCCGACTGGGTGATCGCGGCCGCGCCGCTCACCGACGACACGTACGGCATGTTCGACGCCCGCCGCTTCGGTGTGATGCAGCCGTCCGCCTGCTTCGTGAACGTCGGCCGCGGACAACTGGTCGTCGAGGACGCGCTCGCGGAGGCGCTCGCCAAGCGGTGGATCGCGGGCGCGGCGCTGGACGTCTTCGCCGCCGAACCCCTCAGTCCCGACAGCCCGTTGTGGCGGGTGCCGGGCCTGATCGTGTCCCCGCACATGAGTGGAGACACGATCGGATGGAGGGACGAACTCGCCGCGCAGTTCGTGGAGTTGTACGAGCGCTGGGCGGCCGGGAAACCGCTCACGAACGTCGTCGACAAGAAGCGCGGGTACGTACCAGGCCACTGACCTTCCCGGGGAGAGCGCATGACGGAACTCACCGACTTCACCGCCGCACAGCTCGTCGACGGCTATCGCGCGGGCGCGTTCAGTCCCGTGGAGGCGGTCCGGGCGGCTCTGGAACGGGCCGGGCGGATCCAGCCGGAGGTGAACGCGTTCGTCCGGCTCCTCCCCGAGGAGGCCCTCGCACAGGCGCACGCGTCGGCGGACCGGTGGCGGCGGGGCGAGCCGGCGGGCCTGCTGGACGGGGTGCCCGTCACCGTCAAGGACATCCTGCTCCTACGCGGCCACCCGACCCTGCGCGGCTCGAAGGCCGTGTCGGAAAAGGGCCCCTGGGACGAGGACGCCCCCTCCGTCGCCCGCCTGCGCGAGCACGGCGCCGTCTTCGTGGGCAAGACGACGACACCCGAGTACGGCTGGAAGGGCGTCACGGACTCGCCGCTGTCGGGCGTGACCCGCAACCCGCACGACCCCTCGCGCACCGCGGGCGGCTCCAGCGGGGGCAGCGCGGCCGCGGTGGCGCTCGGCGCGGGCCCGCTGTCCCTGGGCACGGACGGCGGGGGCAGTGTCCGCATCCCGGCGGCGTTCTGCGGGATCTTCGCCCTCAAGCCGACGTACGGCCGGGTGCCGCTCTATCCGGCCAGCGCCTTCGGCACCCTCGCCCATGTCGGCCCGATGACCCGCGACGTGGTCGACGCGGCCCTGCTCATGGACGTGATCGCCGCGCCGGACTCCCGTGACTGGTCGGCGCTGGAGCCGACCGGGCGGCCGTACTCGGGCGTTCTGGGTGAGGGCGTGCACGGCCTGCGGGTCGCGTACTCGCCCTCGCTCGGCGGTCAGGTCGCGGTCCAGCCGGCGGTCGCGGCGGCGGTACGGCGGGCCGTGGAGCGTCTCGCCGCGCTCGGCGCCTACGTCGAGGAGACCGACCCCGACTTCACGGACCCGGTCGACGCCTTCCACACCCTGTGGTTCAGCGGCGCCGCCCGCGTCGCCCAACACCTCACCCCCGCCCAACGCCAGTTGCTGGACCCCGGTCTCCGCGACATCTGCGCCCAGGGCGCCCGCTGCACCGCCCTCGACTACCTCGCAGCGGTCGACACCCGCATGGCCCTGGGCCGCCGCATGGGCCACTTCCACGACACCTACGACCTCCTCGTCACACCGACCCTCCCCATCACGGCGTTCGAGGCGGGCAGGGAGTTCCCGAAGGCCTCGGGCCTCCACCGCTGGACCGGCTGGACCCCCTTCACCTACCCCTTCAACCTGACCCAACAGCCCGCCGCCAGCGTCCCCGTGGGCGCCGACCCCGACGGCCTCCCGATCGGCCTCCAACTCGTGGCGGCCCGCCACCGTGACGACCTGGTCCTGCGCGCGGCACACGCGCTGTACGAGGCGGGGGTCACTTCCGGCGGAAGCTGAGCGTCTCCCCCGCCGCCCCCGACCGCCACAGGTCGTTGCAGGCGGTGGCCATCTCCTCCAGGCCTTCCACGACCTGGCCCCAGACGATGCCGGGCACCCAGCCCACGTCGCCGTTGAGGAGGAGGTTGTTGCGTTCGTAGAACAGGGCCAGGTCGACCAGGGTCGCGGTCGGGCGGACCTCGCGGTCGTAGCCGTAGGCCTTGGTGCCCAACTCCGAGCCGGCGAAGGAGAAGTAACAGAGGTCTCCTGGGATGGGAGTGACGGTCGGGTTTTCCAGGGGTGGTTCGGATGTCGCGAAGGGTGGGAAAAGGGCGTAGATCTCGTTGCGTGCGTATTTTGCGTGGTAGACGTCGCCGGCGAGCGGGAGCGCGTCCCAGACCGTCGCGCAGGTGAGGGGGGCGCGGTCGTCGAGGAGTTTGGCCGTGCAGTGGACGTCACGTTTGACCAGCGAGACTTCGATGAAACGGTCAGCCATGCCCTCCATGGGAGTGCCCCGCACCGCCGTGGTCAAGGGTGCCGGGGAGTCGTGCGGGGCTTGAAAAGATCGGCATAACTCGGATCTCGTCGGGTAGCCGCGCGCCCATGGCTCCACCACGCAGAAGTCCCCAAAGTGCACTGAGAAGCCCTGAACACATACACGGACCCACCCGCCGGTCGCTGCTCGCGGGGGTAGCGGCGCTCGGCGCGTTGGGCGCGGCAGGCTGCTCCCGGGTGGCCAACGCGTCCGGTGTGGAAGGCGGCGACCTGCTCGACCGGCTGCGGGCGCAGGGCGTCGTACGGCTCGGGATCGCCGGTGAGATCCCGTTCGGCTACATCGACACGGACGGGCAACTCACCGGCGAGGCGCCCGAACTGGCCAAGGTCATCTTCAAGCGGCTCGGGGTGGAGAAGGTGCAGCCCGTGCCGACCGAGTTCGGCTCCCTCATCCCAGGTCTGAACTCGCAGCAGTTCGACGTGGTCGCGGCCGGGATGTACGTCAATCCCGAGCGCTGCGAGCAGGTCATCTTCGCGGACCCCGACTATCAGATGCTCGACTCCTTCATCGTGCGCAAGGGAAACCCCAAAGGCCTGCACAGCTACAAGGACGTCGTCGAGAAGAAGGCGAAGTTCGCGACCGGCACCGGATACGCCGAGATCCAGTACGCCGTCGACGCGGGCTACAAGCAGGGCGACATCCTGATCGTCCCCGACCAGGTCGCGGGGCTCAACGCCGTCGAGGCCGGACGCGTCGACGTGTTCGCCGGTACGGCGCTCACCACCCGTGAAGTGGTGAAGAAGTCGAGCAAGGCCGAGGCCACCAAGCCGTTCGCGCCGCTCGTGGACGGCAAACCGCACGTCGACGGGGGCGCGTTCGCGTTCCGCAAGACCGAGACGAAGCTGCGCGACGCCTTCAACGTCGAACTGCGGAAGCTGAAGAAGAGCGGCGAGCTCTTCCGGATCCTCAAGCCCTTCGGCTTCACCAAGGCCGAGATGACCGATCTGACCGCGAAGGAGTTGTGCGGCGGATGACCTCGGGACTCTGGGAACTCGTACTCAAGGGCGTGTGGACCACGGTCCAGTTGCTCTTCTTCAGCGCTCTGCTGGGCGCGGCCGTCTCCTTCGTGGTCGGCATCGCGCGCAGTCACCGGCTGTGGGTCGTCCGCTTCGTCGCGGGCTTCTACACCGAGGTGTTCCGCGGCACCTCCGCCCTGGTCATGATCTTCTGGGTGTTCTTCGTGCTGCCCGTCGCCTTCGGCTGGCAGCTGGTGCCGATGTGGGCGGGCACGCTCGCGCTCGGGCTGACCTACGGCGCGTACGGCGCCGAGATCGTGCGCGGCGCGCTGAACTCGGTCGACCCGGCGCAGCAGGAGGGCGGAATCGCGCTCAGCTTCACGCCCTGGCAGCGACTTCGGCTGATCCTGCTGCCGCAGGCGGTGCCGGAGATGATCCCGCCGTTCTCGAACCTGCTGATCGAGCTGCTCAAGGGCACCGCGCTGGTGTCGATCACGGGCATGGGCGACCTGACGTTCAGCGCGAACCTGGTGCGGCTGGCGCTGCAGGAGAGCGCGGAGATCTACACGTACGTCCTGCTGATCTACTTCGTCATCGCGTTCCTGCTCACGCGCGGCATGCGCGGTCTTGAGGCCCGGTTGAAGGCCAACGTCGGGAAGGCACCGGAGCGCAAGGTCGTCACGGAGCCCGGGCCCGTCGGAGTCGGAGGTGGTGTCGGATGAAGTGGGACTGGAGTGCCGTAAGCGACTTCATGCCGCAGTTCTGGGACGGCCTGCTGGTCACCCTGCAGGCGCTGGCCCTCGGCTCGCTGATCTCGTTCGTGCTCGGTCTGGTGTGGGCGCTGCTGATGCGCACGCCGAGTCGTTTCGTGCGCTGGCCCGTCGGGGTCGTCACGGAGTTCGTGCGCAACACCCCGCTGCTGGTCCAGCTGTTCTTCCTGTTCTACGTGCTGCCCGAGTGGGGCGTGGCCTTCTCGGCGCTGACCACCGGTGTGATCGGGATCGGGCTGCACTACTCGACGTACACGATGCAGGTCTACCGGGCCGGTATCGAGGCGGTGCCCGTCGGCCAGTGGGAGGCGGCGACGGCGCTGAACCTGCCGCGCCGGCGGACGTGGACCGCGGTGATCCTGCCGCAGGCGATCCGCAGGGTCGTCCCGGCGCTGGGCAACTACGTCATCTCGATGCTCAAGGACACGCCGATGCTGATGGTGATCACCGTCCTGGACATGCTCGGCCAGGCGCGGCTCTTCTCCCAGCAGCACTTCCAGTTCACCGAGCCCCTGACGGTGATCGGTGTGGCCTTCATCGTCATCTCCTATCTGGCCTCCCTTCTCCTGCGCACCCTGGAGCGACGCCTTGTCCGTTGACACCTCGAAGCAGCCGTCCGACCTCCATACGACCCCGAGCGAGCTGATCCGCCTGGAACAGGTGACCAAGCGGTTCGGGAGCAACACCGTCCTCGACCACCTGGACTTCTCGGTGCAGGCGGGCCGTCACGTCACCCTCATCGGGCCATCCGGTTCGGGCAAGACCACGATCCTGCGGCTGCTGATGACGCTGACCAAGCCCGACGAGGGCACGATCACCGTCGACGGGCAGCGGCTCTTCCCGGCGTCGGAGAAGCAGTGCCGCGAGGTGCGCAAGCAGATCGGGATGGTGTTCCAGCAGTTCAACCTGTTCCCGAACATGACCGTGCTGCGCAACCTCACCGAGGCTCCGGTGACCGTGCTCGGCCTGTCCAAGGACGAGGCGGAGGCGCGGGCCCGCGAGCTGCTCGACCTGGTCGGCCTCGCCGACAAGTGCGACGCCCGCCCCTCGCAGCTCTCCGGCGGCCAGCAGCAGCGGGTGGCGATCGCGCGGGCGCTGGCGATGCGGCCGAAGGTGCTGCTCCTCGACGAGGTGACCTCGGCGCTGGACCCGGAGCTGGTCGCGGGCGTGCTCGACCTGCTCCGTGACATCGCGCGCACCACCGACATCACGATGCTCTGCGTGACCCACGAGATGAACTTCGCCCGGGACATCTCCGACCAGGTCCTGATGTTCGACTCCGGCCGGGTCATCGAGGCGGGTCCGCCGGAGCAGATCTTCAGCGACCCGGAGCAGGAGCGGACCCGGGAATTCCTGAGCGCGGTGCTGTAAGCCTTTGTGCAAGCGTTCATGTAATTACGCGACGCGTCGGTAGCGTCACTCCAGGTCTAGCAGCCGGTCCATGACGGAGGCATATGCCGACGGGTCACTGCCGCAGTTGAGGCGGTCGCGCGAGGGCCATCGTCTCGCCAACAACCACTCCACACGGGCCGTTTGACAGCTATCGTGGAGGGGATCCGCTGTCCGGATCACGGCCCAGAAAGCGACCGCAGGGGGACAACCGTGGCGCTGAAGCACGAGCCGACCGCGCCGTACCACTCGGCCCAGGACGCCCTGCGTGTCCTGGAGACAGTGGCACGACACTCCACCGGCGTCACCGACGCCGAACTCGCACGCCGGACCGGCCTCGGCAGGGAGCGGCTGACCACCCTCCTGCTGATGCTGCGCCGCGAGGGGTACGTGGTGCAGGTCGCCGACGGGACGTACGTCACCGGTGACGCACTCACCCGCCTGAGCTCCGCCCACGGCCATGACCAGGCCGTGCGCGAGCACCTCCAGCACACCCTCGACCGGCTGCGCGACTGCGTGGGCGCCGCGGTCTACATCAGCCGGTACGTCGACGGCGAGGTGAAGGTCACCCAGTACGCCGACAGCCCGGCCACGCCCGCGGTCAACGAGTGGGTCGACTTCCGCTACTCCGCCCATGCCACCGCGGTCGGCAAGAGCCTGCTGGGACAGCTCGACCACAACGGCCGCCGTGACCATCTGTCCCGGCACAAGATGGCCCGCCTCACCTCGCGCACCATCACCAGCGACAAGCTCCTGCTCTCCCGCCTGGAGTCGCAGGCGCCCACCGTGCCCGTCCTCGACCTCCAGGAGTACGCGGTCGGCACGGTCTGCGCGGCGGTCCCGATCACGGCGGGATCATCGGTCGGCTGCCTCGCCCTCTCCCTCCCCGTCGAGCACGCGCACCGGCTGCGCCGCGCGGCGGACCGGCTGAACCGGGGTGCGGCTCCGGTGCTGCTGTCCCTGGCTCTCTGAAGCTCCCCGAAACGCGGTCGGAAGCACCCCTGAGGACCAGGTAGTATTTTCTCTGTCGCCAGCCGCGCAGAGCGGAGGGCGGGAGTCATGCGCCGCTAGCTCAGTTGGTTAGAGCAGCTGACTCTTAATCAGCGGGTCCGGGGTTCGAGTCCCTGGCGGCGCACGATGACGATGGCGAGGCGTGTTCGCAGAAAGCGCGAACCTCCTCGCCATCTCTGTTTTTGCGCGGCCGACGCCGCGCGTTGTGGGGGCTCCGCCACCCACACCCCCTCACCTCCGCGCACCCTCGGTTCCCAGTCGGCCGGTGAGCAGCTCGCCCCGCCCGTGCTGCCGGTATTCCGCGGTGAGCCCGGCCCTCTCCTCGCTCGTCAGCCGACGGTACGCAGGCGCACCCGGCGGCCGCCACCACACCGGGTCGGCGCATTGGAAGCCCTCCCGCCTGAGCTGGGCACGGTGGATCTTGTTGGTGGCCGTGACGGGCATCCGCTGGGTCACCCGTATGAACCGGGGTGCCATCTTCGTACCCAGGTCCGGTTGGGCGAGAAGGAACGCGGCGAAGGAACGGGGCTCGAAGGTCCCGGCGATCGTCGCCATCACCTGGTCCCCGGTCACCGGATCCGGCACCGCGTACACCGCGACCGCCTCGGCGCCCGGGTACCGGGCGAGGATGTTCTCGATCATCGCGGCGGCGAGGTTCTCGCTGTCGACGCGCAGTCGGTCGTCGGTGCGGCCGGCGAAGTACAGGAAGCCGTCGGCGTCCCGGAAGAAGAGGTCACCGGTCCAGTACCCGCCCGCTCGGCGTCGCTCGGCGTCCGCCGCGGGATTGCGCCAGTACCCCTCGAAGGGGTTCCGCCCCCTGTTCACGAGCTCCCCGATGGCCTCGTCCCCGTTCAGCAGCCGCCCCGCCGCGTCGAAGGCGGCCGGCGGACACTCCTCACCCGTGTCCGGATCAAGCACCACGAGGCCCGGCGCCGCCGGCCCGACCGCGCCGGCCGGTGTCCCCGGTGCCCATGCGATCGCCGCCCCGCCCTCCGACGAGCCGTACCCCTCCACCAGCCGCACGCCGAACCGCCGCTCGAAGGCCGCCGCGTCCGCCGCGCCCGCCTCCGTGCCGAAGCCGGTCCGCAGCGGATGGTCCCGGTCGTCGGGCCGCTCCTCGGTGGCCAGGAGGTACTGGACGGCCCGGCCGACGTAGGTGAAGTACGTGGCGCGAAAACGTCGTACGTCCGCGAGGAAGCCGGAGGCCGAAAACCGTCGGCGCAGGGCCACGCCCGCTCCGGCCGCCAGCGCGGGCGCCCAGTCGGCGATCACGGCGTTGCCGTGGAACATCGGCATACAGATGTAATGCACATCGTCCGGGCGGACAGCGAACTGCCCGGCCAGGGAGCGGCCCGCGGCGGCCAGACGGCCCTGGGAGCACAGGGCCGCCTTGGGGGCGCCGGTCGAGCCGGAGGTGAAGTACAGCAGGAGCCGGTCGGCCGGGGTGGCCCGGGAGGCGTCCGGGCGGGCGTCGGCGTAGGGGGCGAGCAGTTCGTCGTAGGCCTCGGTGCCGGTGACGAGGAGGCGGACTCCGGGCAGGTCGAGGCCGGCGAGGAGGGGCAGGTGGGCCTGCTCGGTGACCAGGATCCGGCACTCGGTGTGGAGGATGTCCCGGGCGAGTTCCGGGCCCCGGCGGGTGGGGTTGATCCCGGCGATCGCGGCGCCGGCGAGGGCGGCCGCCGACAGCCACAGCGGGAACTCCGGGGTGTTGTCGAGCAGGACGCCCACGTGCGGCTCCGCGCCCGGCGGCAGCAGGTCGGCGAGCAGCGCGGCGCGGGCGGCGGCGCCCGCGGTCACCTCGTGGTGGGTCAGCACGCTCTCCTCGAACCACAGCCCCGGCCGCTGGTCGCCCCACCGCGCGGCCACCAGCTCGGCGACGGTACCCCTGGTGGACTCCATGAGCGCGCACGGTAGTTGACGTACCGTCAGATGTGGAGGCTACGGCAGCGGGAAGTCGCCCTCGGCCGCGAACATCAGATGGGCGACGACCATGAAGACGACGCTGAAGGCGACGAACACCGCGCACAGGGCCAGCGTGCACCCGGTGCCCGCCGCGAGCTTTCCCCGTGCCGGGGCGTGGGCCGTGGCGTGCTCGGGGTGGTCGGGCGGGTAGAACACGGTGACGATGTCGCCCTGGACGATCGTCCCCGGCCCGTTCCTCTCCTCGAACCGGACGGTGCGACCGTCGCGGGTGACGAACTCGTAGACGTGGTGCAGGGTCGTCCTGACGGAGCTGTTGCCGCCTCCGCCGCTGGTCGTCGTGTACGACCGCAGACAGCGCGCCTCCGCCGTGAGCCCGCTGTTCCAGGCCCGGCTGATCTGCCGCGAGCGCCTGGTCGCGGAGACGGCGGCGAGTACCGCGACCGTGCTGATGATCAAGGGCACGATGTAGAAGAAGACTTCCATGAACTCCCCCGAGGTCCGTGCGCCGGCCTGAGCGGCCGGTGTGCAGGGAACGTACCCGTCGGACCTGGGGGACTGTCTCAAGGGAAGCTCAGAGTTCCGGCATGGTCGTCCACGCGTACAGGATCGCGATGACGGCCGCGCCTATGAAGAACAGCCCGAACACGGTGCCCGCCGTGTCCTTGCCGGGCTGGGGCTCGGACGCGGTGGCCTTCTCGGGGTCGTGGGCCACGTAGTACACGAGCACCTCGTCGCCGGCCGCCCGGTCCCGCGGCCCGCCGCTCTCCTTGAAGCGGACCGCGAGACCGTCGCCGGTGGTGTAGTCGTACTCATGCCACTGCACGCGCCGGGCCACGTTGTTGACCATCTGGGTCGTGGCCCAGGCGCGCACGACTCGGGCCCGGGCGGTGAGCCCGCTCTCCCAGGCGGCCCGCCGCTCCCGGGTCCGCCGGACGAGCGCGAACCCGCCCCACACCAGCAGGGCGATCATGAGCGGCATGACGATGTTGAAGATGGCGTCCATGGGACGCGGACCCTACCCGAGGCGTGCCCCGAGGCGCTGATCAGAAGGTGACGTCCGAGCAGGCGTAGAACGCGTTGCCCGTGTCGGCGATCGTCCAGACCGCGAGGATGACGTGGTGGCCGGTCAGGCCGGAGGGGAGGCGGCCGGCGTGGGAGAGGGTGGCGGGTGGGCGCTGGCCGCCGTAGGGGACGGTCAGGAAGGGGGTGAGGTTGAGGTCGGAGCGGGCCAGGTTGTGGTTCTGGTTCCAGCCCGGCTTGGTGACGTAGTACGTGAAGCTGGTCGTGGCGTGCATGGCCGTGAACTGCCAGCGGAACGTGTAGCTCTGGCCTCCGGAGACCCGGGTGGTGGGCCAGGCGCCGCCGGACGGGGTGCGCGGGCTGTCGAGCTGGGCGAAGCGCGTGTTGTTGCCGGAGCAGAGCCGGCCGTCGGCCGCTCCGGAGGCGGGGAAGCCCTTGGGGCCCTCGACGCTCTGCGGCTCCCACTGGATGTCGCCGCAGTTGGTCACCGAGCCGTTCTGACACAGCTTCTGCCTGCTGACGGGGAGATCGGTGTAGCCGTGGCCGCTCGCGCCGCCGGCGGAGAGCACGAAGGCCCCCGCCGTGGTGAGCCCGAGCACGGCGGCGTACCACTTGGTCTTTTTGCGCATGCTGCCGCTCCTGGAGAACGTGTGGGGAAGTTCCGTGAGCCGTGCAGGTCTAGACCAAGCCTCAGGTTATTGCCGGGATATGGACATGTCCATACCAATCAGGGGTGCGCTTCTCCGCGGCCCGCGCAGAACGCCACCGTCAAGTCCTTCACCAGCACCTTGCGTTCGTAGTCGTCGAGCTCCACCAGCCCCCGTGTCGTCAGCCGTGTCACCGTGTCCTCCACCGAGTCGACCACCGACGTGAGCACACTCGCCCGGTGCTGCGCGTCCAGCGCGGCGATACGCCGGCGGTGCATCGCCGAGGCCACCTCCGGCGCGTACTCCACGCGGACCGGCCGCACCGAGAACACCTCCAGGCCGACCGCCCCCGCGTCCGCCACCACCAGCCGGGTCAGCGCCTCCCCCGTCGCGGCCACCGAGGCCCGCGCGTTCCCCGGCATCTCCACCGGCACCGAGGCCAGCGCCGCCTCGACGCACTCCCGCAGATACGTC
Organism: Streptomyces sp. NPDC043427; assembly: GCF_056436655.1. NCBI lineage: Bacteria > Bacillati > Actinomycetota > Actinomycetes > Kitasatosporales > Streptomycetaceae > Streptomyces > Streptomyces sp. NPDC043427. Next base: position 2,316 of record NZ_JBWKCC010000057.1, on the reverse strand, counting down.
TCGTGGTCCTCGACCCCGAGCGTCGCCCGCGCGGTGTCCCGCACCCGCCACACCACGAGCACCACCACCCGCAGCGCCACCCCGTTGCCGTCGGCGGCCGGCATCGGCTCACTGCGCCAGTGCCGCAGCCGCACGTCGACCCGCTGCCGCAGCAGCAGCGGGTTCACCCACAGCAGGCCGGTACGCCGGACCGTCCCCCGATAGCGGCCGAACAGATCGAGCACCCAGGCCCGCCCGGTACGGCCCCGCGCCAGCCCGCCGAACCCGAAGAGCCCGAGCGCACCGGCCCCCGCGGACGCCGCCCACTGCACCGGACCGAAACCGGCCCCCGCGGAGGCCGGCAGCCGCAGCGCCTCCACCACCAGCGGCGGCAGCGCGCCCGCCCACCACGAGGTGGCCGCGCATCCGGCCACCCCACAGGCCCCGGCGAACAGACCCACCACACCCGGCACCACCCGCGCGGGCCGCTCCACCAGCCCCGGGTCGACCTCGGCCACCACCCGAGCCTTCGCCGGGGCCGGCCGCCGCAGACGGGGCTGCTCACCCGTGCCCAGCCGGCGCCCCACCACCGCGGGCCTGAGCGGCACCGGCTCCGACCGGTCGGTGTCGTCGCGGAACAGCAGGTGGACGGGGATCTCGGTCGTCACCTCGTTGTGGATGAGCCGTCCCGGCCGGGACGGTCCCTCGGGCTCCGGGGTCGGTGAAGTGGTCGTACTCATGCGTGCCTCCAGCCTCCGCGCCAGATGCGTCAGGAAAAGAGCCGCCGCCAGGTCTCCGGCCCCGGGTAGCCGTCCGCCGCGCCACCGCGCCAGCCTTGGGCGCGCTGGAACGCCTCGACGGCACGCCGGTCCGCTTCACCCCAGCGCGGTCCCGGGTCTGTCGCGTAGTGCCTGCCGAACCCCTTCTTCACCAACTGCCTCCCCAACTGGGTGACGTAAGCGTTCTGGGCGCCCGGCCGGAACAAGGCCCGGCCGGGGTAGGCCGGGACGGTGCCGGAGGGCGCCGTCGGTCCCGCCCCGGTCGGGATGCCGCGCCCCTTGCCGGTGACCAGCAGCTCCCAGGTGCGCGGGCCCGGCAACCCGTCCGCGTCGGAGCCCCGCCAGCCCTGGGCCAGCTGGAACGCCCGGGTGGCCCGCCGGTCCGCGTCCGACCAGCGCGGGCCGGGGCCCTGCGCGTAGTAGGGGGCGGCGCCACGCGCGACGAGCATCCGGCCGAGCTGAGTGACGTACGCGTTGTTCGCCCCGGGGCCGAAGGCCGCGGGCCCGGGGTAGGGCAGGCTCGCGGTACCGGTGGCCGGTTCGGCACCGCCGGCCGGCTCGGGATCGGACTCCGCCGTGAGCCCCTTGTAGCGGTACGGGACGTAGCGGTCCGAGTTCCTCCAGTAGGCGTAGGGAGTGGCCAGCGCGCGGGCGTGCGGGCGGGTCTGCTCGTAGGCCGTGTAGTACGTGTGTGTGGAGTCCGTCCAGCCACCGAAAAGGACGACGTGCGAGCCGTTGTGCGGGTTCGCCGCGTTGTGGAAGAGCAGTATGTCGCCGGGCTGGAGTTCCTCCTTGGCAATGCGGTCGCCGAACTTGTGGAGGCTGCCCGTCCATTCGTTCCCCGGCAGGCTCCACGCCATCGACACGAAGCCCGAGCAGTCCTGCCGGTAACCGTCGGACCGGTAGGTGCTCATGCTGTACGGCACCTTCGCCGTGGCCCACTTCCTGGCCCGCGTGATGATCTCCGTACGGGTCGTCGGAGGCGTCTTGACCGGGTTCGTCGGGCGGCCCTGCGCGCCGGCCGGGCCATGCAGCGGGGCCTCACCGCCCTGCGGGTTCTCGGGCCCGTCATCGGCGGGGACGCCGGGCGGGGCGGGGGTGTACGGGGCGGCCAGTGCCGGTACGGCGTGGCCCGCGCCGAGCGCCGTGGAGGCGGCGGCCGCGACGATCACCGTGCGGTGGACGGCCGTGCGGCCGGCCGGCGAGACCGGCAGGGCGCGGCGCCGGAGCACGCATCCGGGGCAGTCGCAGTCGCTCGCGGGATCGAATTCCTCGAATACCGGAGACTCCATGCGATTCCCTTCACGCTCCAGGTGGAAATGTCCGTGCCTGTACACGTTCGCCAGTTTCGCAACTGTCGTCGGCACGCGCATGTTGACGGTCCGAATGATGTACGGGGCCCGACGAGGACCTGGCCGCCCGACGTCCGGCGGTCAAAAGCACCACCCGAGGTCCGGTAGAGTTACGACGTCAGCAGGCGCCGCTAGCTCAGTTGGTTAGAGCAGCTGACTCTTAATCAGCGGGTCCGGGGTTCGAGTCCCTGGCGGCGCACGATGAC
>NZ_JBWKCC010000056.1:0-23281 GCF_056436655.1 Streptomyces sp. NPDC043427 | reverse complement strand
GGCAGGGCTCCGCCCTGCCGCCCTCCTCCGCCTTGCGACGCACGGCACCGGACCCCGCTCCCTGATCCGGCCTGATCCAAACGAAAGACCCTAGCCCGCGAAGTGCGCCGCAGCCAGGACGCTCCCGTCCGGGCCCACCAGACGGGCGCCGGTAACCGTCGCCGGATCGACCTCGGTCGGCGCACCCCAATACCCGTAACCGCCCTTGAGCGGGAACGAACCTGCCGGCACCGTCGAGCCGTCGGCGTGTACGAGCAGACACCGCACCGGCCCCCGGTCGGCCCCGTCGAGGTCGACGGACATGTACACCCATCTCTCGCCGCCTGTATGAGCGAAGATACGGCCCACCTCGTGGCCCTCGGAGACCAGGGCCGCTTCCCGCAGGCCCCCGGCCGTCCGCTGTGAGAGGGCCGGCGGCGCGTCCACGACCACCGTGCCGACCGCCCACCCGCCGAAACCGCAGGCCAGGGCCGCGGCCACACCGGCCGCCGCCAGCCCCAGCCGGCGTCCGAGGGGCTTCGGTGCGGGCGTCGCTCCCAGCGCCCGTACGACCCGGCTCTCGAAACCGACCGGCGGCTCTGCACCCGGCAGTAGCGCGAGCAGACCGTCGCCGACCGCCGTCAGCCGCTCGACGTGCTCCCGGCACTCCGGGCAGCGGTCCAGATGGGCGACCGCATCGGCCCGCTCGCGGGCGGGCAGGACCCCGAGCGCCAGCTCGGCGTCCAGCTCCCGCAGCCGCTCGCACTCCATGCCGCTCACCGCCTCTCCTCCGCCTCGAGGAGGGCTCGTACCTTGAGCGTCCCGGTCCGGATCCGGGTCTTCGCCGTGCCCAGCGGAACGCCCTCGGCGTCCGCGACCTCCCGCGCCGTCATTCCGTAGATCCCGGCCATCACCAGAGCCCGCCCCTGCTCCCGGGGCAGCGCCGCCACCGCCCGCCGGACCCGCTCCGCGCTGTCGTCGGCGAGCGCCCGCCGCTCGGGCGTCTCGGTCACGACGCCGAGCAGCGCGTCCAGCTCCTCCAGGGCGGCCGGGCTCGCCCGCCGGGCCCGTACCGCGTCGATCGCCAGGTTGTGCGCGATGGCCGTCAGCCAGGCCCGCACCGAGCCGCGCCGAGGGTCGTACACCTGTGCGTGCCTCCAGGCCCGCTCAAAGGTCTGCTGGGCGACGTCCTCGGCGAGCTGAGGATCACCGAGGACCGCGAGGGCCACGCCGAACACCGTTCGCTGGAAACGGCGCACGAACGCGACGACAAGCTCGGGATCGCCCGTCGCCAGACCGGTGAGCAGTGCCTCGTCGGGCATCCGCCCGGGGGAAAGGCCCATGCGCCACATACCAGGGATACGTTCCGCCACCCGGAAGAGATTGCCTTGACGCCAATTCTCCGTCCGTGCGATCCCGCAGACCGCAATCCCTCGGCCGGCCGGCGCCGTACCCCTTTGCAGGGGGACGAACTGGAGGACCGACTCATGACCACCCCGCACACCCGCCACCCGCTGCTCCTCGGCGTGGCCGCCGGCGGCCTGACCACCCTGCTCGCCGCCTGCGGAGGCGGCGGCACCAGCGACAGCAACAGTGGCACCACCACCCCGCCCCCGCCGAAAGCCGGCACCTCGGCGAACCAGGTCACGGCGGAGCTGACCGACTTCCACATCAAGCTCTCCACGCAGAAGTTCCAGCCCGGCCAGTACACCTTCGCCGCGCAGAACAAGGGCAAGCACGAACACGCCCTGGAGGTCGAGGGCCCGGGCGGCGAGAACCGCAGCAAGACGCTTCAGCCGGGTCAGTCCACGACCCTCACGGTGACTCTGAAGTCCGGCTCGTACGAGCTCTACTGCCCGGTCGACGGACACAAGGACCTCGGCATGAAGACGAACATCACCGTCGGCGCAGCCCCGGCACCGTCCGACAACAACACATCTCCGAACAATGGCTACTAGGGGAGAGGCCACAAGGCTCGTCCTGCGCCTGGCCGGCGCGGGCCTGACGGCGGCGATGGCCGCGATCCATCTGCGCCTGTGGAGCGACGGCTACCGAGACCTCGCCACCATCGGACCGCTCTTCCTGCTCAACGGCATCGTCGGCATCCTGCTCACCGTGGCACTGCTGGTCACCCCCGCGCGCCGGATCGGCGCGGTCGCGGCCGTCACCGCCCTGTTCACGGCCGGCACGCTGGGCGCACTGCTCCTGAGCCTCACCACAGGCCTGTTCGGCTTCGACGAGTCGACCGACGCCGAACTGGTCCGTCCGACCCTGTACGTCGAGACAGCGGGAGCAGTCGTCCTGACCGCTTTGGCGATGGCTGCCTTCAGCCACCACTACGAGCGCCACCACCGTCGACGCCACGGGCACACTCTGGAGGGGACAAGGCGGCGGTGACCATGCCGGACAAGTCCAGGCGGGCCGCAGCGGCACCGACGGCCTGAACGCGAGCCGCAGCCCGGGACCAGTCCTCGCCTTGGAGACGGCTCGTTGCCCGGCGACCTGAGATGGCCGGGCGGCGGTCTGAAGGCCGTCCGGACGACCGGCGGTCGGCCGTGACGACGACGAGATGGGTGTCGCCGTCCGCCTTCTGCCACTGACCGAGGGCCTCACCGCGCTGTCAGGTGTCCTGGGCGGGGAAGACCTCGTCGACGGTCCGGCGCAGTGTTTCGCGGGTGACCGTCGCATTGTCGAGTTCCGCGGTCTGGAAGGCGCCGTCGTGCAGCAGGACGCGTCACGCGTACTCGTGCGACGTGGTCGGGGTCTGGATGGCCCAGGTCGGCCGAGAGGCCGCGGAGCACCTCGAACAGCCACGTGCGCTGGTCGTCGATGACCGCGGGCGCCGGGTGGGTGCGGTCGGGCGGAGGAGGCGCCCGTCCGTTGGTGACCGATGTGGCCGTTGCCGGCTGAGGCGGAGCCCTGGAGCCGGCGGTGCCCGCGTCGCAGCCGCGCAACCAGCGGTGGTCACGCCGAACGAACCGTTCGAGCTGCCGGGCCCTGAACGGTTGACTTGCGCTGGAGTGCGCTCCAGGTCGTAGCGTCGCAGTCACCGCGGCGCAGGGGGCCCACCTCGCCCGGTGCCCCTCAGGGGATGCAGGGCGGTGGAATCTGTCGCTGGATGGATGAGGGGCTTCGTGCCGTCCGAACGACAAACGAGTGTGCAGGGAAAGGCTGGGACACGTGATGCAGAAGCGCAGTCTGCGGGACCTCCAGGTATCGGCCATCGGCCTGGGATGCATGGGCATGTCCGCCTTCTACGGATCCGCCGATCAGGAGGAGGGGATCGCGACCATCCGGCGCGCCCTCGACCTCGGGGTGAACTTCCTCGACACCGCGCAGATGTACGGGCCGCTCACCAACGAGTCGCTCGTCGGCGAGGCGATCCGGGGGCATCGCGACGAGTACGTGATCGCGACGAAGTTCAACTACCGGATGGAGAACGCCGTACCCGGCGACATCAGCACGGTCGGCCCGCAGGACGGCTCGGCCGAGCACGTCCGAAGCTCGGTCCACGGCTCCCTGAAGCGTCTGGGGACCGACCACATCGACCTGTACTACCAGCACCGGGTCGACCCGAACGTACCCATCGAGGAGACGGCCGGCGCGCTGGGCGAACTGGTCGCCGAGGGCAAGGTGCGGTACATCGGCCTGAGCGAGGCGAGCGCGGAGACCATCCGGCGCGCCCACGCAGTGCACCCGATCACCGCAGTGCAGAGTGAGTACTCGCTGTGGTCACGGGACGTGGAGGCCGAGGTGCTGCCCGCCTGCCGGGAGCTGGGCATCGGTTTCGTGCCGTACTCGCCGCTCGGCCGCGGCTTCCTCGCCGGGCGGTTCACCTCGCCGGACGAGCTGGACGCGAACGACTGGCGCCGCGAGAACCCGCGCTTCCAGGACGCCAATTTGGAGGCGAATCTGCGGCTGGCGGCAAAGGTGAAGGAGATCGCCGCCGAGAAGGACGTGACCCCGGCCCAGCTGGCCATCGCCTGGGTGCTGGCCCAGGGCGAGGACCTGGTGCCGATCCCGGGCACCAAGCGCCGCACCTACCTGGAACAGAACGCCACCGCGGTCGACATCGCGCTGACCGAGGACGACCTGGCCCGCATCGACGCGCAGCTGCCCGAGGCGGCGGGGGAGCGGTATGACGAGGCAGGGATGCGAGCCGTCAACCGCTAGGGCCTCTCGTCTGGATCATGCCGGGCTCGCGGGCCCCGGCACCGCGCCTCGCCGCGTTGTCGTCGGTCGGCAGGGCTCCGCCCTGCCGCTCCCCTCCGCCTTGCGACGCACGGCACCGGACCCCGCTCCCTGATCCGGCCTGATCCAAACGAAAGACCCTAGCCGGGGCGCAACAGCACCTGCCGGGTGCTGCCGCTCCGCCGACGCCACAGCCGCACAGGTCGTAGACACCATCACCGTTCTGGAGGAGACCGGCCGCCGCTGAGGGAGCCTCGCCGGTACGGCACCTACCCCGCGGAACCACGGCCCGGGGCCCGGAACTACGGCCGGGCCGTGCCCGCCGTCGTCACCACCCTGGAGCAGTGCCGGGAGCAGGGCGAGTACCCGGTGGTGCGCCCGGCGCCTGCGCCGAGGAGCGAGCAGACGCTGCTCGCGGCGCTCGACAACCCCGACGGCGACGCCCGGGCCACCACCGTCAGAGTCGAACCCCTCCGGGGCGTGGCCCCAGCCCTCCCAGTCCGGAACCGGAAGGGACTCGGTGAGGTTCGCCCGGTGCAGGTCGCCATGGGCGGTGGTCCAGCAGGTCACGGCGAGTGCCGGGATGCCCACCACCTCGGGGATCGCCCGGTACATGTACTGCTGTCGTACGGCGAGGCTGCGCCCTGCTGCTCCAGACCGTGGCCCGCGGCGACAACCTCGCCCTCGAAGACCAGCTCCTCACCTGGGCAGAGGAATTGCGCCATCGCTGAAGGGGCCGTCCGGGTGCCGCTGAGGAACACCGGCCGGGCCGGGAGGCTCGGGCGACACAACCCCCGACCATGAGTCGACCTCGACCACGACCACGCCTTTGCCGGCAGCATGCGCACGGTTCGACGGCATCCTCGTCCTGGCATGAGCGGGCCGCAGATGCCGGCGCCCAGCGGAAGACGGACCGTCCCGTCGGCAGGGATGTCACGGCTGGCGCCGCCGGCCCCGTGCGTGTCATGCCTGTGCCTCTGTGGTGATGGCCCGTTGGGCCGTGTAGCGTCGCTGCCAGACGTCGTGGTTCAGTACCCTGCCCGCGCTTCCGCGCGGGCGCTTTGCTGTGCGGTGCCGGACCAGGGCGATCACCTCCAGGGCCGCGCGGTGCGGTTCCTGACAGCGACCGAGAGGCACCAGCATGGCCAGCGGAACCGTCAAGTGGTTCAACGCGGAGAAGGGCTTCGGCTTCATCGCCCAGGACGGCGGCGGACCGGACGTCTTCGCGCACTACTCCAACATCAACGCCTCCGGTTTCCGCGAGTTGCAGGAAGGCCAGGCGGTCACCTTCGACATCACCCAGGGCCAGAAGGGCCCGCAGGCGGAGAACATCACCCTCGCCTGATCGCGGACGTCACCAGGGCCCGGAGCAGGTGCTGCGGGCCCTGGCCGACGGATGGCGCGATCAGATGGCAGGTCGTCGGCTGCTTAGGGCGACGATCGGAGCCAGCACCCGGAACGGGCAGCTGTTCCGGGCGCCGTAGGCGGCGAGCAAAGGCAGCGGCCGAGCCGCGGCCGCGGCGGATCCTCCCGATCGACTCCTGTCCGCAAATGTTCGACGGGTCACGCGTCGTCGAGTCTCACCGCCAGGAAGCTGGCCGTCATTCCGGCCTTGGCCAGACTGGAACCACTGCCGTGGTCCTTTGCGCGCAGGACCGTCCCGGCGAGGGTCGTCCGCTGGCCGGTCCCGGTCTCCCAGTGGCGCAGGACGACGCCGTCGTACTCGTAGTGGAAGTCCGCGACGGGGCCGTTCGGACGGCCCTTTCCGGTCAGGGTGAACGCCACGGATGACGAACCCGAGGCCCGGCCCACCATGTCCATGGCGGCCGGTTCGGCTCCGGGTTCCTCCGAGAAGACCAGCGCACCGCTGACCGCACCGTCCGATTCGGCCACAAGCCTCAGCTCCAGCTGTGTGAAGCGAAGCTTTTCGAAATCGTCGACGGGCTCCCGAACCGGCACGCGCCGAAGCCGCCGCCGTGGAGGCCGCTTCGCAGCACAGCTTCACACGCGTCAGCCTCACCACCGTGCAGCCCGTCCAGCGGCTGCTGCACCCCTGTCGGCCGTCGGCTGACTCGACGTCAGCCGACGGCCGGTCGTTGCGGAAATGCCGCTGGTTCGCTGGACGAACGGGGCCGCCGCCCGGCGGGTGGTCGACAGCTTTCCTCGGGCAGTCCGTCGAGCTGGCGAGTTGGTGGTGCCGGGCCGACCCGCCGATCGCAAGCCGCGCACCGGCGATGCGGACTGGGTCAGTGAATCCGCCAGACGCAGGCGTATGGCTGTGGGAAGCGGGTGATCCGGTGGGCACGCACGATGATGTCGATGTCGCCCGGAGGGACATTGTCCCAGTGGACCTGCTCGACGTTGTTGGTGCGGTCGAAACCCGGTGAGGTTCCCATGTTCCCGTGGCGCTCCTGGCCACTGGCGGCCCGGACGATCAGGTCGAGATCGTTCTGCAGGGCGGCGCCGGGCGGGTCCGTCCAGACCAGGGTCACCTTGAGGGTGCGCAAGGACCCGGTGGCCGGCACCTGGACGCGGACGGTGTTCTCCTCGCCCTGCTCCAGTGGCCCCTCCTCGCTGAAGCCGGCGTCCGGGTCTCCGGGGTCGATCACCGAACCGGCGAGGTTGACGAGGCCGAATCCGGAGCTGTTGTTGGGGGAGGGCCCGGCCTCCGAGGGGAGGTACTGGCCGGCCAGTTCCACCGCACCATTGATCAGCAGGGCTTTGAGCAGCGCTGCGCTCGGCGTGTGATGGCCGTTGGCCAGCAGGGTCTCGCGCAGTACCGCCACACAGCCGGCGACCAGCGGGGTGGCCATGCTGGTCCCGCTCTCGAAGTAGAACGCAGGATCCGAGGAGATGCCGAAGCGGATGTCAGGCGTCACCAGCGCGCGGGAGCGGGTGGACAGGATGGACGTACCAGGCGCAACCACATCGGGCTTGATCCGGCCTTCGCGGGTCGGCCCACGGCTGCTGAAGGCGGCCATTCCGGCGGGGTTGTCGGCCATCGGATCGTCACGGATGGGATTGACGGGGAAATTCATGAACGCGAGCTGGCCGTAGGTCTGGGGAATGTCCGGGCGGCGGCTCTCGCTGGCGCCGACGGTGACGCAGTTCTTCGCCCCTGCCTGCGCACTGACGGACGCCGTGTCGATGACACCGTCCCGGTCCCGGTCATGGCCGCTGTTCCCGGCCGAGAAACAGATCACCAGGTCCGGGTTCTGCCACACCATGTCGTCGACCTCGAACCCGCTGCTGCCGTAGGGCAGCCCCGGCTGCTCGGGACCCCAGGAGTTTGTGTGTACGCGCGCGCCGTCGTCTCGGTAAGGAGGCTCGAACAGATCGCGCAGATCGTCAGGAATCCCGCCGAGACCCCCGAAGGGATCGAGGAGTGACTGCAGCACCAGAGTGGCCCGGGGCGCGGTGCCCTGGACGGGACCACCCATGGTGGTCGAGTGACCGTCCGCGAGAACGGAACCCGCCACATGTGTTCCATGGCCGTCGGGGTCGTCCGAAGTGTTGGGACGGCCGAGGGAGTACAGCTTTGCCACCCGACCCGTGAAAGCGGGGTGGACACTGGTGGTGGAGCCCTGGTCGAAGCCGGTGTCGGCCACCGCCACGACCTGGCCCTGGCCGAGGAACGCGGTGCCGTTGAGCTGGACGGTGGCGTTCATGATCGGCCTGGCGATGCTGTTGTGCTTCACCCACTGGGGCGCTTCGTCGATCTGCCGGACTTCATCGATGCCGGCCAGTGCGCCCAGACGGTCTCCTGACAGCGTGAGACGCACCTTGTTCCTCGTGAGGCGGACGTCGTCGGCGCTGACGCCGGCCGCATCGGCGATCCGCTGTCTGACGCCGTCCGCTTCCGCATCGACATCCTCATGCAGCACCACATCGACCGCGTGCTGCTGCGTATCCCCTGCTGCCGTGGGTGCGGCCAAGGCGGCCAGATCGGACTGCAGCCCGCTCGGCCGGAGCGACGGGGCGATCTTGAAGCCCTCCAGATAGACATCCGCCCAGGCAACGAAGGGCAGGGTCCGGACGGCATCGAGGTCGGCGGGCCGGTACCCGCACAGATAGGTGCTCTCCGGCACGTACTCATGGATCACCACGCCCAACTCCGCGAGCTGCTCCTTCTCCTGCGCCGAGGGGATATGGGTGGTCTGGACGAGGAGATAGTCGGAGGCGGAGGCGTCCTGCGAGACCAGCGATGCGCTGGCCAGCGCGTGGGACTGCCTCAGCGGATCGATGGTCACACCGTTGATGGTGATCCGGGCCATGGCGAGCTCCAGAGATGTGTGCGCGATTAAAACAGTAACAATCAGCGCTTATATGGTCACAATACGTCATGCATGGTCAGCGTAGGACCAACACGGCCGCCACAGTGACGGCCACGGCCGAGCCCAGTGCCAGCAACACCGGCGGCCCCGCCAGTTCCCCGGCAGCCCGGCGGCGCCGGGCCAGTGCCAGGGCCGTGCCCGCGCCGCGCAGCAGTACGCCCGCGACCAGGGCGAGGAGCACTGCGTGCACCCACTCCGGCACGGGCGCCACCAGGGTGATCCAGCCGCCCGCGAGCGGAGCGAGGCAGGCGGCTACCAGCCACGGCGTCAGGGGCCGTCGGCCCCGCGCGTCGAGGACCGCCGTCAAGGCGAATCCTTCGCCGACGGAGTGCACGACCAGTGCGGCCACCACAGGAACGGAGGCCAGCAAGACGACCGTCATCCCCTCCACCATCCGGTGCAGCACCAGGGCCACAGCCGTCCCGGCACCTACAAGACGCCCCAGCTCGCACCGACGCCGCAGTAGGCGCACGGCCGGAACGAGAGCGAAAGCCATCACGGCGGTCACCGGCACGACCCAGCGGGAAAGCCCCACCTCGGCCGCCTCGTGAACGGCGTGCGGCACGATGTCGGCCCCGGCCACGGCCAGCAGCACCCCCGACGCGGCCCCGAGCAGCACTGTCGAACGATGCGACCACCGCCGCCCCGACCAGGCGCCCAGCAGTGTCCCCGCCGCGATCAGCACCAGGCCCAGGTACTGACCGAGGCTGAACTCCCCTCCCCATGACAGCGCGCCCTGTCCCCCCGCCTCGACAACCGCACCGACCACCTTCGCCCCTCTTGAAGCGCCTGCAGGAAATTCGACCGATTCCTGTGACGCTGCCACCTCTCCTGCCCGCCCGCATGCCGCCGGGCAGTTCAGGGGGCCATCGGTGTGAGCTGGTCGTTCAACCTCGTCCCCGTTTGGGGGTCACGCGCGCAGCCAATCGCGTCGCCGTGGGGGAGCACATCGGGGGAACTGCCTTCACGCCTGGGCGAGAGGTGCGATCGGAACGGTGGCGCCGAGCGCGGCGCTCTGCAACGCCGTAATGCGTTCGATGACGAGCCCCAGCAGCACGGCCGCCGCGATCATGAGCGCCTCCGCCACCACCAGGAATGCCATCGACCCCGGGGCCACCCGGCTCGCCACCACGAGCACCAGCGCGTGCGTGATCCAGGCGATCCACCACAGGTTTACCAGTGTCGTGTCCCGCTTCTGCACCCACGACGCGGAGCTCGCGCGCCCGATGTCGAGGACGAACTGGCGCGGGACAAAGAAGTTGACCACCGGTATGAACCACGCGCCGATCGTCCAGCCTCGATTCGGGAGCGAGGCCCGGGGGGACAGCTCCTGGGCGTTGCGCCGGGACCGGGCGAGCCACACGAGGAACAGCACGATCGCAAGAGTCACCAGATAGAGGAAGATCATGGAGATGAAGCCCGACCTGTGCAGGGACGCATCCGTGTGGTGCAGGTAGTGATCCCGGACGGCCGCCGCGCGGAACACGTCTGCCACGGCGGCCGCCGCTATCGCCGCCTGCGCTGAGCGGGCAAGGATCCAGGGAGCTTTGCGGGCGGTACTCGTCATCGTCTTTGGCCTGTCTCGGAGGCGTGTGCGGCCGCAGCGGACACTGGGGCGGAGTGATCATAGGGTCTGATCGCCGCACGCATGTACGACTTTCGGGTCCTCAGTCGTGGGATGCATGTCGCGGGGATGCACGTCAGCGCACTGTTCGCCGAGCCGCGCCCCGACGCCCCGGAGGCCGGTCCGTGCGGCGAGCGTTCAGGGGGTGTCCGGCGTCGGCTTGCGGGCCAGGTCGTAGGCGAAGCTCACTGTTTCGGTCAGGCTGCCGTCGATCATGTAGGGGCTGAGTTCGGCGCTGAGTTCGGCGTCGAACTCAGCGGCGCGGTCCGCAAGCACAGACGGAGGCAGGAATGACGTCGAGCGGACGTGGCCGGCGAGTTCGTCGGTCGTCCAGCGGTGCTCGACCGCGAACCGGTGCCGTTCGGCGGGCTCGAAGCCGGCGCGAAGGAGCACGTCCTGGTCCGGGTCCTCCTGCCGTTGGCTCTCCGCGCCGGGCGGAACGCGGCTCGATGCGTCGAGGGTCTCCTGCCACCTGCGCAGCAGCCTGTCGAATGCCTGCTGCCAGTCCAGGGAGCCGGCCCACGGGCTCGTCGACCAGCACAGAGCCAGGCAGCCGCCGGGCTGGAGCCAAGCGAGGGCTCGCCTGGCGACGTCGTCGCGGCGCAGGCGGTGGAAGGCGTTGCCGATGACGATCAGTTCGAAGCTTCCCGGGTCCGCGTCCAGCTCCTCGGCCTCGGCGGTGATGGCCCGGAGGCGGGCCGCGTCCGCGATGGCGGCCGCCTTGGCGCGGACCGCGTCCGTCATGTCCGGTTCGGCGTCCACGGCCCATACGTCCGCGAACCGGTCGCGCAGCGGGAAGGCGAGCTGACCGGTGCCGCAGGCCAGGTCCAGAAGGCGTCCACGCCCGGAGGGGGCCGTGCGGCGGGCCAGGTCGGCGAGCATCGCGTCAGGGTAGGGAAGACGGAAGCGGTCGTAGTAGCTCGCGGTGCCCCGGTACAGGTCGGGGTCGAACCTCACCTCGTTTGCCATGCGGCCACCCTCCCACGGGTCCGCCCCGCCAGGCGGCTTCTGATCCGTCCCCGGGCCATCGTGGGGCAACGAACCCACCGCACATGCCTGACTGCCGAAGACGCCGTGGGTTCCCGGTGAAAGCACCTCAGTCACGCTGAACTCGCGGCTGACGTGCCGGTAAGAACCGTGCAGCACGAACAGGATGCCCTGGAACACCAGCCGGCCCGGATGCCGCTTGCGCCCCGGGTGCAGGGTCCGACGCTCGACCTTGGGCAACAGCGGCTCGATCACCGCCCCACAAGTCGTCGTCGACCTCCCACGGCTTCGGCCGAGCCACCCCCACACTCCCGGATCAGCAGTCCCGGACTGATCCAACCACCACGAAGATCATTTCGTTAGGACTTCCACTTCTCAGAAGCGGGGCCCCTTGTCGAGGCTGCGCGGGCGCTTGCGGAACTGGGTCGCCTCCTGTTCTGAGGCGTCCGACAGCGCGGTGGGTGCGGTGCCCTCGGCGGCGTGGGCGAGCAGAGCGGCGACCTGCTCGGGGGTGGCGTCCGTGGACGGCTCCTTGCCGGGTCAGGTGAGCGGTCGGTTGACCAGGACCCGGAAGTCGGTGGCGGTCAACTCCTGCTGCATGTCCAGGCCGGGGAGGGTGCGCTGAGTGTGGGCAGGTGCATGGCCTCGGCCTCTGAGCGGGGGAAGTCGGTCCTGGCCAGGCCTAGAGCGGGCCGCGATCGGCGAGGAGTGCGGCGGGTCGGTGTCTTGTCCGGCCGACGACGCCGGCCACGGCCGGAACCTTGTCCAGCAGGGGCAGCAACTGCGTGACGTCGTTGCGGTTTCCGCCGGTCAGCGACACCGCGAGCGGGATGCCCTGCCCGTCGGTGAGGCGTGATGCTTGCGAGGAGACGGCACCGCCGAAGTCGTGGGCGACCACCAGTGGTTCCTCCAGGTCCCAGTGCGCCAGAAGTTCGGTGAAGACCCTGCCCTGGGCAGCCAGGGAGACATCCTGGCCGGCGGACATCTCCGATGCCCCGTATCCGGGCATGTCCCAGACGAACACCTGGTGACGGCGGGCGAGTGAGCGGGCGACAGCCCGCCAGACATACGAGGAGAAGGGTGTGCCGTGCAGGAGCACGACCGGATCCTGGCCGGGTTGTCCGAGACTGCCCCAGCGGACGTCGCCCGACGTGCTGCGGAATGTCTCGGCCAGCTGCCATTCACTCACGGGTGCTGTTCCTCTCGGCTGTGGCAGTTCTCATCGACATTCTCTGGCCCTGAGATCACCAAGTGCTGGCCGAACTCGGCGATAGACGGTGTCGCCTGCCAGTTATGAAGCCACCTCATCCTGGTCGGCCTGTGCCGGGGTGTCGGGAGCGGTGTAGAAGACAGACGCGCCCTGCTTGGTGCGCTGAGCCTGGCTTTTGGCCACCAGCCCTTCGATCGTGGTGCGCACCACGTTTGTCTTGATGGTGCGTTCGGGATGGGCCTGGCCCAGGGCCGCGGCGATCTCCGCGGCCGAGCGCGGTTCGCTCTGCTCCGCCAGGTGGCGGCGGACCAGGCCGACCAGCGTCGGCTGTGCCGCTTCCTTCGCCGCTGCGGTTTTGCCGCCCCTCTTGTGGGCGGTTGGCTTGCCGTCTGGTGCGCGACGGGTCTCGGCGGCGGCCTTTTTCGTCCGCTGCCGCCTGGTGCTCGCGGACGGCGGGGCCGTCTTCTTGCGGGGGGCGGGCACCGTGGCGTTGCCAGACCCGGCCGCAGGCTCAGCTGAAGCCGGTGCCGCATCGATCGCATGCTGAATGCTGACCAGCACTGTGTGGTCCCGCTGGAGGGCGGCCAACTGCTCCTGCAACGCAGCGATTTCGCCGCCGATACGCTCCTGTTCCTTGGCGTTGTGTTCTAGATCGGCGGTCACTTGAGCGGTGTACTGCGATGTCAGTTCGGTGATGGAGGCGTTCTCAGACATACGGCGCACAACCTTTCTCGGTTCAGGGCCGAAGGCGCAGAGCCAGCGGGCATGTGTGCTTCCCGGCCTGATGTGTGCGGGACGACAGAATGAGCCAACCCGCAGGGGCCTGCCCATAGATAGTACGGACGAGCGGAGCAAGTTGTTCTCCTCGAGCGTTCCGCTCACTCCGGCCTCACATGTCAATGGGCCGCAGGTGGGGTCTGGGGACGGCGAGGCGGGGGGAGCGCGTGCTGCCACGGAAGATGCCAGACCACCTCATCGGTCTCCCAGCCGTGGTGCCAGGATGCCAGCGCGCGGATGGTCGCCAGCCGGTCCAAGAGTCCTCCGGCCTGCTGAGGGGACTGCCCGCACAGGGCGGCGAGGGCGTCCATGTCCGTGCCGTGGCCGCCAGGACCTGCGTCGTGCACTGCCAGTACGAGCGCGGCCAGCCGCAGGATGGGGGCGGGAGCAGCGGCGCGCAGTGAAGCGCCCAGTGAGCGGCGCGGCGTCGAGCAGCCGTACGGTCACGACGCCAGGCCTCAGTGGTCCGCGGTGCAGTGACTCATGGCCTCGTCGGCCGCGTAGGCCATGACTTCGAGGATCAGGTGCGGCAGACCAGCGGGGGCGTAGGTGTCTGCGTGCCGGCGGATGTGCTGCAGGTGGTCGACGTCGACTCAGCGTGCCCAGTCATGCGTGGTGCTGCGCCAGGCCGGTCAGGATTGGTCATCACGGCAGTATGCGCGCCGCCCACCGACGGAGGGAAAGCGGCACCGAGGGGACGCATGACGCTCGAACGGGCTCGCCACGGAGCGGATTCGGCCGGCGTTTTGGGCCCGCGAACACGGCTCGTAGACGGGCGTCCGCTCCTTATATGATCTCTTCGTGGAGGAAGTCGCAGTCTCAACTATGTGCCACTTCGCCCCACTTCGAGACACGCAGGACGCGTCATGTCAGCGGCGGTCCGATCGAGTCCTCGCCCCCTGACGTCTGGAGAGCCCGATGCGTCGTCGTCTGCTGCCGGTCGCAGTCGTGCTGCTGTGCGCCGGCTGTTCCTCGGCCGGTACCGAGAACGAGCATGCCGCTTCGTCGGCGTCGTCGGCCGCCGACCACCGTAAGGCGGTCCGGGCGGCGGTCGCGGCGGTCTCCGGGGACACGGCGTACATCGACGAGAAGATCACGATCGCGGATGCTGACGACGAGTACGTCCTCACCGTCAAAGGCGGCTTCGACCTGGCGAAAGACCAGGGAGCCATCGCGGTGGACCTGCCCGGCGGTGCCATCAGCCACAGCGACGAGATATTCGCAGGCGACAAGATCTACGTTGCTCTGAAGGAGAAGGGCGAGGACGCCTGGGGTGTCATGCCCCGCGACGAGGCCGAGGCGCACTACCTGCTTCGTGCTCCGCTCAACGACCCCGAGCACGTCCTCGGCCAGGTGTCCTCGATGCGCGAAATCTCCAAGGAGGGCCAAGAGAACGTCCGCGGTGAGCGCGCGACGCACTACCGCGGCATGCTCGACCACGGCACCCTCACGAAGCGGATGGCCCAGGACGTGCGGAAGAAGACGGACCAGGCCCGAGACGCTCTGGGGAGCGAACTGCCGGTCTTCGTGGACGCGTGGGTCAACGGTGACAGCCGCCTGGTACAGGCCCGGATGACGGTGAACCTGTCGGGTACGAGTGTGGCCGTGACCATGGGCCTCTCGGATTTCGGGAAGCCGGTGCATGTGACGGTACCGAAGGCCGGGGACACCTTCCCGATGCGCAGTGCCACGGGCGTACTGAGCGGCTGACGCACAGGGCGTCCGCGTAACCCGCGCAGGAGGCGGCCCATCACAGCCCTACGGTGCCAGCCCGCGGCCGTCAGCCGTCGTCTTGGCCCGCGGCAAGAACCTCTGCCAGTTCCTTGGCGGACATGCGGGACCACCGGGCGACCTCCTCCAGCGCCACCCCGGCGACGGCCGCGGCGGCGGTGTGCAGCAAGGCCTGGTCGATCAGACCGGCGCTGTGGCTGAGGTGCTCCAATAGTGTGTGGGCCACCTCGGATGTGGTGCCGCTCTGCCTGTCGCGCAGTTGTGCCGGCTGCTCCCGGGTGTCGTCCAGCAACTGGGTGATGCGGAGGCGGTGTTCGACGGGCACGCTGGCACGCCCTCGGCTGCCCGAGCGGCGGGCCCAAAAGCGGCCCCAGCCCGGTCGACCGCGCACGACCGGGCAGCAAGCACCACGTCCTCACCAATGGGCAGGGCATCCCACTCGCGGTCTCGCTGACCGGTGGAAACCGTAACGACATCACTCAACTGCTGCCGCTGCTCGACAAGATCCCAGCTGTGACAGGGAAGCACAGCGGCGGCCGTTCGCACGCGGCGCCATGTTCCGGGTTGCGTTGCGCTTCGCGGACATCCGTCCGCGCATGCCCCATGGAGCGGGTGACGGCACAAACACCCGAGAGGCTCAGAACTTCTCGGCGACGTGCTCAGCACCCGCCAGGTGCCACGTACGCCTGCCGGGCGGGAGCAGGCGACTCGGGCAGGTCCTGCCATGGGATGGCGGTGTGCATCACGTGCACGATCCCGCACAGGCAAAGGGACGCGGCAGGTAAGCAGAATCAACCGCGCATCCCTTCGCAGACCAGGCCAATTGCACGCCGCGGCTGCCGGTCTGGCGCATGTGACGGCGAGACTGGCTGCCAATACGACCGGCGAGCCAGTGACCGGTCAAGGAGGACCAGTCGGGGTATCCGCAGCGGACGCCGGGCATGGATGGCGCTGCGGGAACCGTGGCCGGCCGGCCGTAGGGCACCTTCTGCATCACGCCGTATGCCACCAGCATGTTCAGGCGTTCGGTGAGAGTCACTACCTCGGTCGGCTGGCTGGGGGGCGGTCGCCGCCTTCCTGGCGCTGGCCGTCGCCGGGCTGTCCAGCAGTTCGCCCCAGACGGTGCAGGGCGCCTATGTGGCGATGGAGCTGGTGGGGTGGTCCGTGATCGTTCCCCTCGGCATCGCCTCGCTGCTGACCGGCGTTCTTCAGTCGCTGGGCACCGTCTGGGGGCTGCGGCGCCACTACTGGCGCATCGCGAAACTCCTGATCACGGTGCTGGCCACGCTGCTGCTGGTGCACATGCAGCCGGTCGGACACTCAGCCGACGCGGCGGCCCGGGCCATACTCGCGGGCGACGGGCTGGAAGGCATGCGCATCCAGCTGATCGCCGACGCGGCCGCCGCCCTGCTGGTCCTGCTCATGGCGGCGGCCCTGTCGGTCTTCAAGCCACGCGGCGTGACCCGCTAGGGGCGCCGCCGCCGGCGCGAGCAGAACCTCCTGCCGCGCTGAATCTGTGCCCGAGCCGGTCGGTTGCCGGGCATCGCCAGATGGCGCCCTGCAGCACAAACGCGCCGGGGCTCACGCTCTGCGGGTGCGCCCCGGCGCGTTTGCCTGGGAGAGGTCAGTGGTAGGCGTGGACGACGGCGTGGCCCTTGCCCCGGCCGATCATCCACTTGTTGACCGGGGTCGTGATCACGAATGCGACGGCGAAGCCGCCGAGCAGCGCGGTCCAAAACAGGGAGTCGGACAGGTGGGCGTCCATCGCGCCGCTGAGGGCGACGACGCCGTTGTCGACGAGTTCCATGATCGCGATGGAGACGGTGTCCGCGGCCAGTGCCACCTTGACGGCGCTCTGGAAGTCCAGGCCCGCCCTGCGGAGGGCGAACAGGGTGAAGGAGTAGCCGAAGGCGAACGCCAGCGCGATCGCCAGGACCATGGTGGGCACGTTGCCCCACAGCAGGGCGGTGCCGATGACCATGCCGAGGATCTCGCCGATCGCGCATCCGGTCAGGCAGTGCAGCGTCGCCTTCGCCGCCGTTGCCCAGGATGCCCCCGCGTGCCCGCCATGCTCGGCGTGACCTTTGTGGGTGGCGTGGTCGTGAGCGCTTGCGGTGTGGTGAGCGGTGTGGTCCATGACCTCTTCCCCCTTCTCGTCCAGGGGGAGCCGTTCCCGAGCCCCAGAGCCCCTAGCTATATACCCCCGGGGGGTATATAGCTAGGTGTGTGCTATCCAGGTGGAGGGTCGGCGCTTCACGGTGCATGTGCGCCGTCGGGAGGACTTTGACTGTTCCCAGGGCGCGGTTTGCGGCTCGTGCGGTGTTGCGGGCAGAGGGAGGCGAGAAACCCGTGCCCGCTGGCCATTCGCAGACGTGTCAGTGCACGTGAGGGCCCCCGGCCATCTGCGGCTTGCCGGGTGGTACGAGTCCCAGGGCCACCGCGGCGCTCACCGCCGCCGCGAGGGCGCAGACGGTGAAGGCGTCCGTGAAGCCGCCGACGGAGCCGGCCTCGATTCCCGAGGCGGCGACCGTAGAGACGACCGCCACGCCGATCGAGCCGCCCACCTCGTGGAAGGTGTTGACGACGCCGGAGGCGAGGCCCGCCTCATGGTGCTCGATCATGCCCAGCGCGGTGGTGGTGGCGGTGACGAAGACCGTACCGAGGCCGAAGGATGCCACGACGAAGCCGGGCAGCAGGCCCGCGTACACGCTGCCGCCGGCGGTCAGCCGGGTCAGCGGTACGGATCCGGCGGCGGCGATCGCCATGCCGGCCACGGCGACGGCGCGGCTGCCGATGCGGCCGAGGAACCGGGAGGCGAGGTGGGCGCCGAGGCCCGTGGCCACGGCCACCGGCAGGAACAGCAGGCCGGTCTTCAGCGGACTGAAGCCCTGGACGTGCTGAAGGTAGACCGAGCCGAGGAAGAAGTAGGCGATCAGCAGCGCGGTGGCGATCAGCATCAGGAACGCGCCCGCGAGCACCGGGCGCCGGGTGAACATCCGCAGGTCCATCAGCGGGGCCTG
Organism: Streptomyces sp. NPDC043427; assembly: GCF_056436655.1. NCBI lineage: Bacteria > Bacillati > Actinomycetota > Actinomycetes > Kitasatosporales > Streptomycetaceae > Streptomyces > Streptomyces sp. NPDC043427. The sequence goes on along the minus strand of NZ_JBWKCC010000056.1, from coordinate 5,428 downwards.
GCTGGCCCGTTCGACCGCGGCGAATCCTGCGTACAGCGCCACCGCGGCGGCCAGCGGCAGCAGTGTGGCCGCGTCGGTCCAGCCGGAGTCGCCCGCCTCCACCAAGCCGTAGATGAGCAGGCCGGTGCCCGCGGTGACCAGCAGTGCGCCGGGCAGGTCGAGCCGGGCCGGCCGCGGGGCGGCGGCGGGGGCGAGCGCGGGCAGGGCGGCGAGAACGGCGAGGCCGATCGGGACATTGATGAAGAAGACCCACTGCCAGCCGGGTCCGTCGGTCAGCGCGCCGCCGATCAGGACGCCGGCGGCCGCGCCCGAGCCACCGATCGCGGCCCACACGCCCAGTGCCTTGTTGCGCTCAGGGCCGTGGAAAGTGGTGGTGACGATCGAGAGTGCCGCTGGGGAGAGCAGGGCGGCCCCGACGCCCTGGGCGATCCGCCCGCCCAGGAGCATGGCGGCGCCGCCGGCGAGCCCGGTGACCAGCGAGGCGGCGGTGAAGAGGGCGAGCCCGGCGAGGAGGGTGCGGCGGGCGCCGAGGGCATCGGCGAGGCGGCCGCCGAGCAGCATCAGGCCGCCGAAGCACAGGGTGTACGCGGTGACCGCCCAGGTCAGCGTCGCCCGGTCGAGGTGGAGGTCGGCGGCCATGTCGGGCAGCGCGACGTTCACCACGGTGACGTCGAGGATCAGCATGAACTGCGCGACGCAAATGAGGGCCAGCGCCGCCCAGCGGCGTGGGTCGGTTGGCGGGTGGTGATGTTCCGGCGCCTGGTGTGCGGCGTTCGCGGAATGTGACATGACGCGTCCTTGTCGCGAGGGGCGGAAGTGGAGAGGTCCGGGATGGAGTGAAGGCCGGCGCGGCGGCGACGCCGAGCACGGTGACACCCCAATGGCCATGAGCGCGGGTGGAGGCAGTCGCCGCCTCCGCAACTGAACTGTACGGCCCAGTACATGTGAACTCAACTGTTCAGTTCAGTCGGTTGCTAGGATTGGCTCATGAGCGTGGACAGCGTCAAGCAGCCCCCCAGCGGCCCCCGGGCGGAGCTGAAGCGGCAGGCCATCGTCCGGGCGGCGCGCGAGCTCTTCCTGCGCGACGGCTTCGGCGTCGGCATGGACGCCATCGCCGCCGACGCGGGCGTGTCCAAGGTGACCGTCTACAACCACTTCGGCAGCAAGGAGGCGCTGTTCACCGCGGTCATCACCAGCGCGCTCGACGACCCCCTGGGCCATGCCTCCTCGGCCGCGCTCGAAGGACTGGCCGAGGCCGAGGACCTGCGCGCCGCCCTCCTCGACGCCGCCCGCGCCTGGGTGCACGCCGTCAGGACGAACGAGGACGTCATCGCGCTGCGCAACCTGGTGGCCGCCGAACAGCACCGCTTCCCCGAACTCGGCCGGGCCTGGCAGGACCATGGACCCGAGGGCCACCATCCGGTCGTCGCCGACGCCCTGCGCACGCTCGCGGACCAGGGCCGACTGGTCATCCCCGACCTGGAAGCCGCGATCATCCACCTCTACGCGCTGCTGGTCTTCCCCCACATGGTCTTCAGCACGTACGGACCCCACATCGATGACGGCCTCACCGATCGCCTCATCGTCAGCGGGGTGGACATGTTCCTCGACTACTACGGTCCCGGGCGGGACCGCTGAGTCCCGCCCCGGACCGGGAACCGCAGGCTCAGGCCCCGTAGGCCACGAGCGCCATCATCCCGGCCTCGCCGTGGTAGGCGTTGTGGCAGTGCAGCATCCACTGGCCGGGGTTGTCCGCGTCGAAGACGACGGACACCGTCTTCCTGGGCGGCACGATGGTGGTGTCCTTGCGTGGACCGGTGCTGCCGAGCTGGTAGGTGTGGCCGTGCAGGTGCATCGGATGCCACATGTCGCTCGTGTTGACGAAGTCGAGCCGGACCCGCTCGCCCTCCTCGACGAGCAGCGGGTTCGCGGTCGGGTCGGCCATGTCGTACCGCCGGCCGTTGACGGCCCAGTCGTACTCGGCCATGCTGCCGGTCAGTTCGATGCGGTGGACCCGGTCGGCCTTCCTCATCTCCAGCCGTACGTCGTCGTCCGCGCGCAGCTGCGAGGCGGTCACGATCCGGCCGTCCAGTTCGGCCGGTCGTACGGTCGGCTTCGGCGTGTTTCCTGATCCGGTGCGCACCAGGGCCATGCCGGTGGTGTTCTTGCCCTCGGCGAGCGCCACGAGCGGGAAGACGCCGTCGGCGAGGGTGACCAGCACGTCGTACCGCTCGCCCATGCCGATCAGCAGCGCGTCGGCCTGCTGGTGCTCCACGGGGAAGCCGTCGGTGTGGGTGATGGTCAGCCGGTGACCACCGAGCGCCACCCGGTAGGCGGTGTCGCCGCCCGCGTTGACGATCCGCAGGCGCACGCGCCTGCCCGGCTTGCCGGTGTACACCGCCGGGTCGGCCGGCACCCGCCCGTTGATCAGGTGGTAGGGGTACTTCACATCGCCCGCGTCGCCGCCGAGCAGTTCACTGGTGGCGCCCATGAGCATGAACTTCATCGACATGCCGTCCCCGGAGGAGGCGGACGGCGAGGCCGTCGTGGCGTCCATGCCGGAGCTGCTCATGTCCATCCCGCCCATGTGCCCCATGTCGTGACCGGACGAGTCGGCCGAACCGGAGGGTGTGGATGCGTCGCCGGAGCCGCCCATGCCCTGCCTGAGTTCGGCGAAAGCTTCGTCGGGGGTGCCGGTCACGCCGTCGAGCCAGTCGTCGAGGACGACGACCCACTCGTCGTCGTAGGACAGCGGCTCCTTGGGGTCCTCGACGATCAGCGGCGCGTACAGGCCGCGGTCGAGCTGGACACCGACGTGCGGGTGGAAGAAGTACGTGCCGGGCGCGTCGGCGATGAAGCGGTACGTGAAGGTGGATCCGGCCCGCACCCCGGTCTGCGTGAGGGGCGGTACGCCGTCCATGTCGCTGCGCAGTGCGATGCCGTGCCAGTGGATGGAGGTCGTGGTCTGGCCGGGCAGCTGGTTGGACAGTTCGGCGGCGAGGGTATCGCCGGCCGAGATCCGGATCTCCTTGCCGGGAGCCTGGCCGCTGAAGGCCCAGGACTTGGCCGTGATGCCGCCGCCCAGGTCGAGCGTGGCGGGAGCGGCCGTCAGGTTGAGGCGGTGCACCCTGCCTGTACTGGTCCGCTTCTTCTCCGTGCGGGCGACCTGGGAACCGGACGGGCTGAGCAGGGCGGGGCTGTTGGAGGTGTCGTTGCTGCAGGCGGCGAGCAGGCCGGTACCGGCCGCGCCCAGCCCGGCGAGCAGGACGGAGCGACGGTTGATGCTGTTCACGAAAGGATCCTCTTCTCGATGCGCGAAAGGCGTTCGGGGTGGTCCGGACACGGCTCGCCGGCGTCGCGGGGACGCGGAAAGCCGTGGGACGCGGCCTATATGCGCAGCAGAGAAAGGAGAGACAGGTCGGGTGGCGCACGACTCACGGACCGTGCGGCGTCCACGCCCGCGAGCACGGCGACGGGAACCGAGAAGGCCGGGGCCGGTGACTCGGGCGGTGCCGGGAGCTGTACGACGTGGACACCGGCAGCGGTGCACAGCTCCATCACCATGGACGGGCAGGCGGCGCCGTCCGAACCGTGCACGACGACGCCGGCTGCTGGTGAGCCCGTGGGGGAGTGGGCGGCAGGAAGTGAGGGAGATCCCGGCATGGTGTGTGCTGCGGATGCCGACATCGTGGTGACCGGTGCGTCGGGCAGCTCGTGGTGCAGCAGTACGGCGAGCACCGCGCACAGCGTGACGAGCAGCCCGCGTACCCAGCGGGCGGCACCGCCGCGCTGGGGCAGCAACTCTCCTACCGTCATCACGAGGCGTCCGTACTCCCTGCAAGCGAGGATGGCCACCATACCCCGTACGGGTATAGGTGTCATGGCGGTCTCAAGGTGGTCCGCCCTCCCGGCGCGCCGTGCCATGGGTAGGCTGAGATGACAAGGGACAATCATCAGCGCCTGCACCAGGCGTCGGACATGGCGGTAGGGGAGGGCGTGTGAGCGGCGGCATGAAGGCGAGCGGCGTCGCCGCCCGTCTGTCACAGGGTTGAGCCCTGGTGGCCGTCCCGGGAGCGGACTTTCTTGGTGCCGGCGCGCTTACGAACGGGCCGAGTGACCGCCGTAGCCGGGGTGGTGCCCAGGGTGGTGCGGCGCATGCACCGGGGCGTCGGTGCGTCGGCTGCGGGACCGGATCACCCTGCGGGCCACCCCCGGGGCGCTGGCCCTGCGGGCCGCCGTGCCACGGGGACGCAGACGACGACCTGAAGCGGCTGCAGGACCTCGCCGCCGGGCACGTGGGGAGGTTCGGCCGACGCGAGGACCTGCAGGTGAACTGGCAGGCAATCGACTCTTCCGCGGTTTGTCCCGAGGCCGCCGTCGGCAGCGGATGCTGGGGCGCGCCGCAGTCACCTCAAGGCGGTGGGCGTCGTGGCCGTCGTCGCGATCGTCCTCGCTGTACACCTCGGGCTCGGCAGTGTCCTGCTGTCGAACTGGCGGTGGACCGGCTGGGCCGCCGGCGGCCTCCTGGCTGTGGTCCTGCTGAAGGTGGCACTCCTGGGTGGGTTCGCCATCCGCCGCAGCCGGGCCTCCAAGGGCCGCTGAACACGCGGCGGCACCGCGCACCGGTGGACACGGGCCGGCTCAGTGCCCTCCGCTCGCCTCCACATCGAGGCGCTTGGTGAAGGATCTTGCGCGGTCCTTCGACTCGTACACCCCGCTCTGCGTGGCGAACAGGACGTGCCCGGCGCTGACGGCCGTGAGCGCCTGGGGCCGGCCGCGCGGATGCGGGTGCGGGACGACCTGGCGACGATTGTTCTGCAAGCGCGTGGCGACGAAGATCAAGAAGGCCAAGGCGGAGCTGGAGGAGATCCGGCTCGCCGAGCGGGAGATCGTCGAGTCCCTGATCGGGAACTACCGCACGGTGCTCAAGCACATCGACGAGGGCGGCCCGGCCCAGGAGGCGCTCAGGAAGGCTGCGGCCATGACCGCCGAGGCGCGCCAGGCCCTTGAGGGTCTGGACGAGGGGGCGTCGGCGGACGAGGTCGCGGCGCGGCTGGAGGGCAGGGTGTCCCCGGCGGTGCTCTCCCGTGGCGTCATCGCCGACAACCACCCCATCGAGCAGGAGAAGGCGATGAAGTTCAACGCGCTGCTCACGAACGCGGTGATCTTCCACAACGCCCGACATCGCGGAGATCGTGCGGCAGCTGCTGGAGGAGGGATGGGAGATCGACCCGGAAGACCTGGCGCACATCTCGCCGCTACCTGACCGAGCACATCAACCGGTTCGGCGAGTACAGCACCCACGAACTCGGCATCCAGCCCGACGCGTATGCCCCGAAACTCGACGTCGACTTCACACCGCTGCGCGAACAGGACCTGACCGCCGCCGGACTCGGTCAGGCCGCTTGACGACCGCGAGCCTCCTCGC
>NZ_JBWKCC010000055.1:10455-23441 GCF_056436655.1 Streptomyces sp. NPDC043427 | reverse complement strand
GGCAGGGCTCCGCCCTGCCGCCCTCCTCCGCCTTGCGACGCACGGCACCGGACCCCGCTCCCTGATCCGGCCTGATCCAAACGAAAGACCCTAGGCCAAAGGGTTGCCGTCGTTGGCCGGAAGAGCTCTATTGCGTTGCCCGGTGATCAAGGTGTGCACAAGACTCCCCGCATGACCTCAGCCATCCGTCACATGACGATCCACTGCGCCGACGCCTACACCCTTGCCACGTTCTGGTCCCAGGTGCTGGGCCAACCGTTGCACGAGGACGACCACCCCGGAGACGAGGAGGCGCTGATCGAGGGCGCCGGCCTGCTCTTCGTCACCGTGCCGGAGGCCAAGACCGTCAAGAGCCGCATCCACGTCGACCTCCAGCCCCAGGACCACACCCGCGACGAGGAGGTCGCCCGCCTCCTCACCCTCGGCGCGACCCAGGTGTCCGACCAGCGCAGGCCGGACGGCAAGGGGTGGGTCGTACTCGCGGACCCGGAGGGCAACGAGTTCTGCGTGGAGCGGAGTGCGGGGGAGCGGGAGGGCGGGGCCTGAGCCCCCTCACATGACCCCGCGGGCCGGTCCGCTCGCTGTGGCGAGGAGACCGGCCCGCGGTTGTCGTCGTGCGCTGTTCCTGTCGGGTGTTCGTCGTCAGGCGGCTACTGAGCTTGCCCAGTCGTTGTAGACGCCGAGGTTGGAGCTGTAGGAGTTGGGGCCGAGGGAGATCTGGCCGCCACGTCCCCCCTCGTGCTCCGCGAGCCAGGCGTACGAGTCCGACTGGCGGTTACGCCACGACGAGGTTTTGTCGCTGAAGTCGTACTGGTTGAGGTTCTGCCAGGCGTAGTCCCGGAAGATGAGCCGGCGTCCGCCGCCGTTGATGTGTTCGTACAGGCACGTCCAGCCGCTCGCGCAGGCCGGCAGGGCCCGGACGTCCGCGCTCCCGCGCAGCAGGGGGTCCGTGGCGCGGGAGTAGCCAAGCGCCTTGTCCGCCTCCTCGTGGGTCTTGAAGCAGCGCACGTCGGTCCTGGAGTACACCACGCAGCTGCGGGCGTCGCCCCAGCCGTCCTGCTTGAGGTTGATCGACCGCTGCCCGAGGGTCGCGACGGCGCCGTCCGCCGTCGGGGCGGCCGCCGTCGCCGCCGGACCGGTGAGGAGCACCCCAGCCGCTGTGAGCAGAGTGGCTGTGAGCACCGAGCTGACTTTCTTCATTGTTCCCCCTTGCTTGGCTGTGCGGGGCCGGTCTCATGCGCTCATGAGTCGACTGCACGCCAGACCACTCGTTCCCCCCTGGCGCGTCGCCGCCTGGCCCCTGGTCATGTGCATGTCTATTGCGCGGTTGTTGAGTGGGCAAGGAGGTGCGCACTTGATCGTTTCTTTGGCTTGAAACGGTCCCTGATCCCGGTGTCACGGCGGGGGCGGCTGCGCTGCCCCTTGTGGCGTCAGGGCTTCAATGTCTCCGTCAGCTGCTCCGCGAAGGCGACGGGGTGCTCGAGGGGGCCCAGGTGACCGCCGGGGAACTCGGTGAAGGCGCTGTGGGTGGAGGCGGCGAGGAACTGGGCCGTGCGGTGCAGGAGTTGGCCGCGAGAGTCGGTGCCGGTGGCCACGGTGAGGTGGGTGGCGCGGAGGCCGGGGGAGGGGATGTAGGACGTGAAGGGGTGCAGGACGTGGCGGAGCATGAGTGCCATGGGCTGCATCAACTCCTCCTCCCTGGACAGGGGTTGTCGCGGCTCGTTTTCGTCGTCCTGCGGCCCCCGGTCCGTCAGGACCGCGGTCATCCGCTGTGCCGCCGCCGCGAGCCCGGCGGTGCGGTAACAGTCGCACACGCTTCGAAACTTGGCCTGTTGCTCCGCTCCGTCGGGCAGGATCCCCACCACCGGCGGCTCGTGGACGACGACGTGGCGGAGGCGTTCCGGGTGCCGGGCGAGGAGGTCGAGGGCGGCGACGGCGCCGGAGCTCGTGCCGAAGACGAAGGCGGAGTCGTCGTGGCCGAGGACGGCGTCGAGGGCGCGGGCCGCGCCGTCGCTCCAGTCCTCGACGCGCTGGTCGGAGACGGCCTCGCCGAGGCGGCCGTGGGCGAGGCCGAGCGGGTCGTAGGTGACGACGGTGAAGCGGTCGGCTAAGACGTCCGTCATGGGGTCGAGTCCCATAGGGTGACCGGCGCCGCCGGGGATGATCAGGAGTACGGGCCCGTTGCCGCGTATGTCGTAGTGGTCGTCGAAGTCAGTCGTCATCGGTCTTCTCCTCATGGGGCCAGTGGGTGAGTGCCACGTGCAGGGCGTCGACGGCCCGGTCCCAGGACCTGCGCACGTCGCGGGGGGCGCCGAAGCCGCCGGTGGCCTCCAGGGCGCAGTAGCCGTGGAAGGTGCTGCGCAGCAGGCGGACGGCGTCGGTCAGGTCGGGTTCGGTCAGGCCGTAGGCGCGGAGCATGCCGTAGGTGATCTCCATGGTGCGGCGCAGGGCGGGGGAGGCGGCGACGAGGGCCTGGTCGACACGGATCTGGGTCGCCGCGTACCGGCCGGGGTGCTGGAGGGCGTAGTCGCGGTAGGCGCCCGCGAACGCCGCCAGCGCGTCCTTTCCGGCACGGCCGGCGACGGCGGTGGCGATGCGGTCGATCATCTCGCCGCCGGCGAGGAAGGCCATCCGGGTGCGGAGGTCGTTGAGGTTCCTGACGTGCGAGTACAGGCTCGCGTCCTTCACACCGAAGCGGCGCGCCAGCGCGGACACCGTGACATTCGCGAAGCCGACCTCGTCGGCGAGGTCGGCGGCCGCCGCGACGACCCGTTCGGTCGTGAGGCCGGCTCTGGGCATGGGACCACCACCTTGCATGCCGGAAACCTAGGGGTTCTAGGAAATAGCCTAGTGCACGGCGGACGGCGGCAACGGGAAATAACGGCCGCCGCGGTGGGAGAGGGAGTGGTGCGCGCCGAGCCGCTTCCCCGACTCGGCGCGCTGAAGAGTCATACGCTCATCGCGGCCGAGTTGTTCGAACGGGCCGGTGAGGATCTCGCGCACGGCAGCGTCGACGTCGTTGCGCGGCCTCACCCACGTCCCGCGTACTCCACGAACTCCGTCCACGCGGTGGGGGAGAGGGCGCGTTGCGGGCCGGTGCGGTGCTTGCTGCCCGGCCGTGCGCGGTCGACCGGGCTGGGACCGCCCTTGGGCCCCTGCGGGCGGCCCGGACATGGGAGGAGTCGATGACCGCCCGGGACCAGTCCGGTGCCAGCAGTCGCTCGTCGTGATCTCTCGAAGCGAAGGTTGAGCGCTCTCACCGAAGACCGGGATCAGGTCCGGCGGCGTCGGTAGTACGCATATGTGAGAACCAGAAGCAGCGGACCCCATAGGTTCATCAGTCCGCTCATCACCATCGCGAGGACGTCCCAGCCCTCGTCGTACGGCCAGGCGGCCGTGCCGACCGTAGCGGCCTCGTACAGCCAGTGGATGCCGATCGCGGTGAAGAAGAGGCCGCCTAAGGTTGCGGGGACGATCGCGGCGGCCGGCGGGATGCGTCGCCCGCCCAGCCTCGGCACCCAGAGCGGAACGACCTCGCCCCAGCGGCGGACCAATCCGAAGCTGAGCAGCGCGAGAATCTCGGTGAGGACCGTCAGCCCGATGACATAAGGGGCGTTGTACCAGGCAGGGGGCAGGGGCTCTTTGCCCATGCCGTACCCGAAGGCGAATGGCAGTCGCCAGATGCCGACGGGCAGTACGACCAGTGGGATGGCGTGCGCGACGCGCTCTGCCCAGGCGGGCACGCCGTCGTGGGCAAGGCCCGTCGCTTCGGAGTTCGGGTGGGGGTGCCTTGTTGTCGTCATGCATCCAGACTGTCGGGACGCATGACGGCGCGGATCGTCTCAGAGGTTGACCTTGTGTCCGCCCCGCGGCGGAGCAGGGTTCAACCTCCGAGATGATGAGGGCGGGGTCTCGCGGCTTGGGACCGCGACGAACCCGCCTGCCGGCAGCCCCGCCTCGATCTTCCGCGAGGGTCCGCCGACGGGGTCGGTGGACCCTTTCGCTTCCGGAGCTGAGGGTGGGGCCCGGCTGTCGCGTCGGGTGGTCGCCGGGCTCCACTGCCCGGGGCGGGTGATGCTGTGGTCGAGACGCTGAAAAGTTGCTGGTCAGCCGGGTTCAGGCAGAAGCGCGAGTCGTTCGAGGGCGGCGGTGATCTCGCCGGTCCAGGGCCAGTGCTGGGTGAGGCGGAGAATCCTGCGTCGGCCGGTGGTCACCAGCTGAGCGGCCGCGGAGGACAGGCGGAATCGCAGCCGGCGGGGTGCCCAGAGCCGGGTCTGGCCGGTCAGGACGAGCATGGGCGACCAGGCCAGCAGGTCAAGGGGGGGAGCTCCGCCCCGCGCGGCGCCTGGCTCGCGCGGCGGCTGGTCGCCCACCACATGGACGGCTGGGGGTACGCCCACGGAGGCGAGGTGAACGAGGACGTGGCCCTCGTCGTCGCCGAGCCGGCCGCGAACGCCGTACGGCACGGGCGGGTACGGGGGCGGGACTTCCGCGTCGGCTTGACGCGACTCGGGGGCGTGGTGCGGGTGGAGGTGGCCGACGCCCGGGTGGACCGGCTGCCCGTACGGTCCCCGGAGCCGGGTGAAGGCGGGCGCGGGCTCGTGTTGGTCGCCGCGCTGGCGGAGGAATGGGGAGTAGACCTCCGCCCGGGCTCGGCGTACAAGGCCGTGTGGGCGGAGGTCTCCCTTCGGGTGCGCGTCAGTTGATCGGCGCGTACAGCACACCCAGCTTGTCGACCTCGTCGCCCGAGCGGCCCGTGAAGCCGACGATCTGCCAGCCGGAGGGGGCTGTGAAGGTCTTCGTGTCGGAGGTCGGGGTGCCGGAGGAGACGGTGCGGCCCTTGTCCGTGGTGAAGGTGGCGGAGAAGAGGCGGGTGCGTTGGTTCTTCTGTCCCTGCGTCAGCTTGACCGAGGTCAGGTGCTCGCCCGCCCCGAGCGTCAGGGACGTCGCCGTGCCGCCCGTGCTGCCGTGGGCCAGCGTCGTACCGCCGTCATGCGTGAGCGACACCGCGTCGAGGCGGGAGGCGCCTCGCAGGGTGAGGGTGCGCGGGGACACGGTCGACGGCAGGTCGTCGGCGTCGGTGAAGGCCGTGCCGTGCGGGCCGCCGATGAAGTCGCTTGCCCGGAGGGACGAGTTGAGGGTGTAGGAGAAATCGGTCGTGTGCGGGAAGTGGTCCGAGAGGTTGCCGCCCGAGGAGTCCAGGAACGACGCCCACTCGTTGTTGTAGCGGGTCGCGGTCAGGGACAGGAGCTTGCTGCCGCGGTAGAGGATCTTGTCGACGACCTCGCAGCCGTTGGTCGGGGCCGTCGTGGGACACAGGACAGGGTCGGCGCCCTGGGCCGGCGGTGTGCCGCCCTTCGCCAGCTTCACCCAGGCGTCCGTCAGGCCGTTCTCGTCGACGAGGGTGCGGATGTTGTCGCCGGTCCGCGTGTACCGCGTGTTCGTGTCGCCCATCACGATCACCGCGTTGCCCGCGGAGTTCGACTTGATGAAGTCCGACAGCTGCTTGACGTTGGCGCGCCGGGCGGCGAGGGCGTCGTCCGAGTCGTCCGCGTTGGTGTGGACGTTGTAGAGGTCGACGAAGACGCCCTCGGCGAGACGGACCCGGGCGAGGGAGAAGCCCTTGGGAGTCAGGCAGTTGGTGCCCGTGCACTTCTGCCACTTGACCCGCTCGAAGTCCTCGAAGGGCAGGTCGGAGAGGGTGTTGAGGCCGTCACCGAAAGGCACCCCGCCGCTGGTCGCCGTGCGGTACGGGTGGTCGTCGCCCGCGTACAGCGCCGCGTGGTAGTTGAAGTCCTCCTGGACGTTGACGATGTCGTACCGCGCCAACCGCGGTGAGATCAGCGGGGTGTTGGTCGCCGGATGGCCGGAGCTCAGGCCCTCCGGCAGGCCCGCGACGTTGTACGTCAGGACGTTGAAGGTGCCGGTGGTGGCTGCCGCCGCAGGGGTCGCACCAGTGGCGGCGAGGCCGGTGAGGGCCAGCGCGGTGACCGCGAGGGTGCCGATCATTCTTCTCATGGGGGGTGTCTCCGACGAGGAGGAAGGGACGAAGGGAGGAAGGGACGGAGGAAGGAAGGTGAACGGAGCTCAGGTTCGGTGGCAACCAGTGTGACGCACAAGGTCAATTGGGGGAACAGTGAGAGGCGTGGCTGCCCGCCGTGTCCGGTGAGTCCCGTGATCGCCTCGCGGTCGTTCAATGTTCATGTTTCGCGTCGATTCTCCTCACGCGGCGCAACAGCGCCGTAGAAGGCAGCCGTTGCACGCAGCGGCATCCAGGAGGCGCTTCATGGGACACGGGCACGCGCACGGACATCACCCCCACGGACACGATCACGACCACACCCACGACCACGTCCACGAGGAGGTCTCCGCCCTGCCCGCCGCTTTCGACGCCGCCGTGCCCGACGAGGCGCTCGCCCTCGAGCAGCGCTCGCGCCGCTCGCTGCTGCGTCGGGCGGGGCTGCTGGGCGCCGGGCTGACCGCCGGAAGCGTTCTCGGCGCCACGGCGGCCGCCGCGCCCGCGCCCGCCGCCACGACCCGGTGTGGGTCCTGCCGTCATGACGCCGTACGCCCTCACGGTGGACGCGGGGCCGCGAGACCTGCGCGCGGCCGGTCACCTGCTCCTGACGCTGGCGGCCGAACTCGCCCTCCCTGAGGGCACGTTCGGCTGCACACACCTGGTGCGGGACGGCCGGCCGCGGGTCGCGCTGTCCTTCACGGTTCACTCGGAGCCGGTGCTGCGCGGCGCCCTGGAGTGGCTCGCGACCGAGGGGCACGAGGTGGCGGACGGGGCCCCGGACGCCGTCGGCCGCGCGGTGCTGTACCCCGGGGTGACGGCGCTCGTCGGCACGCTGACGATCGCCCAGACGCTGGCCGCCTCGGCGATCGACCGGGTGGCGGTTCTCGGCTCACCGGAGGGGCCGGCGCCGGATGCCCGTCTGGTGACGCGGGGGCATGTGCGGCCGCAGTGGCAGGAGGGTCAACTCGTCCTGTCCGTCATGCCCGCCGCGGGCGGCACACTGGTCCCCTTCGAGGTCCCCGACCCGACGCCGTGCTGCGCCGACCACTGAAGGAGGTGCGGTCACCGCCCGCGCCGAGGACGGCGCGGGCGGTGCACGGTGTCGTCCACGGGCCGGGGGAACTCTCCAAGAGGCACGACCGTGCTCCTCACCCCACCCGGATCCCCACGAGGCACGTGTCGTCGTCCGTGTCCGACCGGCTGTAGGTCAGCAGACGGTCCAGCTGGTGGTCGAGCGTGGCGGGGGCCGCGCGGGCGGTGGTGAGCAGATGGGTGAGGGACTCCTCCACGGACCGGTCCCGGCGTTCGATCAGGCCGTCCGTGTACATCAACAGGGTGTCCTCGGCGTCGAGTTGGACTTCCTCCTCCTCGAACGCGACCTCCGGCAGCACGCCGAGGAGCATCCCCTTGACCAGGGGCAGGGGAGTCGCCTCTGCGCCCCGGACGAGCACGGGCGGCAGATGGCCCGCCCTCGCCCAGCGCAGCGTCCGCCGAACCGGGTCGTACAGACCGCACACCGCCGTCGCGGTGACCGCGCCCGTCAGGTTGTGCGCCACGATGTTGAGCCACGACAGCAGCTGCCCCGGGCCCGCTCCGGTCACCGCCAGGCCGCGCAGCGCGTTGCGCAGGACGACCATGCTGGTCGCGGCCTCGATGCCGTGACCGGCCACGTCTCCCACGCACAGCAGCACCAGCCCGGACGGCAGCACGACGGCGTCGTACCAGTCGCCGCCCACCAACTGCTCGGTCTCCGCGGGCCGGTAGCGGACGGCCACCTGGAGGCCGGGCACCCTGAGCGGTGCCTGGGTGGGAGGCATGATGGCGTGCTGCAACTGCAGGGTCAGCCGGTTGCGTTCGCTGGCCTGCTGCTCGGTGTGCGCCAGCTGGTCGCGGGTGGCGGCGAGCGCCACCTCGGTCCAGTGCTGGGCCGAGATGTCCTGGCACGCCCCGCGGACGAGCAGGAGCCGGCTGTCGGTGTCCAGCACCGGTTCGGCGACGACCCGGATGTGACGGGTCACCCCGTCCGGCCGCTGCAGCCGGAAGGCCGCGGAGGACGGCCGCCGGTGATGCAGCAGCGTGCGCAGGAAGCGACGGATGGAGACGCCGTCGTCCGGGTGGGCATGGGCCGGCAGCTCCTCCAGGGCCACCGGCGTGCTCGTCTGCGGGCGCCCGAAGAGGTCGAACAGCTGGCCGTTCCAGGTGATCTCGCCGGTCAGCACGTTCTGCTCGAAGCCGCCGATGCGGCCGAGGCGCTGGGCATGCTGGAGCAGGCTCGCCAGTCGGGCCGTCTCGTCCTCGATGCGCCAGATGAACAGCACGGCGGTGCCGTGCCGGCTGACGCTGATGTCCGCGACCGCCGAGAGCGGCACCTGGTCGACGAGGGCGGTCAGGTTCATCCGGCGGGCCCTGAAGGGCTCACCGGTGGCGTACACCCGCTCGATGCGCTGGAACAGCTCGCTGTCCCCGGCGGCCATCGGGTACGCCTCCAGCAGCAGCGCGCCGCTCACCATCGCACGCGGCCGGCCGGCCGGATCCAGGAAACGGCTGTTGACGTGCTGGATGCGGAAGTCCACCAGATGACCCGCCCCGTCGAGATGCGGCACCAGGACCAGGGCGGGGTCGTGCAACCCGTCCGCCAGGTCCATCAGTTCCGCCGCGTCGGGCACCAGACGCGGCTCCTGGGCGGGACCGTGCAGCAGCGTGTACGTCTCCAGCGTGTGAGCGCACAGCTCGGCCAGTGCCTCCACCTGGCGCACGATCTGCGGGGGCTGCTCCGGCAGGGGCGCCGGCCAGGCGATCTCCAGCACGCCGTGGATGCGTCCTCCCACGCCGGCGGGTACCGCGGCCCGGCCGCCGTCCGGATGGTGGTGCAGGCCGATGCTGGGCAGCCCGGTCTCCGCGAGGGACGTGATCCACTGTCCCGTGCGTTCGGTGAGGCCGTGCCGGGCCACCGTCGCCACGTGCGGCGGGACATAACGCCAGCGCGTGGCCTCCGCCGGGGAGAACCCGGCGCTGCCCGCCAGGGTCAGCGACCCGTCGGAACCCGCGGCCCAGATCGCCACGGCCACCGCGCCGAGCGGACGCAGCGCCTGCTCCAACAGCGCGTCGGCGACCGCCTGGGTGTCGTCCGCCGCCAGCGCGCCGCTCTCCGCCGCGCGCAGGCGTACGGCGGCCGACTCGGCGTCCGCCTCGTCGGCGGCCCTGGTGGCGGCCAGGAACGCGTCCGTCACCTCCGACATCCGGTCGCGGGCGGCCTGGTTGATGACATCGACCGCGAGTTCCAGGGGAGTGACCTGGGCCTGCTCCGCCAGTTCGCCGAGCTGCCGGGCGGCCTGGGCCGGCCCGCACCTCAGCCGTTCGACGAGGATGCCCTTGGCGAGTTCGATCAGGGCCCGCCCCTCGGCCTCCGCCTGCGCGGCCCGTACTTCCCGGCTGAGCCGTTCCACGGTCGCCGCCAGCCTGCCCACCGGCGAGGCGGTCGCGGCGCCCGCGACATCCGCGGGCGAACCGTCGGACGTCGCGGGCGGGGAGGACGCCGGGGCGGCGGTGGATTCGGGTTTCGGCTCGTCCTGACCCGGTTCGCGCGGATGCTCGGACATGCTCACGGTGTGGATGCTCCTCGGCTGGAACGCCCTGGGGCGCGGAACGGGAGGCGCTGGGTCAGGGGCGTACTCATGAGGGCAGCCAGCGGCGGACGCAGGCGATGAGGTCGCGGGTGTCGACGGGCTTGGTGACGTAGTCGCTGGCGCCCGAGGCGAGGCTCTTCTCGCGGTCGCCGGGCATCGCCTTCGCCGTGACGGCGATGATGGGCAGGTCGGCGTACTGCGGCATCCGGCGGATCTCGGCGGTCGCGGTGTAGCCGTCCATCTCCGGCATCATCACGTCCATCAGAACGAGCGCGACCTCCGGGTTGTTCACCAGCGCCTCGATGCCCTTGCGCCCGTTGTCGGCGTGCAGCACCCGGAAGCCGTGCAGCTCCAGGATCCCGCTGAGCGCGAAGAGGTTGCGCGCGTCGTCGTCGACGACGAGGACCGTACGGCCGCCCGGCTCGTCCTCGTCGACGGAGTACGGCGCCGCGCGCGGCGGCTCCTCGGGCCTGACCAGGGACAGCACCTCCCCGGGCTCCTCGGCCGACAGGTGCAGGGCGATGCGCTCGCGCAGTTCGTCGAGGCTGGAGAGGAACTCCAGCGCCCCGCCCGCCGTGCGGGACCGCAGCGCCTCCTCCACACTCGCGTCCGTACGGTGACCGCTGTGCACCAGCACCGGAACGCTGGCCAGCGCCGAGTCGCCCTCCAGGGCCTGGAGGAACTGCGACGCCTCACCGTCCCGCAGGCCCAGCTCCACAATGACGCAGTGGCACGGTTCGGCCGCGAGGGCACCCGCCGCCTCCTGCGCGCCGACGGCGGTGATGATGTCGACCGAGGGCCGCTGCCCACCGTCCTCCCGGCCGTGCGTCAGATCGGTCACGACGCTCTCCGCGACGAGGGTCAGCAGACCGCGCGGCCGTTCCTCCACGACCAGCAGACGCCGGGGCCGCGGCCCCGGCCCCGTCTGGGCCACCGGCACCGCTCGGGCCGGCCCCTCCAGGAGGGCCCCCGGCGAGGACAGCTCCGGGGTTCTGCCGTGGCCGAGGAGATCCTCGAAGTCGGCCCGGGCCACGGGCAGGAAGAGCGTGAACGTGCTGCCCTGACCGGGCATGCTGTCCACCGTGACGGCACCGCCCAGCAGATGGGCGATCTCCCGCGTGATGGACAGACCGAGACCCGTGCCGCCGTACTTGCGGCTCGTCGTGCCGTCCGCCTGCTGGAAGGCGCCGAAGATCGTCTCCAGGTGCTGCTCGGGGATGCCGATGCCGGTGTCCTTCACCCGGAACGCCACCACGGCCCCGCCCCGCAGCACACCCTCGGGCACCTCGTCGTCCGCAGCCGGCTCGATGCTCAGCTCCACGCTGCCCCGCTCGGTGAACTTCACGGCGTTCGACAGCAGGTTGCGCAGCACCTGCCGCAGCCGGGAGTCGTCCGTGAGCAGGTCCGCGGGCGCGCCGGCAGCGGTCGTCACCGTGAAGTCGAGGCTCTTCTGCGTCGTCATCGGCCGGAAGGTGGCCTCGACGTACTCGATGAGCTGCCGCAACGCCACCCGCTCGGGCGTGACATCCATCTTCCCGGCCTCGACCTTCGACAGGTCGAGGATGTCGTTGATCAGCTGGAGCAGGTCCGAGCCCGCGGAGTGGATGATCTGCGCGTACTCGACCTGCTTCTGGGTGAGGTTGCGGGAGGGGTTCTGGGCCAGCAACTGGGCCAGGATGAGCAGGCTGTTGAGCGGGGTGCGCAGCTCGTGGCTCATGTTCGCCAGGAACTCCGATTTGTACTTCGAGGCCAGCGACAGCTGCTGGGCCCGGGTCTCCAATTCCTGCCGCGCCTGCTCGATCTGCAGGTTCTTCGCCTCGATGTCCCGGTTCTGGTCCACCAACAGCGAGGCTTTCTCCTCCAGTTCCGCGTTGGAGCGTTGCAGCTCCTCCTGCTGCACCTGCAACTCCGCCGAACGGGCCTGGAGTTCACCCGTCAGACGCTGTGACTCGACCAGCAGCTCGTCGGTACGGGCGTTGGCCACGATGGTGTTGACGTTGACGCCGATGGTCTCCATCAGCTGCGCCAGGAAGTCCTGGTGGATCTGGGTGAAGGCGGTGACGGACGCCAACTCGATGACACCGAGGACCTGGCCCTCGACCACGATGGGCAGCAGCACCAGCGCGGTCGGCACCACCTGGCCGAGCCCGGAGGAGATGGTCACGTAGTCGGGCGGCAGCTCGTCCACCGTGATGGTGCGCCGGCCGCGCGCGGCCTGGCCGACCAGGGTGCGGCCGAAGGGGATCCGGGCGGCCCGGGTGTCGTCGTCGGGGTAGCCGTAGGAGCCGACCAGCCGCAGCTCTGGCCCGTCGTCGCCGTCCTCGGCCAGGTAGAAGGCGCCGTACTGGGCCGACACCAGCGGCACCAGCTCGTCCATGATCAGCTCGGCGACCACGGGCAGGTCGCGATGGCCCTGCATGAGGCCCGAGATCCGGGCGAGGTTCGTCTTGAGCCAGTCCTGCTCCTGGTTGGCGCGGGTGGTCTCGCGCAGGGACTCCACCATCGAGTTGATGTTGTCCTTGAGCTCGGCGACCTCGCCCGACGCGTCCACGGTGATCGAACGGGTCAGATCGCCCTCGGCGACGGCGCTGGCGACCTCGGCGATCGCGCGGACCTGCCGGGTCAGGTTGCCCGCCAGCTCGTTCACGTTCTCCGTCAGGCGCTTCCAGGTGCCCGACACGCCCTCCACCTCGGCCTGTCCGCCCAGGCGTCCCTCGGTGCCGACCTCGCGGGCGACCCGGGTGACCTCGTCGGCGAACGCCGAGAGCTGGTCGACCATCGTGTTGATCGTCGTCTTGAGTTCGAGGATCTCGCCGCGCGCGTCCACGTCGATCTTCTTCGACAGGTCGCCCCGGGCCACCGCGGTCGTCACGAGCGCGATGTTGCGCACCTGACCGGTGAGGTTGTTGGCCATCGAGTTGACGTTGTCGGTGAGGTCCTTCCAGGTGCCCGCCACGTTCGGCACGTGCGCCTGTCCGCCGAGGCGTCCCTCGGTGCCGACCTCGCGGGCGACGCGGGTGACCTCGTCGGCGAACGCCGACAGGGTGTCCACCATCGTGTTGATGACGTCCGCCAGCGCCGCGACCTCGCCCTTCGCCTCGACCGTGATCCGCTGCGACAGATCGCCGCGCGCCACGGCGGTGGCGACCTGGGCGATGGAGCGGACCTGCCCGGTCAGGTTCGACGCCATCACGTTGACGTTGTCGGTGAGGTCCTTCCACGTGCCCGACACGCCCCGCATCTGGGCCTGTCCGCCGAGGCGTCCCTCGGTGCCGACCTCGCGGGCGACGCGGGTGACCTCGTCGGCGAAGGCGGAGAGCTGGTCGACCATCGTGTTGATG
>NZ_JBWKCC010000055.1:0-10356 GCF_056436655.1 Streptomyces sp. NPDC043427 | reverse complement strand
GCCTGTCCGCCGAGGCGTCCCTCGGTGCCGACCTCGCGGGCGACGCGGGTGACCTCGTCGGCGAAGGCGGAGAGCTGGTCGACCATCGTGTTGATCGTGCTCTTGAGTTCGAGGATCTCGCCGCGCGCGTCGACGGTGATCTTCTGCGAGAGGTCGCCCTGCGCGACCGCCGTGGTCACCTGGGCGATGGAGCGGACCTGGCTCGTGAGGTTGCCCGCCATGTGGTTCACGGAGTCCGTCAGATCGCGCCAGACCCCGGCCACGCCCGGTACCTGGGCCTGTCCGCCGAGCCGCCCCTCGCTGCCGACCTCGCGGGCGACCCGGGTGACCTCGTCGGCGAACGCCGAGAGCTGGTCGACCATCGTGTTGACGGTCTCCTTCAGCTGCAGGATCTCGCCGCGCGCGTCCACGTCGATCTTCTGCGAGAGGTCGCCCTTGGCCACCGCCGTCGCCACCTGGGCGATGTCGCGGACCTGGGTGGTCAGGTTGCCCGCCATGGCGTTGACCGAGTCCGTCAGGTCGGCCCAGGTGCCCGAGACGCCCGGCACCTCCGCCTGCCCGCCCAGCGTCCCCTCGGTTCCGACCTCCCTGGCCACCCGGGTGACCTCGGAGGTGAACACGGACAACTGGTCCACCATGCCGTTGAAGACCTTGGCGATGTCGCCCATCAGGCCGTCGGCGTCGTCCGGCAGACGAGTGCCGAAGTCGCCGTCCCGAACGGCCGTCAGGCCCGCCAGGAGCCGCCGCAACTCCTGATCGCCCCAGGTGGCATCGACGACTCCGGTGCTGTTGCTGGTCATGCGCACCCTCGTTCCGCTCCCCAAGAGTCCTCGGCCGAGGACTCGGAACCCCTCCGGGCCGATGGACGACCCGGCAGCCGTGCATGCGTTTGTGCAGTTCACGGATCTACGCGATGAGAAATACGCCGCAGGCTAACCCACCCTCCGCCCCCGTAACAAAGCCTGGGGGAAGGTCACGAGCCACAGCCCTCCAGACGCGAAGGATCGTGCATAGCCCTGCGAATCACGGGTATTTGAAAGGGTTTTGAGCCACGGAAGGGGCACCCCTGCGAGCACCCTCAGGAGCGCCCCAGATACCGCAGTGCCGACGCCGCCGCGTGCGCTCCGCACATGCCGTGGGCGCCGGCGCCCGGCGGGGTGGCGGCGGAGCAGAGGTACATGCCCGGGACGCCGGTGCCGTACAGGTCCAGGGCGAGACGTGGGCGGGACAGGAGCTGGCGGACGGTGTTGGCGCCGGTGACGATGTCACCGCCGACGTGGTTCGGGTTGTACGCCTCGAGTGCGGCGGGCCCGCGCACCGCCCTGCCGACGACCCGCTCACGGAAGCCCGGGGCGAACCGCTCGATCTGGCCCACCATCGCCTCGGTCGCGTCTCCGTCGTAGCCGTACGGCACGTGCGCGTACGTCCACACGGGATGTACGTCGCCGTTCGAGCGGCCGGAATCGGCCAGGTACTGCTGGCCGACCAGCATGAAGGGCCGCCGCGGCATGCGACCGGCGTGGACCGCGCGTTCGGCGGCGGCGACCTCCTCGAAGGTGCCGCCGAGGTGCACGGTGCCCGCCCGCCGGGCCGCCTCGTGCGTCCACGGCACACCGCCCTCGACGGCGAAGTCGACCTTGAACGCGCCGGGCCCGTACCGGTACCGCCGGTAGGCGCGCGCGATCCGGGGTGGCAGCAGGTCGCCGAGGATGTCCGCGACCGCGCCCGGCGCGAGGTCGAACAGGACCACGTCGGCCGGGGGCAACCGGTCCCGGGAGCGCACGCGCACGCCGGTCTCGATCCGGCCCCCGAGCTCGCCCAGCAGGGCCGCCAGCGCGTCCGTGATCGCCCGGGAGCCGCCCGCCGCGACCGGCCAGCCGTGACGGTGTCCCGCCGCGATGATCGACATGCCGATGGCGGCCGTCGCCGGCCGGTCGAGCGGCCGGAAGGCGTGCGCGGCGGCCCCGCCGTAGAGCGCCCGGGCCGTGTCCGAACGCCATACGCGGGCCACGGCGGTCGCGGGCAGCAGGGCCGCCGTGCCGAAGCGCGCCAGGCGGAGCGGATGGCGCGGTACGCGCGTGAGCGGGCCCAGGAAGTCCTCCGCCAGCGCGTCGAACCCCTCGGCGAGCGGCCCGAACAGCCGCCGCCACCGCCGCCCGTCGACCGGGTCGAGGCCGTCCGCCGTCTCCCGAACCGACCGGTGCAGCACCCCGGCCTCGCCCGAGTCCAGGGGATGCACACAGTCGATCTCCGGCAGACACCAGCGCAGGCCGTGGCGGCCCAGGTCCAGCGTCCGCAGGAAGGGGGAGCCCACCGCCATGGGGTGCGTGGCCGAGCAGTGGTCGTGCAGCAGGCCCGGTGTCAGCTCGCTGGTGCGGGTGCCGCCACCGATCGTCGAGGCCGCCTCCAGAACGGTGACCTCCACCCCCGCGAGGGCGAGGCGGACGGCCGCCGCGAGACCGTTGGGCCCGCTTCCCACGACGACGGCTGTGCTCATGTCTCCGAGGCTAGGGCCTTTCGTTTGGATCAGGCCGGATCAGGCACCGGGGCCCGCGAGCCCGGCATGATCCAAACGAGAGGCCCTGGGTCACGCGTTCGGGTTGAGCCCGTGCCGTCGAGCTCGGTGACGGAGACCTCCAGGCCGAGGACGGAGAACCGCTTCAGGTTCGCCTTCATCGACGACGGCACCTGCCCGACGACGAAGTGTGAGGGGAAACCGATGCCGTGCAACGGCACGCCCGCGCGAGGATGTTGACCCGTGCGGCATGACTTTTCTCGCAGGGGTGGGGGGCGCGGGTGCTTCCGCCGTACGTCGTCATCGGGCGGCATAAGGTTGCCGGGGATTCGGGGAGGGGCCGAAGTGACATACGAGGCGCGTGAAGCGGACGAGCCGCTCGACGAGACCCGGCACGCCGACCCGTCGCTCACACAACCCCTGTGGAAGCAAAGGGACTTCGGCGTCTTCTGGGCCGCGCAGACCCTCTCCTTCCTCGGCGACTCCTTCGCCCTGATCGCGCTGCCCCTGCTGGTGCTGGAGGCCACGGGTTCGATCGCCCGGATGGGTCTGCTGACGGCCGTCGGCGGGGCGGCCTCGGTCGTGGCGGCGGTGTTCGCCGGGGCCGTGGTGGACCGGGTCGACCGGCGCAGGCTGCTCATCGGCTGCGACCTCGTACGCATGGTGCTCTACGGGACGATCCCGCTGGTGTGGCTCTTCGGGCCGCACGTCTGGCTGCTGTACGTCATCCTGCCGCTGGGCGAGGCCGTCGGCATGCTGTTCGCCGTCGGCTACGTCACTGTCGTGCGGGGCCTGGTCGGCACCGCCCGGCTCACCGAGGCCAACGGGCGCCTCAACGCGACCGCCGCCGCGGCGGGCGTCCTCGGTCCCCTGGGCGCGGGACTGGTCGCCGCCTGGACCGGTCCGGCCGCCGCGGTCGGTGTGGACGCGGCCAGCTTCGGCGTCTCGGCGGCCTGCCTTGCCGTCGTACGACTGCGGCGGCGCCCCGCGGACGACGAGCAGCCGGCGGGCGACGAACGGGCTCCCGGGCGGACCGGGCTGTGGCAGGACCTGCGGGCCGGGGTGAGGTTCCTGTACGGGCACCCCGTGCTGCGCACGCTGACCGTCCTGCTGTTCGTCTTCAGCTTCTTCACCCTCGGCCTGACCGACCTGGTGATCTACCACCTCAAGCACGACCTCGGCCACGACGACGGCACCGTCGGCACCGTCATGGCGGTCGGCGCGCTCGGCACCGTCGCCGGTTCGCTGCTCGTGGCCCGCATCCGCCGCCGGCTCGGCTTCGGCACGACCTGGAGCGGTGCGACCGCGGTGTGCGGGCTGGCCTTCGCCGGACTGGGCTGGACGCGTGACGTGCCCGTGGTGGCCGCCCTCAGCGCGGCCTTCCTGGCCTGCGTGGCCGTGGCGGGCACCTGCTCCATGTCCCTGCGTCAGGAGGTCACCCCCGAGCCGCTGCTCGGCCGGGTCACCTCGGCGTTCTGGACCCTTCAATACTCGGCGGCCCCCATCGGCGCGGCCGTCCTCACCTGGGCGGCCGGGCACCACGGCACCGCACCCGTCGCCCTCCTCGCCGGCGCCTCATGCGTACTGATCGCCCTGGCCGCCCAGTTCACCCCGATCCGCCGCTCACCCACGTCCTGACCGGCGGACTGTCCTTCTGCCGCGCGCTACTAGAGCGGTCCAGCCCGAGTACGATGACCCCGGTTCATCTCATGGACGGCGTCGGAGGGTGGGTTCACAGGTGAATGCGTCGGGGAAGCAGCGGCCCACGATGGCGGACGTCGCCGAGAAGGCCGGTGTCTCCCGGGCGCTCGTCTCGATCGTGTTCCGCAACCAGCCGGGGGCGAGCGAGGAGACCCGGGAGCGGGTGCTGCGGGTCGCCGACCAGATCGGCTACCGCCCCGACAGCGCGGCCCGGCTGCTCGCGCGCGGCCGCAGCCGCACGCTCGGCGTGATGTTCATCGTGCACCAGACCTTCCACACGGACCTCATCGAGGGGATCTACCCGGAGGCCGAA
The DNA here is from genome assembly GCF_056436655.1 of Streptomyces sp. NPDC043427. NCBI lineage: Bacteria > Bacillati > Actinomycetota > Actinomycetes > Kitasatosporales > Streptomycetaceae > Streptomyces > Streptomyces sp. NPDC043427. The sequence goes on along the minus strand of NZ_JBWKCC010000055.1, from coordinate 5,827 downwards.
CGGCTCGGCTACGACGTCCTGCTCTCCGCCACCACCCTGGGCCGCAGTGAGGCCAAGGCCATCGAGGCGCTGCTCAGCCACCGCTGCGAGGGGCTGATCCTGCTGGCCCCCGACGCGGACCCGGCGTACCTCGACGAACTCGGGCACCGCGCCGCGACCGTCTCGGTCGGCCGCCGCGCCCCGCGTGCCCGCGTGGACTTCGTCCACAGCGCCGAGGGCAAGGGCGTACGGCAGGCCATGGATCACCTCGTCGAACTCGGGCACCGGCGGATCGTGCACCTCGACGGGGGCCGCGGTCCCGGTTCGGCCGAGCGGCGGCGCGCCTACCGGGCGGCGATGCGGCGCCACGGGCTGGAGTCCGCGATGCGGGTCGTCCCCGGCGACCACACGGAGCAGTCCGGCATCGAGGCCGGCCGTCTCCTGCTGGCGGAGCGCGACCAGGGGCAGCCGCTGCCGACGGCGGTCCTCGCGGGCAACGACCGCAGCGCGATGGGCCTGTTGATGTCCCTGACCCGGGCCGGCGTCGAGGTCCCGCGCGACCTGTCCGTCGTCGGGTACGACGACAGCCACCTCTCCCACCTGATGCCGATCGGCCTGACCACCGTCCGCCAGGACGCGGTGCTCATGGCGGAGCACGCGGTGCGGTTCGCCGTGGAGCGCCTGGAGACGCCCGAGCTGGAGCCGCGCGAAGCGGTGTTGGACCCGAAGCTGGTGGTACGGGGGACCAGCGGGCCGCCGCCGACGGGCTGAGCGCCGGTGCGCGGCGGCCCGCTGTGCCGGGATGTCTGCGCGGTCAGCGCGTTGCCTTCGCGGCGAACCCGGCGACCGTGTCGACGTTGTCCTTGGTGATGAAGGCCGGACCCGTCAGGACGGGTGCGGTGCCGCCCCCGCTGATTGCCGTTGGTCTTGTACAGCCACAGCGCGTCCACGGCGAGGTAGCCCTGAAGGTAGGGCTGCTGGTCCACGGCGAACTCGACCGCGCTGCCCTGGACGGCCTTGACCAGCCCCCTGTTGAGGTCGAAGGTCGCCACCTTCGCCTTCGCGCCCGCGTCGGACAGCGACTGCACGGCGGTCAGCGCGATGGGGGCGCCGAGGGTGACGACCTGGTCGATCGAGGAGTCCTGCTTGAGCTTCGCGGTGATCGTCGACTTCACCGAGGGCATGTCGGTGCCGTTCACGTAGAGGTTGTCGGTCTTGCCGCTGAAGCCCTTCTTCAGGCCGGCGCAGCGGGCCTCCAGGGCGACCTGCCCCTGCTCCTGGATGACGCACAGGGCGTGCTTGGCGCCGAGCTGGTTCAGACGCTGCCCGAACGCCTGCCCTGCGATGTTCTCGTCCTGGCCGAAGTACTCGAGCAAGCCGAGCTCCTTCCAGTTGCCCACCCCGGAGTTGAAGCCGACGACCGGTATGCCGGCCGCCGTGGCCTTGGCGATCACGTCTTCATCGCCTGGGGCTTGGCCGCGGTGAGCGCGATGCCGTCGACCTTCTGGTCGATGGCGTTCTGCACGAGGCCGGCCTGGTTGCCGGCGTTCGGGTCGGACGAGTAGACGAGCTTGATGTTGTCCTTGGCCGCGGCGGCCTGCGCGCCCTTGCGGACGAGGTCCCAGAACGTGTCGCCGGGGGAGGCGTGGGTGACCATGGCCACGGTCATGCGCGGGGTGGTGGCCTTGCCCGCCGCGGCGGCGCCACCGCCCTCCTCGGACTTCTTGCCCCCGGAGCTGCTGGAACAGCCGGCCGCGAACAGCGTGCCGACGAGGACCGTGGCGGTCAGGGTGGCGGCTCGGCGATGTCTGTACATGTCCGTGGCACCTCGCTGTGCTGGGGAGAGGGTGGGGCATGCCGGGGCCCGGTAGAGCGCTTCACTAGTGCGCTCTAGTGACACGTACTGTGGAACCGCCCGCCGACGGTGTCAATGGCTTTGTCAGGATGTTCCAACAAGGGCGGGGTGGTCGGGCGTCACCCGTTCACACCCGTGTAGTGGCCCAGGCTCCACCGCCACAGCAGCCGTGCCGCCAGGTAGGCGAGCAGGCCCAGCAGGGGGGATGCGGCGGCCAGCCAGTACGGCGCTGCGGTGTCGTGGCCGTGGCCGGTGAGGACGGCGGCCGGGAAGTAGGCGACGAAGGCGAGCGGAAGGCCGTAGGTCAGAAGGCCGCCCACCGCCCTCGGCAGGACGTTCAGCGGGTAGCTGCCGAACGTGCCGAGGAGTTCCTCCAGCCAGCGGCCCCAGTAGTCGGCGGCCGGGAAGCGCAGCGAGGCGCAGGCCACCACGGTGAACAGGGCGGCTTCCAGGAGCATGCCGCCGAGCACGGCGGCGATCAGGTACGTGACCCGGCCCGCCGTCCAGTCCAGGTCGCTGCGGCTGAGCGCGCCGACCATCAGGCCGACGGCCACCGTGAGGTCGCCGATGGCGTTGGTGGGGAAGAACTGCAGCTGGATCTGGCGGTGGACCGGCATCGGACGGACCAGGTAGGTGTCGATCACGCCCTCCTGGATGTGCCGGCCGAGGCCGTGCATCCGCCCGAGGACCAGGACGAACAGCCCGTGCGCAAGCATGCGCGTCGCCGGGATCAGCAGGACCTCCGAGCTGTCCCAGCCGCCCATCCCGGTGAACCGGGTGAGCAGCACCGTGGCGAACACGAGCACCGACACCTGCCAGATCGCGCCGACCGCGACCATCATCAGGAACTCGGCGCGGTACTCCAGCTGGGCACGGAAGTTGAGACGCGTGATGCGCCACGCGATCCGGACGGCGTTCACGGGCCTCAGCCTCCCTGGGAGATGACACGACGGGCGGCCCGCCGCCACAGGAACCGGGTGAACAGGGCCAGCAGGACGATCCAGCCGGCCTGGACGGAGAGCTGGAAGGCGGCGTCCGAGAGGGGGATACGGCCCACGTACAGCGACAGCGGCACGCTCAGCGTCGCCTGGAAGGGCAGGAAGGAGCTGAGGGTGATGAACCAGTCCGGGAAGAACCACAGGGGCGCGTACACCCCGGACAGCAGGTTCTGCGCGAAGATCAGGATGAGCAGCGCGGCGCCGTTGCGCAGCGTCCAGAAGCACAGCTGGTCGATGACGAGCATGACGTAGTACAGGACCCACTGGCCCAGCAGCAGACTCAGAGCGAACACCCCCGCCACGGCCGCCGACCCGGGCGGCTGCACCACCCCGAAGGCGAGACACACCGCGTACCCGGCGAGCGACCAGGCCAGCCCGTACAGCTGCTCGCCCAGGGCGCGCAGCGCGTAGTAGCGCTGGGGCGGCAGCGGGCGCAGGTACCAGTAGACGATCGTGCCGAAGTGCATGTGCTGGATCACGGTGTCGCGGGCCGCGTACTGGTCGATATCCCGCAGCCGGGAGGCGAGGACGGCCAGCACCGCGTACGTGACGGCCTGATCGCGGTCGAGCCCCGCGGTCGTGCCGGTCGCCGCGTACAGGCCGTGCCACAGGGACGCCACCAGCACGATCTGCACGGTCAGCCGGAGCAGCGCGGCGGTCATGCGGGGCGGAGTGTGCAACTCGCCGAGCGGGGTGACGCGGCCGACGCGCCAGGCGTGGGGGAGCGCCATCAGACCGCCTCCGCGTGCACGTACGCCGCCCGCATCACGTCCTCCAGGTCCGCCTCGTCGATGGCGATGCCCGTGAGCTCGTACCGCTCGATGACCAGCTTCAGCGCCTGGTGGACCGAGAGCGCGTCCGGGCCCGGGCCCTCCGGCCCGAAGACCACCTGAGGCCCCTCCCGCCGCACCAGCGCGACACCCGGCAGCGGTACGACCTCGATGTGCGGGTCGGCGAGAGTCGCCCGCAGCTGCCAGGTCGAGCCGAACCGGCGGCGGATCTCGTCGAGGGTGCCGTCGAGGACGAGCCGGCCGTGGTTGATCAGGACGACTCGCTCGGCGAGCCGCTCGACCTCGGTCATGTCGTGCGTGGTCAGCAGCACCGTACGGCCGCGCTCGGCGACCTGGTGGCGCAGGAACTCCCGGACCTGCTCCTTGACCACCACGTCCATGCCGATGGTGGGCTCGTCGAGGAAGACCACGGGCGGGTCGTGCAGCAGCGCCGCCGCGAGATCGCAGCGCACCCGCTGCCCGAGGGAGAGGTGGCGGACGCGAGTGTCCCAGAACGACGACAGGTCGAGGAGGTCGTCGAACTCCTTCAGCCGGGCCGTGTGCTCGGCCTTCGGCACCTCGTAGATGTCCCGCAGGATCGCGAACGACTCGCGCACCGGCAGGTCCCACCACAGCTGGGTGCGCTGCCCGAACACGGCGCCGATGTTGCGGGCGTTGCGCTCGCGCTCCTCGTACGGCACCACGCCCGCGACGCGCGCCGTGCCGGAGGTGGGGGTGAGGATGCCGGTGAGCATCTTGATGGTCGTGGACTTCCCGGCACCGTTCGGGCCGAGCAGGGCGAGGAGCTCGCCTTGCGCGACGTCGAAGGTGATGTCGGAGACGGCGTGCTTGGCGACCTTCTCCGGGTTGACGAGGGATCTGAGCGCTCCGGCGAACCCGGGACGGCGGACGGTCGTGTGGAAGGTGCGGGACAGGCCGCGGACTTCGATTTGTTGTGCGGTTCGCCTCCGGGGCCCTCCAGCCGCACTCGCGTTACTGCCGGTCACTCGGCATACCTCCGGGTCAGTGTGATCAGCCAGACGGTCGCTGCCAGGGAGGCCGCGGAGAGGCCGGCGAGCAGCAGGGGTACCGCGTGGATGCCCGAGGCCTCGATGCCCGCGCCCAGCAGCGGCGGCGCGGCGACGCCGCCCACCATCGACGCGGCGATCACCCAGGCACCGGCCCGGCTCGCCTGCGGAAGGGCGCGGTTGAGCCACGGCAGGCCGGTGGGGAAGACCGGTGCGATGAACAACCCAACACCCGCGTAGGCCACCGGCGCCACACCTTTTACAAGGGCTAGAACCAGACAGGCCGTCATTCCGGCCGCGCAGACCGTCAGGATGCGCTCGGGGGAGTGCTTCAGTGTGAGCGGGACGACGAGGAAGCGGCCCGCCGTCATCATCAGCCAGTACACCGAGGTCGCCGACGCGGCCGCGGTCGCGCTGTAGCCGACGGTCTCCAGATGGGTGGGCTCCCAGCCGCCGACTCCCGCCTCGACGGCCACGTTGAGGATGTAGAGGGCGAGGAAGCCGACCAGGACGCGGGACAGCCCGAGTCCGCGGCCGGGAGCGCTCGGCGCGTCTTCGTGGCGCGGTGTCCGTACGCCGTTCGACCCCAGCGCCACCAGCGCCATGGCGAGCACCGCGCACACCCCGAAGGCGTACGCGTACCCGTCGGGGCCGACCCATGCCACGACCGCCGGGCCGAGCACCGCGCCGATGCCGAAGTGGGCGTTGAGGACGTTCAGCATGGCCGTGGACTTCTCGCCGAAGCCGACCGCGAAGAGCTGGTTGAGGCCGTAGTCGATGCCGCCGAAGCCGAGGCCGCAGAGGAAGGCGGCGGCGAGGGCCAGTGGCCAGTTCGGGGCACACGCGAAGCCGGCGCCGCCCGCTGCCATGAGGCCGTAGCTCGCCGCGAGCAGCGTCCTGTTGCTGATCCGGGCGTGGACGGCGTTGAAGGCGAGGACTCCGGCGACGCCCCCTGCGAAGTGCAGGCTCAGGCCGAGTCCGGCGGCCGAGGGGGACAGGCCGTATTCCTCGCGCAGGCCCGGGACGGACGGGCCGTAGAGCGCCTGGAGCATGCCGATGAGGACGAAACCGACGCAGGAAGCGACCGCGGGGGGGGGGGGGGGGGGGGGGGGGGGGGGGGGGGGGGGGGGGGGGGGGGGTGGTGGGGGGGGGGGGGGGGGGGGGTGGGGGGGGGGGGGGGGGGAGAGAGAGAGGAAA
>NZ_JBWKCC010000054.1:0-27121 GCF_056436655.1 Streptomyces sp. NPDC043427 | reverse complement strand
CTACGAACGCAAGGCCGACCACTTCCTCGCCTTCACCAGCATCGCCTGCACCCTGATCTGCTACCGCAGACTCACCAAATGAGATGACGTCTAAGGTCACCGGCATGGCGACTCTTCCCAACCCGCTGCCCAAGCTGGCGGCTGATCCGAGTGGGCGTGTGCTCGGGCTTCGTCTCCCTCTCGGGAGGCTGATCGACGTGACGGACGAGGGGACGTGGCATGAGCCCTTGCTGTGGCATGCGGAGCAGTCCGCGTCCCCCGGCAACTGGGCCGCGCTGGGCACACCCGCCGGCCGGGCCGGGCTCCTGCCCGTCCTCGTCGACCTCGGGGGTGACCAGGGCGGCCCCGAGGAGTGGGAGTTGATGCCGGGCGAGGTGTCGTACGCGGGGGATCACGACGCCGAGGACGTGCTCACCGAGCTGTGGGAGGAGTACGCGGCCGAGGACGACGAGTGGCCCGGACTGGCGGACGGTGCCGCTCTCACCGCCGATCCGGACACCCGCGCAACCGAGGTCGCCGACACCCTCGCCGAGGGCCGGTCCTGGTTCAAGGAACCGCATCTCGCCCTGGTCCCGGCCCGCCGCTCCGCCGACATACCCGCCGCCATCGGCTGGACCGGGCCCCTGAACTACGTGGACGACGTCGCCCGCCTCTGCGCGGTCCTGCGTTCCTGGGAGGACCGCTTCGGCATACGCGTCGTCGCCCTCGGCTTCGACCGGCTGGTCCTCTCCGTCGCCGCTCCGCCCACCTCCCTCGCCGAGGCGGAGGCAGTCGCCGCCGAGCACTTCGCCTTCTGCCCGGACAACGTCCTCCAGCCGAGCGGCGACCCTCAGACCGACGGCACCCTCGCCGCCTACGCCCGTCAGTTGCTCGACGAACCCACCACCTGGACCTTCTGGTGGGACTGAGAGCGGTGGGACTGAGACCGGTGGAACTACGGCCGGTGGGACTGAGCCCGCCGGTCCCGAGCCGCCCTATCCCCTGAGTCCATCCCCCAGCCTCCGCAGCCCCTCCCCGATCTCCTCCGGCGTCTGGGTCACGAAGCACAGCCGGAGGGTGGAGCGGTCGGGTTCGCCCGCGTAGAAGGGCGCACCCGGCACGTAGGCCACGTCGTGCCGTACGACCTCGGCGAGCAGGGTCGTCGTGTCGTACGAATCCGGAAGCCGGGCCCAGAGGAACATGCCCCCCTCGGGGCGCTGCCAGGACGAGCCCGCCGGAAGCGCCTCCGCGAGTCCGGCGAGCATCGCGTCCCGCCGCTCGCGGTACACGCCGGCGACGCGCGCCACGTGCGCGTCGAGGTCGCCCTCGGTCAGGTACCGCGCCGCCGCCAGCTGGTTGACGGTCGGCGTGTGCAGGTCGGCCGCCTGCTTGGCCACCACGCAGGCTCGGCGCAGCTCCGCCGGCGCGCGCAGCCAGCCGAGGCGCAGGCCGGGTGCCATGACCTTGGAGAAGGAGCCGAGGAGGACGGTGCGGTCGCGGGCGTCGGCGTGGGCGGCGATCCAGGGGACGCGCTCGCCGTCGTAGCGCAGTTCGCCGTACGGGTCGTCCTCGACGATCCACAAGCCGTGCCGCGCGGCGACGGAGGCGACGGCGGCCCGGCGTTCGACCGGCATGGTGCGGCCGGTGGGGTTCTGGAAGGTCGGCACGGTGTAGAGCAGCTTGGGCCCTTCCCGCTCCACCGCCGCGGCGAGCGCGTCCGGGTCGACGCCGTCGGCGTCCGTGCGGACCGCGACCACGCGCGCGCCCGCGAGGCCGAAGACCTGGAGGGCCGCCAGGTAGCAGGGGTCCTCGACGAGGACGGTGTCGCCGGGGTCGATCAGCGCTGCGGCGAGGAGGGACAGCGCCTGCTGGGATCCGGTGGTGACGATGAGGTCGTCGGCGGCGGTCGGCAGCCCGCGCGCGGTGTTCCGCGCCGCGAGCCGCTCTCTCAGTGCCGGCTCGCCCTCGGTCGTGGAGTACTGCAGGGCCCGTTCCGGTGTCCGTTCGAGCACCTCGCGGAAGGCCGCGGCTATGCCCGCCCGGTCGAAGAGTTCCGGAGCGGGCAGCCCGCCCGCGAAGTTGATCACCTCGGGGCGTGCGGTGACCGCGAGGATGTCCCGTACGGGCGAGCCGCCGATCGCCCGGGCCCGTGCCGCGAGCGGGGGGAGGGAAGCGGTGGGGGGCGTGGGGGCGACGGTCATGACACGGCTCCTTCGGCTGCGGGTACCTCGCGTGCCCGCAGCCTACGGAGATGGATGCTGCCTACACCGGCATTTCCGCGATCCGGACACCGGCCGCGCCCACCGCCACCGTCACGCCTTGCTCCCCGTCGCCCCGTACACGTTGATGTCCGCGTCCGTGACGTCACTGATGTCGTAGTAGCGCACCTTCTCGATGTCGTCGAGGCCCTCCAGATACGCGGCGTCCGGCTGTTCCGGCACGGGTGCCGCGCCGTCCGGCCGCCAGCGGTGCGCCGGGACGACGCCGGGCTCGGCTAGCTCGACACCTGCCTCGGTGAAGAACCGCTCGACCTCGGCCTTCGACCGCAGCACGAAGGTGAACCCGCGCTCCGTGTACGTCCGTTGCACCGCACGGATGCTCTCGGGGTTGAGGTCCTCGGTGAGGTGGCTGAGGACGAGCCGGCTGCCGGAGGGCAGCGCGTCCACGAGCTCGCGCACGAGCGGGTAGGCCTCCTCGTCCTCGACGAAGTGCAGGATCGCCACCAGGCACAGCGCGACCGGCTGGTCGAAGTCGATGGTCTTGGCGGCCTGTTCGAGGATCTGCGCCGGGCTCTTCAGGTCGGCGTCGATGTAGTCGGTACGGCCCTCGGGGCCCGACGCGAGCAGGGCGCGCGCGTGGGCGAGCACCACCGGGTCGTTGTCGACGTAGACGACCCGGGAGTCGGGGATGATCCGCTGGGCGATCTGGTGGACGTTCTCCGCGGTCGGCAGGCCGGTGCCGATGTCGAGGAACTGGCGGACGCCGTCCTCCTTCGCGAGTGCGGTGACCGCGCGCCGCATGAAGTCGCGGTTGTGCCGTACGTCGAGGTAGCCGCGGGGGTTCGCGGCGAGCGCGGCGGCGGCCGCGGCACGGTCCACGGGGTAGTTGTCCTTGCCCCCGAGGAAGACGTCGTAGACGCGGGCCGGGTGCGCCTTCGTGGTGTCGATCCTCCTTCTCAGCTCGGCGGGGTCGTGGCTGAGGGCATCACCGGACATGGCGTCTCCCCTGGAAGCTCGGTCATTTGATGCACAACCAATTAGGCGGGCAACAACCTAACTCCTGGGGCCACTTGATCGTGCCCGGACCGGGGCGGTCGGCTGCGCACCCCGTTTCGGCGTCCCGTCCGGCGTCCCAGGGAGACATGATTTCCGCAGTTCAGATAGGTGAGCCGGGTGCCGGCGTCCCGGATCGCGCCGAGACCGTGGCCTCCGGCCCAGCGAACGACGCATGCTGTGATCGTCCCACGCGCTCCTCGTCCGGAAGGCCGTCATGCCCGCACGCCGTGCCGCCCGCACCCGTCTGCTCGCCGCCGCCCTGACCACCCTCGCCGCGCTCGCCCTCACGGGCTGCCGGGACGGCGAGGGCCTGCGCGACGAGGGACCGTCGCACGCGGGGCTGTCCCACTCGTCCGCGCCCTACGACGTCCCGGCCTTGCCCCACGCGGAGCCGCCGAGCGGGAACTCGTAGGCGGGCCGCCCGTTGTCTCCGCTCACACGGAAGGGCCTGCCCTGGTCGTCGACGACGAGCGTGCCGTGCCGCGAACCGCTGGACCAGGCCAGCTCCAGGTACCAGCTCACGTCATACGCGGAGGCGTCCGCCTTGATGTAGTAGACCTCCGGGTCCGACTCGCTCACCTTGTACGGGAAGTCCCGGTTCCCAGCCGCAGGCTCGACCGCCGGCCGCATCGCGTCGAGGGCGACGGTGAAGAAGCGGGCCGGCACGCCGCCGCCGCAGCCGACGCCCGGGTAGCCCATGGCGTAGTCGTTCCAGGCGAGGGGCGCACGTTTGCCGACCATACGGACCGTCAGGTCGTTGACGACCACGGTCTCCTCGCCGGTGCCCTGCATGGTGAGCGTGACGAACTGCTCCCCCGAGGCGACGGCCCCGTGCGCGGCGACCCAGGCGGGCGCGTCGGACTCGAGGGGCGGCGGCGCCACCCGCCCCGGCGGCCGGTTGATGAGGTAGTGCTGGGAGCAGGGCTGCTCCCAGGTGTACGGCTGGACGGCCACCGTCAGCGGCGCCGGACCGGCCTCGGTTCCCTTCTTGGCACCACTCGTGGCACCCGCGCCGGGGCCGCCCTTCTTCCCGCCCTCACGCGAGGACCTCACGGAGGGAGAGGCGGACGGCGAGCGGGAGGCCGACGCGGACGCGGTCGCGGTCGTGGACGCGGACGCGGACGCGGACGGCGACACCGACTCGGAAACCCTGGCCGCTCCCTTCGACGCGCCCTCGCTCTCCGCCTCCCGCCCCAGCGTCGAAGCGGCCCCTGCTGCACCGCGCCGCCCGTCGTGCGCATCCTCCGACGGCAGACTCACCGCCAACGTGACGGCCCCGAGGACAGCGGCGACCGCGACACCGGCGACAAGCGCGGTACGAGCGCGCCGGCGACCGGAAAGGACCACGCGGGCCGGCCCGGGCTCGGGCTCTGACACTAGCTCGGGCTCCGGCACAAGCTCCGGCTGCGGCTCCGGCTCCCGCTCCGGCACAAGCTCCGGCTCCGGCACAGGCGCGGGTGCGGGCGCGGGCGCGGGCGCGGGTGCGGGTGCGGGTGCGGGTGCGGGTGCGGGTGCAGCAACAGCAGCCGCCGGAACAGCCTCAGCCCCCTTCCGCCCCCGAAACGCATCCGCCCGCACCCACCGCCGATGCAGTTCGACGAGCTCCTCCGGCGACGCCTTGCACAGCCGCGCCAGCCGCTCCACGGGCGCGTACTGCGCCGGTACGGCATCCCCGTTGCAGTACCGGTGCAGCGTCGACGTACTCATGTGGAGCCGTCTGGCGAGCGTCCCGTAGCTCAGCCCGGAGCGTTCCTTCAGTTCCCGCAGTAACTCCGCGAACTCGGTCGCGGCAGCACCGTCAAACACCGTTCTTCCCTCCCCGTGTCCCATTCCCGCGTTCCAGGGAACGGGTGTTTCTCCAGCTCAGAGCCGGTGTGAGCGTTCCAGCGTCCCTGATCGTCCGCTGGTCGTGGCGGGCGGGACGGATCACCCCACAGGCTGTTGTCATCCAAGCACGCCGCTCCCGGACCCCGGTCGAGCGGCCTGCTTCAACCATGCGTTTTCGGAAGAGGAATTGCCATGCGTACACGCCGTATCCCCCTGCTCGCCGTCACCGGTGCCGCTCTCACCGCCATCGCACTCACCGCGGGCGTGAACGGCACGGGCACGAAGGACGAGGGCGCGTCGCGGTCCATGGCCCCCGTGGCCGCGGCGGCCTCCAAGGGCTCGACCGACCCGTTCGACCCGAAGAACCGTGTCCTGTGCAACGGCTCCAACACCAAGGTCACCGCCCAGCCGGTGGCGCGTCCCCTCAACCACATGCTGATCACGGTGAAGAACACGGGCTCCAAGGTCTGTGACCTGACGTACTTCCCGCTGCTCCGATTCGACGCGATGCAGTGGGCGCCGCAGCCGATCGAGGACTCGAAGCCGCAGGCGGTGACGACCCTCGCACCCGGTGAGTCCGGCTACGCGGGCGTGCTGCTCTCCGCCGCCGACGGAAGCGGCGTCGGCGGCAGGACCGCCAAGAAGCTCACGGTCGGCTTCCAGGGCCGCAACTCGAACAGCAGCGGCGGCGCGTCCGCGACCCCGGCCCTGCCCGCGAAGGGCGTGTACTACGACAACTCGCTGACGGTCACGTACTGGCTGCGGGACATGGACGAAGCGCTGTCCTACTGAGCGGACAGCTGCCGGGCCGCCTCGACGGCCCAGTAGGTCAGGATGTTCTGCGCGCCGGCCCGCTTGATGCCGGTCAGCGTCTCCAGGATCGCCCGGTCGCGGTCGATCCAGCCCCTCTCGGCGGCGGCCTCGACCATCGAGTACTCGCCGGAGATCTGGTAGGCGGCGACCGGCACGTCCACGGAGTCGGCGACGCGCGCGAGGATGTCCAGGTAGGGGCCGGCCGGCTTGACCATGACCATGTCGGCGCCCTCCTCCAGGTCGAGCGCCAGCTCGCGCAGGGACTCCCGCACGTTGGCCGGGTCCTGCTGATAGGTCTTGCGGTCGCCCTTCAGGGACGAGCCGACGGCCTCCCGGAAGGGGCCGTAGAAGGCGGAGGCGTACTTCGCGGTGTAGGCGAGGATCGCGACGTCCTCGCGTCCGATCTGGTCGAGGGCGTCGCGGATCACACCGATCTGGCCGTCCATCATCCCGCTGGGCCCGACGACGTGCGCGCCGGCGTCGGCCTGGACCTGCGCCATCTCGGCGTACCGCTCGAGGGTCGCGTCGTTGTCGACCCGGCCCTGGGCGTCCAGGACCCCGCAGTGTCCGTGGTCGATCGTCTCGTCGAGGCACACGTCGGACATGACGAGCAGGTCGTCGCCGACCTCGGCGCGCACGTCGCGGAGGGCGACCTGGAGGATCCCGTCCGGGTCGGTGCCGGGCGTGCCCAGGGCGTCCTTCTTCGACTCCTCCGGCACCCCGAAGAGCATGATCCCGGAGATCCCGGCCTCCACCGCCTCCAGCGCGGCCTTCTTCAGGCTGTCGCGGGTGTGCTGCACGACGCCCGGCATCGCGGCGATCGGCACCGGCTCGCTCACGCCCTCCCGCACGAAGGCGGGCAGGATGAAGTCGGCGGGGTGCAGACGGGTCTCGGCGACCATGCGCCGCATGACGGGGGTGGTGCGCAGCCGACGGGGACGCGTACCGGGGAAGGATCCGTACTTCGTCATGCGTCTACGCTACGCCCGCCCGACGGCCGCCTTTACCGACTGCCCGTCGGGGACTTGAGGCGACCGAGGACGCGGCCGCCGCACATGCGCGGCCCACCTCCCGGGTCCATGCTGGAAGTGCCAGTCTCAACAAGCACGCGAGGACCCGCCGTACCTGCGTAGCTGCCCCACGGAGCCCGCGATGACCGCGACCCACCACACCCCGTCCGACCTGTTCGCCCTGTCCGGAGTCCGTGGCCCGGTCCTGCGCCCCGGGGAGGACGGCTACGTCGCCGAAGTGACCGGCTTCAACCTGGCGGCCGCCCACACCCCGGACATCGTCGTGGGCGCGACCTGCGCCGACGACATCGTGGGCGCGCTGCGCTGGGCCACCGCCACCGCCACCCCCGTGGCCGTCCAGGCCACCGGTCACGGCGCGAACTACCCCATCGACCGGGGCCTGCTGATCACCACCGTCCGCATGACGGACGTACGGATCGATCCGCGCGAGCGCACGGCGACGGTGGCGGCCGGCGCGAGGTGGAGCCATGTCCTGGAAGCGGCCGCCCAGCACGGCCTCGCCGCGCTGTGTGGCACGTCCACGGACGCGGGCGTGGTCGGCTACACACTGGGCGGCGGCCTCCCGCTCCTCGGCCGGGCGTACGGCTACGCGGCCGACCTCGTCCGCTCCCTCCGGCTCGTCACGCCCGACGGGACGCTGCACGACGTCGACGCGGGACACGATCCCGACCTGTTCTGGGCGCTGCGCGGCGGCAAGGGCAACGTGGGCATCGTGACCGAGATGACCTTCGACCTGCTCCCGCTGTCCCGCATCCTCGGCGGCGGCATCTACTGTCCCGGCGAGCACGCGGAGGCCCTGCTGCGCACCTGGGCGAACTGGACGCCCACGCTGCCCGTCGAAATGAACTCGGCGTTCTCGCTCCTGCGCCTGCCCCCGCTGCCGGCGATCCCGGAGCCCCTGCGCGGCGGCTTCTGGGCCCGCGTGGCGGTGGCCTGGACCGGCGACGTGGCGGAGGGCCAGGCACGGCTGGCCCCGATCCGTGAGGCGGCGCCGGTCACGGTCGACACCGTGGAGGAGATGGACTACACGGACGTGGACCGCATCTACATGGAGCCGCAGGACCCCCTCCCCGCGAGGGAGTCCTGCGCCCTGCTGCGCGATCTGACCCCCGACGCGGTGGACACGTTCCTGTCCGAGGCCGGCCCGGCCATGACCGACTACCCCCTGCTCCTGGTGGAGTTGCGCCACATGGGCGGCCAACTGTCCCGCCCCGCCCACGTCGAGGACGCGATCTGCGCCCGCGACGCCAGCTACATCCTGGAAACGGTCGGCGCCCTCGTCTCACCGCAGGCCGCAGCGGCCGTGGAGACGGCCACCCTCTCCCTGCACCACGCGATGGCCCCCCACGGCACCGGCCTCACCATGGTCAACATCCACGGCACCCCCGGCGACGACCGCGACCGCGCCCGCGCCTGGACCCCGGAGGTCTACGCCCGCCTGGGCCGCACGAAGACGACGTACGACCCAGGCAACCTGCTCCGCTACGGGCACACGGTGATGCCCGCGTAGACAGTGTTACCCGCGCGACTGAGGGAGCCTCGGACGGCTCAAGCCGCACTGAGTGAACTGCCTGCAGTCGACGACGCGCGTCGGCAGTCGCGGCAGCGGCCGGCCTGCGGGGCACGGAAGGCGCGTTCGCAGCCGTCGCAGGTTTGGAAGGGGTGAGGACGGCGGCCCGCCTGGGCATCTGCCGGTACGGCCGGTGGCGCCGGGATCGTCGGAAGGGGTGCGGGCAGCAGTTCGCGGAGGCGGTAGCCGAGCACGCCGGCCGGGCGTCGCATGTCCGCAGGGAGGTCGGCAGTCAGGGCGCGGTGGACGACGGCGGCCGGGGCACCACGGTCGAACCAGGCGGAGACGGCGGGTGCGAGCGCCCGCACGTCCCGGTGGGAGAGGGTGAGGCGGGCGTCGGTGTGGCGCAAGGCCGCGAGGAGGGCGATGGCCCTCTCATGGCGGCCGTCGTGAGGGGCTTCTTCCGGGGGCGGGCTCTGCGGTACGGCCCGCCGCTCGGGCTCCTCAGGCGGCTGGGTGAGTACGGGAGCGGCTTGTGTGTCGCAGGACGCCGACTGGTCCGGGCCTCGGTCGTCCTCCTGAGACGTCTGTGGGTCGTCCCCTGAAGGGCGCACCACAGCGCTTCGGCCGCGAGGGCGGGTCGTGGGGATTCGCCCGGAGGCCGAGTGCGCCGTGGTGGCGCCGGGCGTGTGGTGCGCGTACGTGCGGGTGAACAGCCGCCCCGCCTCCGTACGCTCCCGCACCCGCTCCAGGTAGCCGTACGCCTCCAACTCCCGCAGGGCGAAGGCGATCCGGTCCCGGCCCTCGGGGAAGCGGTCGGCGAGGCTGCGGATGTCGACCGGGGCGCCCTCCGGCAGCGACAGGATGTGAGTGGCCAGTCCGATCGCGGTCAGCGACAGCTCGCGGTGCTGGGCGAGGTGATTGCCGATGACGGTGTAGTGGCCCGACTGGTACGCCCGTACGTGGGTGACACCGGAGTGGGTGGTGCTTCGCCGAACATCCTGATCCGGACGCACGGCAGCGTTAGGCTTCTGCTCAGCCATGGGGAAGGTCCGCTCTTCCTCGTTGGTCAGGCCCTCGCACTGGGATTGCCGTCCCGGCGGGGGCCGATGCATGTGTGGGGATGTGGAGTTGTGGACGTTGCCGCCTGCTCGGCGGCCTGCGCATGCCTCGCCAGTCTGTCGCGGCTGCGGCGCAGCTCGCTCACCCCCACGTCGACCATTGGAGCAGGATACTGAGCGGAAGGATGGGCTCTGGGACAGTTCCTTGGCACGCATGGCCCGACCGATGCCCGCGAAAGGACGCCCGGAAAAAGAACGCGCCCCGTACCGCAGTACGGGACGCGTCCGTCATACCCAGGGGTGCCTCACGTCGTAGACCGCCGCCGCCGCGCCCCCGGCCGCCGCTCGCTGGGCCGCGTAACCGGATCCCCAGCCTCAAGCGCCGCAGCTCTCCGCTTCGTACCGAAGTCCGCCAGCGCCTCCGCCAGCTTGTGCACGGACGGCTCCGGAGCCATCACGTCCACCCGGAGCCCGTGCTCCTCGGCGGTCTTCGCGGTGGCCGGCCCGATACAGGCGATCACGGTCACGTTGTGCGGCTTCCCGGCGATACCCACCAGGTTCCGCACGGTGGACGACGACGTGAAGAGCACGGCGTCGAAGCCACCGCCCTTGATCGCCTCCCGGGTCTCCGCCGGCGGCGGCGACGCCCGCACGGTCCGGTACGCCGTGACGTCGTCGACCTCCCAGCCCAGCTCGATGAGCCCGGCGACGAGGGTCTCCGTGGCGATGTCGGCACGCGGCAGGAAGACGCGGTCGATCGGGTCGAACACCGGGTCGTAGGGAGGCCAGTCCTCCAGCAGCCCCGCCGCCGACTGCTCGCCGCTGGGCACCAGGTCGGGCTTCACACCGAACGCGATGAGCGCCTTGGCGGTCTGCTCCCCGACCGCCGCGACCTTGATCCCCGCGAAGGCACGCGCGTCGAGCCCGTACTCCTCGAACTTCTCCCGCACGGCCTTGACCGCGTTGACCGAGGTGAAGGCGATCCACTCGTAACGGCCCGTCACCAGACCCTTGACGGCGCGCTCCATCTGCTGGGGCGTCCGCGGCGGCTCGACGGCGATCGTCGGGACCTCGTGCGGCACGGCGCCATAGGACCGCAGCTGGTCGGAGAGCGACGCCGCCTGCTCCTTCGTGCGCGGGACGAGCACCTTCCAGCCGAACAGCGGCTTGGACTCGAACCACGCCAGCTGGTCGCGCTGGGCGGGGGCGGAACGCTCACCGACCACGGCTATCACCGGCCGGCCGCCCTCGGGCGACGGCAGCACCTTCGCCTGCTTCAGCGTCTGCGCGATGGTGCCGAGCGTCGCGGTCCAGGTCCGCTGCCGGGTGGTCGTACCGGCGACGGTCACCGTCATCGGGGTGTCGGGCTTGCGGCCCGCGGCCACCAGCTCGCCCGCCGCGGCGGCCACGGAGTCCAGCGTCGTGGAGACGACGACGGTCCCGTCCGACGCCCCGACCTCGGTCCAGCACCGGTCGGAAGCGGTACGGGCGTCCACGAACCGCACGTCCGTGCCCTGCGCGTCCCGCAGCGGGACACCGGCGTACGCGGGCACGCCGACGGCCGCGGCGACACCGGGCACGACCTCGAAGGGCACGCCCGCGGCGGCGCAGGCGAGCATCTCCTCGGCGGCGTACGTGTCGAGTCCGGGGTCCCCGGACACCGCACGGACGACCCGCCTGCCGCCCCGCGCGGCCTCCATGACAAGATGTGCGGCATCCCGCACCACGGGGATCGGAACGGTTGTTGACGAGCCGTCAACGACCGTCAGCTGAGGCGCGCCTGTGCCCGGAACCGGGTCCGATGACGGATCCGCCTCCGTGTCCACCACGGAGACGCCCGGCCTGGCATGGACGCGTACGACGTCGAGCACCTCGTGCTCGGCGACCAGGACGTCCGCGTTGGCCAGCGCCTCCACGGCGCGCAGAGTCAGTAGTCCCGGATCCCCGGGTCCGGCACCGAGGAAGGTGACGTGCCCGTGTTCCGGACCGGCGGGAAGGGTGGTGGGGCTCAATGTGCTCGCTCCCCCATCAGACCGGCCGCGCCCTGGGCGAGCATCTCGGTGGCGAGTTCGCGACCGAGCGCCGTTGCCCGGTCGTGCGTCTCGGGCACGGGACCGGTGGTGGACAGCTGCACCATGCGGGTGCCGTCGGTCGTGCCGACGACGCCCCGCAGGCGCATTTCCTTGACAATCTGCCCGTCGGCCAGCAGGTCGGCCAGCGCGCCCACAGGGGCGCTGCAGCCGGCCTCCAGGGCGGCGAGCAGTGACCGCTCGGCGGTCACGGCGGCCCGTGTGAACGGGTCGTCGAGCTCCGCGAGCGCGGCGATCAGTTCCGCCTGGTCGGCGGCGCATTCGATCGCCAGAGCCCCCTGGCCGGGGGCGGGCAAAACCGTGTCGACCGACAGGAAGTCGGTCACTTCGTCGCTCCGGCCGATCCGGTTCAGTCCGGCGGCGGCCAGCACGACGGCATCCAGCTCGCCGTCGTGGACGTATCCGATGCGCGTGTCGACGTTCCCGCGGATCGGGACCGTCTCGATGTCCAGCCCGTGGCTGCGCGCGTACGCGTTCAGCTGCGCCATGCGGCGCGGCGAGCCGGTACCGATGCGCGCGACCCCCTTCGGGGAGGACGCGACCAGGTCGGTGAACTTCAGGGCGTCCCGGGCGACGATGACGTCACGCGGGTCCTCACGCACCGGGATGGCGGCCAGCGCCAGTTCCTCGGGCTGCGTGGTCGGGAGGTCCTTCAGCGAGTGAACCGCGAAGTCGACCTCCCCCCTGAGCAGCGCGTCGCGCAGCGCGGTCACGAAGACACCCGTGCCGCCGATCTGCGCGAGGTGTTCGCGGGAGGTGTCGCCGTAGGTGGTGATCTCGACGAGCTCGACGGGCCGTCCGGTCACCCGGCTCACGGCGTCCGCCACCTGCCCGGACTGGGCCATGGCGAGTTTGCTCCGCCTGGTCCCGAGCCTCAGCGCCCTGGTACTCATACCGGCCCTCGGTTCTTCTCGGTGCTGTCCTCGGCCCGGGACACGGCGGCGACCGTCTCCTGGTCGAGGTCGAACAGGGTGCGCAGCGCGTCCGCGTACCCGGCGCCGCCGGGCTCGGCCGCGAGTTGCTTGACCCGTACGGTCGGCGCGTGCAGCAGCTTGTCGACGACGCGTCGCACGGTCTGTGTGATCTCCGCGCGGTGCTTGTCGTCGAGGCCGGGCAGCCGCCCCTCCAGCCGGGCGATCTCGCCTGCGACGACGTCGGCGGCCATGGTGCGCAGGGCGACCACGGTGGGCGTGATGTGCGCCGCCCGCTGCGCCGCCCCGAAGGCCGCGACCTCGTCGGAGACGATACGCCTGACCTGGTCGACGTCGGCAGCCATCGGAGCGTCCGCGGAGGCTTCGGCGAGCGACTCGAGGTCGACCAGGCGCACCCCGGCGAGGCGGTGCGCGGCCGCGTCGATGTCGCGGGGCATCGCGAGGTCGAGGAGGAAGAGGACCGGCTCGGGGCGCGGGGCCTCGACGACCGGCTCGGGCCTGCGGCGCTCGGGGATGCGGCCGAGAGTGGCCGCGGTCGCGGCGAGCGCGGTGATCAGCTCGGCGTCGGCCTCGGGGCTGCGGCGGGCGGCCTCACGACGGTCCACGGAGGCACCGGCGGCCCAGGCGGCGTGCTGCTCCAGCGTCGCCGCGTCCATCCCGGCCACGGCCGCCTCCCCCATCACGGAGAAGCCGGGCTGCACGGCGCCGAGGTCCAGCGGGCAGTTCTCGTCGGCGCCGACCGTGGCGGGCGGCAGCGGGGTGTCCCGTATGTCCGCGCGGGGAGAGGTCGTACGGCGGTCGTCGCCGTCGATGGTCGTACGACGGTCCTCGCCGATCTCCGCGACGGGCTCACCGGTGCGGCCCTCGACCGCCTCCGCGATCACCCCGGCGGTGAGGACGATTCCCGTCGCGCCGGTGCAGGAGACGGCGATGTCGGCACGTGTCAGCTCGACCGGCACCGACTCGATCGGCACCGCGCGGGCCAGCACGTCCGTGTCGTCGCCCTCAGTAAGGATCTGGGCGAGGCGCTCGGCGCGGTCCTCGGTGCGGTTGGCGACGACGATCTCGGCGACCCCGGCGCGCGCGAGGGTCGCGGCGGCCAGGGAGGACATGGAGCCGGCGCCGATGACCAGGGCCTTCTTGCCGTGGGCCCAGCCCTGCACGTCCGCGCCCGCGGCCAGTTGCTCCAGGCCGAAGGTGACCAGGGACTGTCCGGCGCGGTCGATGCCGGTCTCGGAGTGGGCGCGCTTGCCGACCCGCAGGGCCTGCTGGAACAGGTCGTTCAGCAGGCGTCCGGCGCTGTGCAGCTCCTGGGCGCGGGCGAGGGAGTCCTTGATCTGGCCGAGGATCTGGCCCTCGCCGACGACCATGGAGTCCAGGCCGCAGGCCACCGAGAACAGGTGGTGGACGGCGCGGTCCTCGTAGTGCACGTAGAGATAGGGAGTGAGCTCCTCCAGGCCGACCCCGCTGTGCTGGGCGAGCAGCGTGGACAGCTCGGCGACACCGGCGTGGAACTTGTCCACGTCGGCGTAGAGCTCGATGCGGTTGCAGGTGGCCAGCACCGCGGCCTCGGTGGCCGGTTCGGCGGCGACCGTGTCCTGGAGCAGCTTGAGCTGGGCGTCCGTGCTGAGGGAGGCCCTCTCCAGGACGCTGACGGGGGCGCTGCGGTGGCTCAGTCCCACGACGAGGAGACTCATGCCGGCATCACGGCGGGGACGTCCCCGTCGGGTCCCTTGTCGGCGGACGCCTTGCGGGCGGCGGCGACCGGGCCGGCGCCGTCGCTCGACGCGGCCTCCTCGACGGCCTTGCGCTGCTCGTGGAAGGCGAGGATCTGCAGCTCGATGGAGAGGTCGACCTTGCGCACGTCGACACCGTCCGGGACGGACAGCACGGTCGGCGCGAAGTTCAGGATGGAGGTGACGCCCGCCTCCACGAGCCGGTCGCAGACCTGCTGTGCGGCACCGGCGGGGGTCGCGATCACGCCGATCGAGACGCCGTTGTCCTGGATGATCTTCTCCAGGTCGTCGCTGTGCTGAACGGGCATCCCGGCGACGGGCTTGCCGGCCATCGCGGGGTCGGCGTCGATGAGGGCGGCGACCCGGAAGCCACGGGAGGCGAACCCGCCGTAGTTGGCGAGGGCGGCGCCGAGGTTACCGATACCGACGATCACGACGGGCCAGTCCTGGGTAAGGCCCAGCTCGCGGGAGATCTGGTAGACGAGGTACTCGACGTCGTAGCCGACACCGCGCGTGCCGTAGGAGCCCAGGTAGGAGAAGTCCTTGCGCAGCTTGGCGGAGTTGACCCCCGCTGCCGCGGCCAGCTCCTCGGAGGAGACCGTGGGTACCGAGCGCTCCGACAGTGCGGTCAGGGCGCGGAGGTACAGCGGAAGCCTGGCGACGGTGGCCTCGGGAATCCCTCGGCTTCGGGTCGCCGGTCGGTGAGTTCGGCCAGTTGCCACGGTGCTCCTGCGGGTAGAGCGGGGCTGCAGGCGGTCAGACGTGCCATGACCGCCCCGTCGAATGCAGGCTATGTCTTTGTGAACGCGTGCACAAAGATGGTGTCCGATTTGCCCGGCCAACGTGACCGGGGTCACGCGCCCCCGGCGCACTTGTATGGAACCGGCGCACCGGCGCCGCCGTTCCTCTCCTCCTGGGGGCAAAACCGCACACTCTCCTCACGAATCCCGCCCCCGAGACCAAGCCGCCATCGATCCTAAGCGAGTTTGCCGACCAGTTGGACTAGTCGGTCAGTGCCTTCCTGAGCCGTTCCTCGTTCACGCGCCAGAAGGTGTGTTGCTTGCCGTCTATCAGCACGACGGGGATCTGCTCCCAGTACTGGTCATGGAGCCGGGCGTCCTGCGTGATGTCCTTGCCCTCCCAGGGGACCCCCAGATCACCGCACACCTTCTCGACCACGACCTGTGCGTCATCACACAGATGGCAACCGGGCTTCCGAATGAGGGTGACGAGGCGCTCCCTGGGGGCGCTACGACGAAAGAGGGGACTCATGCCGCCATTCTCGCGCTTCCTTAACGGCCCAGCCGCGGAGAGTTCACAGGCTTCAAACCTCTCGACTCCGGAACCACCGAACAAACTGGCTATGCTCACGCTCATGGCCGCTCTCGGATGGCTCACTCCCCGTAGGCGCTCCGCCACGGCGCGAAGCGTGTTGGCTGGCGAAGCCTCGGCGGAGGCCGCCCGCAAGTCCTCGCAGGACGCTCTGGACGTCGGACCGGACCGCGCCGACCAGGAACCGGAGTTCCCGGTCCTCGGCGACGACCGGGCCGCGGCCTTCTTCGACCTGGACAACACCGTGATGCAGGGCGCCGCCCTGTTCCACTTCGGCCGGGGCCTGTACAAGCGGAAGTTCTTCGAGACGCGGGACCTCGTGAAGTTCGCCTGGCAGCAGGCGTGGTTCCGGCTCGCCGGGATCGAGGACCCCGAACACATGCAGGACGCCCGTGACTCGGCGCTGTCGATCGTCAAGGGCCATCGCGTCTCCGAGCTGCAGTCGATCGGCGAGGAGATCTACGACGAGTACATGGCCGAGCGCATCTGGCCCGGCACCCGCGCGCTGGCCCAGGCCCACCTGGACGCCGGCCAGAAGGTGTGGCTGGTCACAGCCGCGCCGGTCGAGATCGCCCAGGTGATCGCCCGCCGTCTGGGCCTGACCGGGGCGCTCGGCACGGTCGCCGAGTCGGTGGACGGCGTCTACACGGGCAAGCTGGTCGGCGAGCCGCTGCACGGCCCGGCGAAGGCGGAGGCCGTGCGCGCCCTGGCGGCGGCGGAGGGCCTGGACCTCTCCCGTTGCGCGGCCTACAGCGACTCCCACAACGACATCCCGATGCTGTCCCTGGTGGGCCACCCCTACGCGATCAACCCGGACACCAAGCTGCGCAGGCACGCCCGCGAACTGGACTGGCGCCTGAGGGACTACCGCACCGGCCGCAAGGCCGCGAAGGTCGGCATCCCCGCGGCGGCGGGCGTCGGCGCGGTGGCCGGCGGCACGGCCGCGGCGATCGCCCTGCACCGCCGACGCCGATAACAATTCCAACGGGTGTACCCCTCACCACTCCGGCCAGCCCTGTTGTCCGGACACCGCCACAACACGCCCCGGACCCACTCGGAATCCGAACCTTTCCGATCAACAAGCGATCACTCTCAGGCGCTTGATCGGGCGTCAATCGGTTACAGAAGCGACGTAATCGATGATTTGAGCAACTGGGCGTAGCAGGGCCTGCACGAAGCGTTATTCTCCTCAGACGCAAACCGGTACCCCTCCGTCGCTACGACGGGTGAATGGTTCCGCACTGCACGTGATGCAAGCTCTGCCTCTGGGAGTCCCGTGTACCCACACGTCGGGGTTGACGCCTCGGGCCTGGCTACGCTGCGCGCAACGGTCGCTACGGTCCAAGGCCTGTTGCGCGGATTCGTCCCCACCGCGTACGCCGCCCCCGCCTTCGCCACCGCCGCGCCCGTCGGCCCGTGCTACGCACTCGCCGACGGCCTCGAGGAGGTGTCGGCGCGCAGCGCCGTCAGTGAGGGGCGGCGGTCGGGTGACGGGCGGGCGGGCGGCAGACGAGGGCGTTCCACCGGCGCGGCCACCGCCCGCCGACCGGCCGCCGACAGCGACAGCGCCCGCATGATGGATCTCGTCGAGCGTGCCCAGTCCGGCGAGGCCGACGCCTTCGGCCGGCTCTACGACCAGTACAGCGACACCGTCTACCGCTACATCTACTACCGCGTCGGCGGCAAGGCGACCGCCGAGGACCTCACCAGTGAGACGTTCCTGCGCGCCCTGCGCCGCATCGGCACCTTCACCTGGCAGGGCCGCGACTTCGGCGCCTGGCTCGTCACCATCGCCCGCAACCTGGTCGCCGACCACTTCAAGTCGAGCCGCTTCCGACTCGAGGTGACCACCGGCGAGATGCTCGACGCCAACGAGGTCGAGCGCTCCCCCGAGGACTCCGTCCTGGAGTCCCTGTCCAACGCCGCCCTCCTCGACGCCGTACGGCGGCTCAACCCCCAGCAGCAGGAGTGCGTGACGCTCCGCTTCCTCCAGGGCCTCTCCGTCGCCGAGACCGCCCGCGTGATGGGCAAGAACGAGGGCGCCATCAAGACCCTCCAGTACCGCGCCGTGCGCACCCTCGCCCGGCTCCTGCCGGACGACGCCCGCTGAAGTGGCACACTCCGCGTTCTCCAACTCACCCTCGGTGAAAGTGGGTTGGATTCACGGTCGGATCATCCGCCGTCCGTAACCCAAGTGCCAAGCCGCTCGTTGTGCGGGATGCAGGCTCCCTGTGGTCACTCCCTGGCCGACTTCAATCACTCATTCGTGTGGTTGTGGTCAGGGCGTGCAACCCTCAGGACCCCCTGGGGAGTCGACCGTCATGACGAGAGGAGGTGCCGCCAGTGATCGCGAACGTATCGGCGCACCGGCGGGCGAACGCCTTCGCCCAGGCTCTGGAGGAGCAGTCCGACCGGGACACGGCGGCCGCGCGGCCCGAGGGACCGGCACCGGCACCGGGCGCCGCCGAACGGACGGAGCAGGGCCACCTGTTGGCCCTCACCACCGGTCTCGGCGAGCTGCCCAAGCCGGAGCTGGACCCCGAGGTCAAGGTCGTTCAGCGGGCTCAGCTCGTGGCCGCGTTCGAGGCCATGCTGCAGGAGGGCACCGCGCGAGGCGAGGCGGCAGGCCCTTCAGTACCTGAGCAGCGTTCCCACCGGAGCCGGGGCGCGCACCGGGCGACCGGACTGGGCAAGTTGCGTCCGCGCTCACGCCTGGCCAAGGGGCTCACCGCAGGCGGGCTCAGCGTCGGAGTCGCCGCGGGCGCCTTCGGCGGAGTCGCAGCGGCGAGCTCGGACGCGCTGCCCGGCGACTCGCTCTACGGCCTCAAGCGCGGCATCGAGGACTTCAAACTCCAGTACCTGGCCGAGGGCGACGGCGAACGGGGGGAGGTCTACCTCGACCAGGCCTCGACCCGGCTCAGCGAGGCCCGCAGGCTGATGGAACGCGACCGCGGCGGCCATCTGGACCACGAGTCCCTCGGCGAGATCCGCCGCGCGCTGTCGGGCATGCAGCACGACGCCTCCGAGGGCCACCGCCTGCTGCACGAGGCGTACGCGCGCGACCCCGACTCCCTGGGCCCCATGCAGGCCCTCTCCGCCTTCTCCCGCTCGCACCGCGAGGCGTGGGGCGCGCTGCGCGAGAGGCTGCCCGTGCAGCTCGGGGACGTCAGCGAGCAGGTGTCGTCGGTGTTCGACGCCATAGACGAAGAGGTCGCCCCGCTGCAGTCCCTGCTCCCGCAGCCCCCGGCCCGGCCCGGCGGCAGCAACGGGCGCCAGCAGCCCGCCTCCTCCGGTACGTCGGACTCCGGCAGGCCCGCGGCACCCAGCACCGGCAGCAGCGCGTCCGACAGCGGCCACTCCAGCAGCCCCGGCAAGTCGACCCCCTCCGACGGCGAGGCCGACGGCCTCATCGGCGGCAACACGGGCGGCCTGCTCGACCCACCCCAGTCCCCCGACACCGCCTCCCCGTCCGAGAGCAAGACCCCCACCACCGAACCGGACGTCACCGTTCCACCCCTCCTCCCGGGCCTCCTACCCGGCCTGGGCATCGACGGCGAGGACACCGAGTAACAGCACGGCGATGGGGGCGCCCCTTCCAGGAGGGGCGCCCCCATCGCCGTACCCGAAAAGGGCCTGAAGAGGGCCTAGAAGAACACCGACCGCCGCTGCACCAACAACTTGTAGAGCGTGTGCTGAATCTGTTCGCGCACCTGGTCTGTCAGGTTGAACATCAGCATCGGATCCTCGGCCGCCTCCGGCGGATAGCCGTCCGTGGGGATCGGCTCCCCGAACTGGATGGTCCACTTGGTGGGCAGCGGAATCGCGCCCAGGGGGCCGAGCCAGGGGAAGGTCGGGGTCAGCGGGAAGTAGGGGAAGCCCAGCACCCTGGCGAGGGTCTTGGCGTTGCCGATCATCGGGTAGATCTCCTCCGCGCCGACGATCGAGCACGGGATGATCGGCGTCCCCTGCCGCAGCGCCGTGGAGACGAAGCCGCCGCGGCCGAAACGCTGGAGCTTGTAGCGCTCGCTGAAGGGCTTGCCGATGCCCTTGAAGCCCTCCGGCATCACCCCCACCAGCTCACCCTCGCTGAGCAGCCGCTCGGCATCCTCCGCACAGGCCAGGGTGTGCCCCAGCTTCCGGGCCAGCTCGTTGACCACCGGCAGCACGAAGACCAGGTCCGCGGCGAGCAGCCGCAGGTGACGGCCCGCGGGGTGCTGGTCGTGGACGGCAACCTGCATCATCAGCCCGTCCAGCGGCAGCGTCCCGGAGTGGTTCGCGACGATCAGGGCGCCACCGTCCGCCGGGATGTTCTCGACGCCCTTCACCTCGACCCGGAAGTACTTCTCGTACACCGGGCGCAGCAGTGACATCAGGACCTGGTCGGTCAACTCCTCGTCGTAACCGAAGTCGTCGACCTCGTAGTCACCGGTGAGCCGGCGCCGCAGGAACGCGAGGCCGCTCGCGACCCGGCGCTCCAGACCAGCACCAGGGTCCGTCCGCGGCTTCTCCTGCGGCTGTTCCTCACGTGTCACAGGAACATCATCCTGCGCGGGAGGCCTGCTGGGCAGGGGCTGGACCTCGCGGACCACCGCGGGCTGCTCGCCACCCTTGCGCCTGCTCCCCCCGCCCCGGCGCCGCGACGGCCGCGGCGCGGCAGCCCCACGGGACCGGTCGTCGTCGAACGGAATGACCTTGGCGTCCGCCATCGTTGATGCGCTCCTCAGTTGGCGCTCTGCGTCGGGAGGTGGCCGTTGCCCGGCACGGGCAGCCCGGCGATCCGGTCGACGGCCCCCGCGAGGGCCTCCGGCGGCAGCAGCCCGGGCCCACGGCTGCGCGCGAAGTCCGCGAACGTTTCTGCGGTCGTGTACTTCGGCCGAAACCCCAGCGTCTCGCGCATCTGGTCCGTTGACACGACCCTGCCGTGGGTCAGCAGCCGAATCTGCTCGGGCGAGAAGTCCGTCATCCCCAGCGTACGCACCAGGGACCCCGTCCACGTGACCGCAGGCAGCAGCAGCGGCACGGTGGGGCGGCCGAGCCGCCGGGAACACTGGGAGAGCAGCAGGACACCGTCGCCGGCGATGTTGAACGTGCCGCTGTTGAGCGTGCCCCGCACCGGCTCGTGGGAGGCGATCCGCAGCACCTCGATCACGTCGTCCTCGTGCACGAACTGCAGCCGCGGGTCGTAGCCGAACACCGTCGGCAGGACCGGCAGCGAGAAGTACGCGGCGAGCGGTGTCTCCGCGGTCGGCCCCAGGATGTTCGCGAACCGCAGCACACACACGGCCACGTCGGGCCGCCGCCGCGCGAACCCGCGCACATAGCCCTCGACCTCGCAGGTGTCCTTGGCGAAGCCGCCGCTCGGCAGCGACTTCGCCGGGGTCGTCTCGGTGAACACCGCTGGATCGCGGGGCGCGGACCCGTACACGTTCGTGCTGGACTTCACGACCAGCCGCTTCACGTTCGGGGACTTCTGACAGGCACCCAGCAGCTGCATGGTGCCGATGACGTTGGTCTCCTTGACCGTGGCCCGGCTGCCGCCGCCCAGCGCGGTCCCGGTGACGTCGAGGTGGACGACCGTGTCGGCGCCCGTCTCGGCGAGTACGCGCGCGATGGTTGACTGCCGGATGTCGGCCTGGATGAAGTCCGCGCCGCCCAGATGATGCTCGGGCGGGACCGCGTCCACGGCGATGACCCGGTCCACCTGTGGGTCACGCTGGATCCGTCGTACGAAACGGCCCCCCAACTGACGGGCCACTCCGGTCACGAGCACGACCTTGCCCAAGATCAGCGCCTTCCTTCCGCCGTCGTCCCTCAGCTGCGCACACGCTGCCGAGTTCCCCGTCTGCGGGCCAACTTAGCGGTTCGGTGTTGCGCTGTGATGACCGCCTGACGCACGAGGCGGCGGGAACCCCCGTACGTACGAGTGGCCCCCCACCTCAACCGGTGGGGGGCCACAACACGCTCTCGCTGCGTCGCGTGCGTAACTTACTTCTTGTTACGACGCTGAACGCGCGTGCGCTTGAGCAGCTTGCGGTGCTTCTTCTTGGCCATCCGCTTGCGCCGCTTCTTGATAACAGAGCCCACGACTACCCTCGCTCACTTCTCATCACTCGGTGCTGGGCGCCATGGGCCCATACGACCTACGAGGGGCTAGCCTACCTGCCCGAGCGCTGAGGTCGTAATCGAGGGCGCCGAGGGGGTCCCGAAGTGCCCTGTACCGTCGGTGCGGACCCCCTCGGCGACGCCGCTCAGGCGGTTTCCACCCCCACGTAGCTCTCGCGAAGGTACTCGTGAACCGCTTGCTCCGGGACGCGGAACGACCTACCGACCCGGATCGCGGGCAGATGACCACTGTGCACCAGCCGGTACACGGTCATCTTCGACACTCGCATCACCGAGGCGACTTCCGCCACGGTAAGGAACTGAACCTCGTTCAGAGGCCTCTCGCCTGCAGCCATGTCACACCTGAACCTTCCGCACTCGACTCGTCGGCCACCGGCTTCCCCTTCCGGTGACTCTTCGTCGCTGCGTGCTCACTCCCCAATGTAGGGGCGGGTGATGCGAGTGGGGAAGAGGTGCACCCATCGGCGGCCTACTGTGACAGACACGCTCGATTGAGTACGTAGCGGGTCAGCGGACGGTAGTAAGGAGACCGCACAGCGTCATCAAGTGGAACGACCACGGATACGGACCCCTCCGCCTCCCCGACGAACAGTGCGGGGTCGTCCGTGTCGGCGAGCCCGATGGCCTCGAACCCCAGCTGACCTGCCCCGCAGACCCAGCCATGGTCCCCGATCACCAGCTCGGGCAGCGGCCCGCCGGCCTCCGCGGCCGCGGCCAGCGCGGTCCGAACCGGGAGAGGTGAGTGGGTGTGTGCGCCGGTCTCACAACCGGAGCGTTCCACCGCGGGGTCTCGTACGAAGGCGACACCTCGTACGTAATCAAGGTTGTACGTGCGTAGGCCGAACCGGGTCGTTATGTCGACACAGCGACCCTGCGCCGGTGTGAGGACAGTACATCCAACTGACGACAAGGCGTCCGCCAAGGCGGCGTAGAAACCGAGCAGCCGATGCGGGTGCCCGGTCCCCAGAAGCACGGTCGCACCATGCCGGGCAGCCACCGAGAGCCGTTCCGCGAAGGCGTCCAGGGCGGCCAGCGTCCGCTCCGGATCAATCACATCATGGCCGGTCCTGTACTCAGGATCGGCCGAAACCCCACACTTGTCCGCCATCAACTCAAGCAGATCCCGCTCGCCCCACGACCACTCCGGATCAATCCCGATCAACACCCGGGGATCCCGAGCAGCGAACAGCCGATAGCTCCGCAGACTCACCTCCCGAGAAGTCGCCACGGGCCCAGCCAGTCGAGCGGCCAGCAGATGCGCACGTAAAGCCCCAGCACTCAACACGAGTCGATGCTGACGGAAGGCAGCAAGAGCCACCCCAGGAACCGGGAAACACCGCACGGTTGGCGTACTACTGGCTCGCTGAGCTGCGGGCAGTCGTGCCGCTGGGGCGGCACGGGTGGGCGCAGCGGCACACCGCAAGCGGGGGTGAGCGAACCGCCAGCAGAACAGCCGCGCGCCTACGCCAACAACCCCCGCAACGGAAACACCGCCCGCCGAGTAGCCAGCACGGCCTGGTCCAGCCGATCCGCAGGGTCGTACCCCGCTTCCCACCCGGCCCATGACACCGGCCACCGCCCATCCGTCATCCGCCCAGGCCCCAACTGCCGAGTCCGGGCGAACACCTCCTGCCGCCACCCCTCAGGAATCAACGCCTCCGGCTCCACAGGCCGCCCCGCAGCGACCCCCACCAGATGCGTCCACGACCGCGGCACAACCTCCACCACGGCATAACCCCCACCCCCCAACGCGACCCACTTCCCCCCGGCGTACTCATGCGCCAACTCATGACACGCCACCTGCACAGCCCGCTGCGCGTCCAGCGACACAGCCAGATGCGCCAACGGATCCTCGAAGTGCGTATCGGCACCGTGCTGCGTCACCAGCACCTGCGGCCGAAAATCAGCGATCAGCTCCGGCACCACCGCATGGAACGCCCGCAGCCACCCCGCGTCCCCCGTCCCCGCCGGCAGCGCCACATTCACCGCACTGCCCTCAGCCGAATCCGCGCCGGTCTCCTCCGGCCACCCGGTCTGCGGGAACAACGTCCGCGGATGCTCGTGCAGGGAGATCGTCAGCACGCGCGGGTCCTCCCAGAACGCCGCCTGCACCCCGTCCCCGTGATGCACGTCGACGTCCACGTAGGCGACCCGCTCGGCCCCCAGCTCCAGCAGCCGCGCGATCGCCAGCGAGGCGTCGTTGTAGATACAGAACCCCGACGCACCCCCGGGCATCGCATGATGCAGCCCACCCGCGAAGTTCACCGCGTGCAGCGCGTCCCCCCGCCACACCGCCTCCGCCGCCCCCACCGACTGCCCGGCGATGAGAGCCGACACGTCGTGCATCCCGGCGAAGGCGGGATCATCCATCGTCCCCAGCCCGTACGACCCGTCCGCCGACTTCGGATCCGCGGACGCCCGCTTCACGGCCTCGATGTAGTCCTCCCGGTGGACGAGCCGCAACGTCGACTCCCCCGCCTGCTTCGCCGCCACGACGTCCACCTCCCGGTCGAGCCCGAAGGCGTCGACCAGTCGTCGCGTCAGGGCGAGCCGGACCGGATCCATCGGATGCTCCGGGCCGAAGTCATAGCCCGTTACCGCCTCGTCCCACATCAGCTGTGCTCGGCCGCTCATGCCCGCCACCGTATCGGTCCGGTTGAGCCGCGAACGACCTGGCGTACACCAACGTCACCAGCACCAACACCATCGGCACCAGCATGGCCCCCCGATACGTCCACGCGTCCCCCAGCGCCCCCACCAACGGCGAGCCGATCAGGAACCCGACGTAGTTGAAGACATTGAGCCGCGCCACGGCGGCGTCCGACGCCCCCGGGAAGAGCCGCCCCGCCGCCGCGAACGTCTGCGGCACCAGCACACACAGCCCCACCCCCAGCAGCGTGAACCCGAGCATCCCGACCCAGGCTCCCGGCGCCCCGGCCACCACCGCGAACCCGAGCGCCGCCACCACCGCCCCACCCCGCACCACCGCCACGGCCCCGAACCGCCGCACCCCGAAGTCCCCGATGACCCGCCCGAGCAACGTGGTGATCATGTACACGTTGTACGGCACCGTCGCCATCTGCTCGGAACTCCCCAGCACGTCCTGCAGATACTTCGCGCTCCAGTTGGACACCGTCGAGTCGCCGATGTACGCGATCGTCATCACCAGACACAGCGGCAACAGCATCTTGAAGACGACGGGCCCGCCCTCCGTCTCGTCCTTCACCTCGACCGGCGCGCTCCCCCCGTCGACGTACCACCGGCTCCCCACGAAGGCCGCAGGCAACAGCACCACCACGACCGGCAGATACGACACGAAGAGCGCCAGATCCCAGTGCGCCCCCGCCCACGCCAGCGAGGCTCCCACGATCCCGCCCAGGCTGTACGCCGCGTGGAAACTCAGCATGATGCTGCGCCCGTACGTCCGCTGCAGGCTCACCCCGAGCATGTTCATCGAGGCGTCCAGCCCACCCACGGCGAGCCCGAAGGCGGCGAGCGCAATGCCCAGCTCGGCCATGTGCTCCCCGGAGCCGACCCCGAGCAGGGCCAGGAGCACGACGGGCTGGGCCCAGCGCAGCACCCGACTGGGCCGTACGCGCCGCACCAGCTTCTCGGTCGCCACACTGCCTACGCCGGCGAGCACCGGCACGGCGGCGAGGAACGCGGGCAACAGCGCGTCGGACACGCCGTACCGGTCCTGGATGGCCGGGATCCGGGTCACCAGCAGAGCAAAGGCGACGCCCTGAACGAAGAAGCTCAACGCCAATGAGGCCCTACCGCGCCGCAGCACATCTGTCATGGCGGCGAGCGTAGGGCCCCAACGTACTCGTGGGTAGATCCAGCCAAAGATGAGTTCTCCTCAGCTTTACCCGACCGGGCTAGATCGCGAGTTCGAGCTCCTGAACCTCGGTCACCTTCTCCTGCGCGTCCTTCACTTCGACGGTGACCATGGCCTCCATCGGCCCGGCCGCGAGACGGCCGCTGACCAGCACCCCCAGCAGGATCGAGACGGCCATGACGACCCCACCCAGCCACACCATGGTGTCCACGGGGATGGTGTACGCCCCGATGATCCGCGCGACACACTCGGCGAGCAGCACCACACCCCACACGAGGGAGAAGACCCGCTCCCTCCGCCGGAAGTCCGCCGCACGGGCCGTGACACCCGACTCCAGCCGCTCCCAGGCGGACTGCCTGGCCGCGTTCCCCTTCACCAGGAAGGGCTTCATGCCCGCGGTCATCATCGGCCTTCCGAGCGCCACGGACACCAGGATCCCGATCCCGACCGTGCTGCTGACCGCGCTGTCCTTGGCGAGCATCAGCCGCGGGTCGCCGGAGACGAAGCTGAGCAGCAGCGACACGACGTTGACGACGAGGATGAGCCCCGCCAGCGCGTTGGTCCTCCGCTCCTTGACCGCGCTCCAGACGGTCCGCAGGGCCGGCACCACGCTGCTCCAGGCGAGCGCCGCGAAGGTGCTCATCCCGAAGCCGTCCCTGAACAGGTAGTACGAACCGAGCGGCACCGCCACGTCCACGATCAGCGGCGCGAAGTTCTTCTTCATGTTCTGACCCTGGGAAACCGAGTTCGTCGTCATGCCCCTAGCTTGGCCGCCGACGGGGGTCGGCCAGTAGAAACGATCGTCCGGTGCTCCGCATGACAAATGTCAGGTGAGCAGAGCCGGCAACTCACCCATGTCGGAGAAGAGTTGGGTGGCACCCGCCAGCCTGGGGGCAGGCGTCATCCTGGTGAACCCGTACACGTCCATCCCGGCCGCGACAGCCGCCTCCACCCCCAGCGGAGAGTCCTCCACGACAACACAGCGGCCCGGCGCCACACCCATCCGCTCGGCCGCATGAAGGAACAGGTCGGGAGCCGGCTTCCCCTGCCCCACGTCCTGCGAGCTGAAGATCCGCGACTCCTCGAACCACCGGTCCAGCCGGGTCGTCCGATGCCCCACCCGAATCCGCTCATGGCTCCCCGAGGACGCCACGCAGTACGGCACCTCGTCCGCGGCCAGCTTCTCGAGTACGTCCACGGCCCCAGCCACGGGCCGCAGTTCCCGCTCGAACGCCTCGAACACCCGCCCGTGGAAGACGTCGTCGAACTCCGCCGGCAGCCGCTCACCCGTACGCTCCAGGACCAGGTCGTGGATCCGATGCATCGCGGAGCCCATGTAGTCACGGATGGAGTCCTCGTACGAGGTGGGGTGCCCGAGCTCCGTCAGATAGGCGGCCAGCAGCCGGTTGGAGATCGGCTCGCTGTCCACGAGGACACCGTCATTGTCGAAGATCACCAAGTCGTAGCGCATATCCAGAGCCTAAACGCAGAAAACCCCCGCACCGTGAGGTGCGGGGGTTTTCCCAATGATTGTTCGGCGGCGTCCTACTCTCCCACAGGGTCCCCCCTGCAGT
>NZ_JBWKCC010000053.1:0-32623 GCF_056436655.1 Streptomyces sp. NPDC043427 | reverse complement strand
GGACACAAGACGTCGCGATACCTGCCTCAACCCGAGCGAAACCATGCTTGACCAGCAGGAATCAAGGGATCACGTTCGGTTGAGATACGGCTTCTAAGAGCAATGCCGTTGCTTTATGGGTCTGCGGGTTGGGGTCGTTTGATGCGGATGGCTTGGGTGCCGGTGCGGGTGGGCTGGGGCCACGCGTGGTGCTCGGCTCGCTTGAGCCAGTAGTTGGACATCTTGCGCTTCACAACACGGGGCTGGCTGCGGAGTCGTCTGGCGGGCAGCAATCTTTCCAGGAGGTCCTCTTGGAGTACTTGCAGTGCTCTGACCAGGAGTTCAGGGGGAAAAGCCGCCCGGGGTGACGGTCACGCTGCGGCGGGCGGAGCGCAGGGTTTCGGTGAAAGAGATGCGGTCGGGGTCGAGTTGGCGGGTGGCAGCGGTTCTCAGCATCAGTTCCCGCAGCGCATGGTGGAACAGGAGATGGGCCCAGATCTGCTGGAGGACACCGTCAGGGGTCTTACTGCTGAGCACGACCTTCGCACCACGCTGGTGGGTTTTGATCTCGGCGAAGACGGATTCGATCTCCCAGCGCTCGCGGTAGAGCGCGGCCAGTTGCCGGGCCGGATAGCGGCGAGGGTCCAGAAGACTGGTAACCAGACGGTAGTCGTCGGCCGCAGCAGCGCCGCCGGTGTCTTTCAGCTGGTAGGCGAGGACTCGGACCTGCGCCGGGTCACGTTTGGCTGGGTCGGTGCCGGCGTGGATGTCGGAGAGCCATGATCCGTCCCGAAGCAGCTTGCGGACGGGCAGGACGCGGTTGGCGGGCACCCGCCACAGCAGGTCGGCTCCCGTGGCGGTGAATGCCCGCCACAGCGGGACGCCCAGGAACTCGCGGTCGGCCAGGATCAGCTGGCCCGCACCGCAGGAACGGGGCAGGCGGCCGACGAGGGTGACTTCCCCGGTCCGGCAGCCGGCGAGTTCCGCGTCCAGCACCGCGTGGCTGCCCACTTCCACCAGAGCCGCCATCCGCACCTGGACGAATGCGCTCCGTCCCGTTCCGCGGCCGTTGCCGGGACGGCCGAAGGCGGCCTGGTTGGTTTCGGTGTCGGCAACGTCCCAGCAGGTCCCGTCGACGGCCAGCAGCCGCAATCCCCGCCAGAACGCACCGGGGGTCGACTCGGTGGCCATCGGCTTCGCGGTCGCCGCGAACAGCACCTGCAGCGGCTCGGAACCCAGCCGCTGGCGGGCCCTGAACAGCGAGGACTTCGCTGGAAGGTGCCAGTTACCCAGCAGCCCCAGGCCCCGCAGTCCCGCGACCAGGTGTCGCATGACCTCGAGATACGGAGCAGGCGAGAACAGCGCCAGCCCCAAGACGAAGTACACGACCAACCGCGCAGGAAGCAGTCGCCTACGTTGCTCTGAACGTCCGCATGCGGCCACCACCCGGTCCACCAACCCCGGCGGATACACCCAGGTCAACAGGCCAAGACCCGATAAGTCAGACGCACTTGCAGCCACCCGCACCACCCCCGGCACCGACTCCCAACCAGCCTACGCCCACAGCAAAAGCAACGGCATTGCCTCTAAGCTTGTCGTTTAACGTCCGGCCCAGGAAACCAGCAGACACCGCTTCGGCCTCTGCTCGATCATGAGCTGATGACTTCCTTCTACCATGTGTGCTTCGTCGTGCCGGACATAGAGAGGGCTATGGGGGATCTTGAGAGGTCCGTGGGAGCGGACTGGAGTGCTCCTGTAGCTGATCGACTTGGTGAGTGGGACTATTGCATCGCCTTCACCCGTGGCGGACCACCGTTCATAGAGCTGATCGAGGGGCCTCCTGGTAGTCCTTGGGATGCATCGCAAGGAGCTCGGTTCGACCATCTGGGCTACTGGACCAGCTCTGTCCAGCGGGGTTCTCAGCGGCTGGAGAACGATGGTTTCGCCGCCGACTTCTCCGGCTGCCCCTATGGCCGGCCCTTCGCCTACCACCGCTTGGACAGCATTGGCGGCCGCGTCGAGCTGGTGGATGTGACACGGCAGCCGAGCTTCCTCCAGAAGTGGCATAGCGATGGAGGCCCAATGCCTGTGATCGACGAGAGATGACAGCAGGGTCCTCAGGCTCGCTGTGTTGTTCACCCCGCGCGTCGTGGTTTCGTTCCCTTCTTGTGGTGCGAGGGGCGCGTGTAAGCCTCGCCCGTAGCCAGGACGCGACCGACGTCGTGCCGCGCCGCTGAGCGACGGTTCTTGGAACCGGCCGGGCGTCCCGGGCCAGGCCTGGAGGGTTTCGGTGCACTCGCCGGTGAAGGGCTCTTCGCGTGCAGGTTCCGGAACCCCCGGCGAACCCGGGCCGGGGTGAGCTTGTGCGGTTCCGTCTTCTTCTCCCACGGCCGGCGAAGGTCGACCGCCAGGGGCCGGGCGAGGCGGAGCTGGGTGTGGGCGGTGATGACCAGCCAGGTCCAGCGGTCCGCCGCCTCCGGGATGCGGAGCCGTGGCTTTGTCCAGCCGAGGGTCTGCTTGAACAGGCGAAACGTGTGCTCCAGGTCGAACCGACGCAGGAAGGCCTGCCAGCAGCGGTCGACATCCGCCGGGGTCGCGTCGATGCGAGACCACCACAGCCAGAGCGGCTTGTTGTCCCCGCCGGAGGGGAGACGCTCGACGTTCAGGCGGATGACGGTGCCCTCGATGATGGGCAGCGGCCCGTCGTGGTCGAGCCAGGCCGCCCGCTTCGTCAGCCGCGGATGCAGCCGGTCCCAAGCACGCGCCGTCACCTTGCCGTAGAGGCGGGTGTCGGTGACGGTGATGGCCTGCTCGGTGTCCCACGTGGCGGTGTCGCCGAAGACGAACTCGCTGCCGTGCTTGGGCGGCCGCCCACCCTTGGGGTCGTAGACGCGTGGCGGGGTTGGGCGTCGCAGGACGCGGTCGGAGCGCATCCGTCCCAGGACCTCCACGGGCAGGTCGCCGAGCAGGTGGGCGATGCGCGGGGCGTCGTATCCTGCGTCCAGTACCACAAGGATGTCCAGGTCGCCGTCCGTCCACTGGCCGGCGGCCACAAGCCGTTCGACGACGTCGCGGATCTGGGCGGTGGTGACGGCCGCGACATCGGCCCCAGGCGACAGCCGGACGGCGTCCAGCACGGCGGTCCAAGACATGCGGCCGGTCTCCAGCGCGGCCACGACCGAGTACGGCCAGCCCGGGATCATCTGATGCTTGCCCTCGCCGCGGCCGTAGGTGTGGCAGAACGAGCGGTCCGGGCAGGTGGCGGCGTCCGGGCGCAGCCACGGTGAGACGTCCACGGCCAGGACCAGGCGGCCGTCGGCCGCCTTCGGCAGCGGCAGCCCCGCCAGGACCCGGCGCAGCCGGGCAACATCGATGCGGCCGTGGTTCAGCCCGCCGTAGAGAGACCCGTGCCCGCGACGGTGTTCCGGCGCAAGCGCCAGGTCCACCGGCGTCTTCACCGGGCCGTCCGTGCACAGCAGCGCGTCCGTCAGCTCGAATAGGGCACCCCCGCGTCCGCTCAGACACTCGTAGAACGCCGCCCGGAAGCGTGACAGCGTCGCCAACGCCTCCCGCTTGTCCGGCTGTTGCAACACACTCATCTCCACGGCCCCGGTCTGATCGCGTGCGTCCTTGGTCGGAGCACAGGATCAGGCCGGGGCCGCCCGCACGTACGGCGAATGCCCAGTTGAGCGACCAAGTTCGAGTCCGAATTCGGATTGGGACGTTAAACGACAAGCTAAGTGCGTGTTTCCGAACCCGAACCCGAACTCGAACCGGAAGCTCAATGGCTTGATGGACGAACAGGACGGCTGTGGGGGCGTTCAGCGATGTGTCATGTGCCCGTCCGGCAATCAGCGCGCGACGCTGCGCATCAGTCCCTCAAGGTCGCGTTCGCCAGCCGGTGTCTGTGCCCCCTCCTGCAGGCCCTTGTTGATCAGATGCTGAGCGGTCGGCAGACTGACCGTAGAAGCCCAGGCATGGTTCTCACGCAGGAGTCCTTCCTTGAAGTCATCGGCGGGCAGCGAGTGCTTGGCTGCTTCGATGACACCGTCGGGCAGCGCGGCGATGTTACGGGCGACACGGTCAACGTACTCGTCGAGCTCGTCGGCCGGCAGGGCCCGGTTGATCCAGCCGTAGGACGCTGCGGTCTCGGCATCGAACAAGTCGGCGGTGAGGATCACCTCCAGTGCGCGGTTGCGACCCACGCGGTCCCGGAGGTACTGCGTTCCGCCTCCGCCGGGGATGATGCCCATCAGCGCTTCGATCTGACCGAGTCCAGCGGTCTCGACGGCGGCGAACGTCATGTCCGCTGCGGCCACGAATTCTGCCCCGCCTCCGCGGGCCTTCCCGGCGAGCTTCACGATGGTCACCTGGGGCTGGTGGCGGATCAGCTCACCGATCGCCTGGAACACGTTGACGTCCGCCGGCGCGGATGCGGCGAGTTCCTGGAGGACGTCCATCTCCTCGCCGACGTGCATGTCCACGTGAGCGATGAAGAATTCCGGGTCGGCGCTCGAGAAGACGATCACGCGGACGGAAGGATCGTCCTTGATGCCCGTCAGTACCGTCCGCAGCTCACGCATCATCGTCGTTCCGAGCGCGTTCACCGGGGGATTGTCGAGGACGATCCGGGCGACGCCGTGTTCGCTGCTCACGCGCAGGGTCGAGTAGGCATCGTTCGTCATGAGGTTCTCCGTTTGTTACCGCTGGGCATGTAGGTTTGCAATGCATACCTACCGTCGACGGCGGCGCCCAGATGGTCAAGAACGCACTTTGGGAGCACCTAGGATCATGAAGGACACCGATCTGCACGGCGTTGACGCCGAAACACGGACGGTTTTCCGGGCGGACTGCCCCAGCCGACCGATCCTCGACCAGATAGCGGACAAGTGGTCGATGATGGTGATGGCGCTGCTGGAGCGGCCCACCCGGTTCAATGAACTGAAGCGAGGTCTGGAGGGCATCACGCAACGTGTCCTGACCCAGACACTGCGCCGTCTCGAGCGCAACGGCATGATTCAGCGCACGGTGCTGCCGACCTCACCGGTCGGCGTCGAGTACTCGCTCACACCCCTGGGCGAGTCCCTGCGCGAGCCGTTCGGCCTGCTCTACGACTGGACCGTCGAGCACAGCGGAGAGATCCAGAACTGCCAGCGGGCGTACGACACCAGGGCTGACGCTTGACCGTCTGTTCAATGATGTCGATGTGCAGGTGGATCGCAGTGGCATGGACGAGCAGGGCTCAGCTGGCCTGTGTCGGCCTTCTTGTCCAGCTGGGGGTGGCGCCCTTCCGGGCGAGGCGCCTGGTCATGAGGGTGATGGCGGCCCAGGTGATCAGGGTCTCGGAGTGCTGGATGAGCCGTTCGTAGTCCCTCGCGTGGCGGCGTGCGTGCATCATCCAGGCGAGCGACCTCTCAACGACCCAGCGGCGGGCAGCACGACGAAGCCGGAGGGGTCCTTGGGACGGCTGACGGGCTTGATCGTGAGGTTGAGGTGCTGTTTTGCCCAGTCGACGAGCTTCCCGGCGTAGGCGGAAGAGAACTTCCTTCGCCGCTGCTGCAGCGTGCAGGTCGGCGGGAGTGACTATGACCATGAGGGGAAGCCGGCGGGTGTCGACTACCAGGTGGCGCTTGCGTCCGTCGATTTTCTTGCCCGCGTCGTAGCCGCGGGTTGCCGTGGAGACGGTCTCGGCGGGGGAGAAGGGCTGGCCACCGCTGACCTGGACCAGGGCGACGGGCTATCAGCTCGGCGCCGAGCGGGCGGTGCTGGAGGCATACGAACGGGCGGTGGTCAGAGAGAAACTGACCGAGTTCCGCCGGTTCATCACCGGCACCGCTGCCAGGCAGTCATCGGCTGGTTCGCATCGTGTCCGGCTCATAGGGCTCTGGTACGGCTTCGGTAACTGGCCGTCGAGTGGGGGAGGCTGCGGGGTGGGGAAGGCGAGCCGGGACAAGCGGGAGCGCACCAGGGACACAACCGGGCAGTGGACGGCGGTCGGCGAGGCACGGGCGGCGCACCGTCTGCGGGAGCAGACTCAGCGGTGTCTGACCGGTAACCCGTGGGTGCAGATGATGCTCGCCTCCAACATGAACAACGTCGTCGCCGAGCTGCACACCGTGCTGCTCCACAGCGACCTTGCGGACGTGGCCGAACGGCCCGAGGGCCTGGAGCGGGATGCAGCGTTGTCGATGACGCTGGGCAAGCAGGGGTATCGGCCGC
Source organism: Streptomyces sp. NPDC043427 (assembly GCF_056436655.1). Taxonomy (NCBI): domain Bacteria; kingdom Bacillati; phylum Actinomycetota; class Actinomycetes; order Kitasatosporales; family Streptomycetaceae; genus Streptomyces; species Streptomyces sp. NPDC043427. The sequence continues at coordinate 26,425 of NZ_JBWKCC010000053.1, read as the reverse complement.
CATGGCCCCAGGAACCCCCGGGAGGCTGCCGCTTGGCAGATACAACAGATCAGGAAACTGCTGCGGCAGGCAGAGGTCCTCGTGATCTCCCCAGCCGCGCATGCTGCGGTCATGGCCGCAGCCGCCACCCTGGAACCGGCCGACCTCAGCACGCTGGACCGCGAACGGGACATCCTCGTATCCACCGGTCTGCTGGTGTTGCCCGAGCCGGTCGTCATCGTCAACCGCACCGGATCCCTGTCGGACACCAAGGCGTTCGGCTGGCAGTTCATCACCCAGCATCAAGTCCTGCCGACCGCCCAGTACTCCGGTGTGCAGGTGACAACGTTCATGGACCGCGACGGGCCGGTGCAGCCGGCCGAATGGAGGGTGGCGGTCTCGCAGGCGCGCTCGTCTGGAAGCCCGCTCCCCCCGCTGATGCCGGACGGCATGCACGGGATGCGCGGCGATGCGTGCCTGGCGGAAGAGAGCACCGAGACGCTCGCGGATCTCTCCGAGCAACACCGGCAACTGCAAAAAAGGCCCTCACTCTGGCCTCCCAGTGGCGCTCAGAGGCAGCTCCCGAGACCGGAGAATGGGCGGGCGGTTGTGTGGAGGACCCGTTCGATGACTTCGCGGGCCGCTACATGTTCGCCTTTTGGCGACTGATCGCCCAGGGCGTTATGGCCGCCGACGCGTCTCAGCTTGTCCTACCGTTTTGGCACGGGTCCACGCCGGTCATTCGTAGGATCGGTGGACCCGAGGACTCCGGGTATGGCAGTCAGCTTGTCGCCGCTCGATGGCTGAAAAGACTTGGCCGCCCGGAGCCCGTGACGGTCACAACCGCTCATTGGGATAAGCAACTTGATCGCTGTGTAGACACCTCAGGCGCTCAACGTGTCAAGCAGCTGCGGCGAGCGCGGTCGGAAAGGCCGTGTGTTCGTCGAACAGTGTGTGGTGCTGGAGGCAGTAGTAGAGCTGCCCGAGCATGCGGTTGAAGAGGTTGCGCTGGGCGGCGGCGTGCCAGTCTCCGTGTTCGTCGCGGCGGCGCCGGTAGTGGGTTTTGGCGCCGGGCGAGGCGGTGATGGAGGAGAAGGCCCAGAGGTAGCCGGCTGCGTTGAGCCGGTCGTTTTTGACCCACCGGCGGGTGATGCTCGACTTCTTGCCGGAGGCCCTGGTGATGGGCGAGGCGCCTGCGTATGCCTTCAGGCCGCGGGCGTCCGCGAAGCGGGACCGGTCGTCTCCGATCTCGGCGAGCACCCGGGCGCCGGCTGGACGCCGAGGCCGGGGAAGCTGAGGATGATCTCAGCGTCCGGGTGCTGAGGGAAAGCCTCTTCGACCGCCTCGGTGAGGTCGTCGGCGGCGGTGCATGCGGCCTCCAACTGGACCAGGAGGGCGAGCATTTGCTTGCCCAGCGCGTCCTCGACGAGCTGCGGCTGGTGGGCGTAGTCGTCGCGGAAGACGTCGCGGAGCCGCTCGGCCTCGGCCGGGATGCCGCGCTTGCGGCCGGCCCGCTTGAGCGCGGCCTCCAGCTGCGTGCGGGTCAGCCGCGCGGCCCGGGCCGGTGTGGGGGCCGCCTTGAGGAGCTCGCGGGCGTCCGGCCGGCACAGGCCGTTGCGCCAGGGCTCGAAGGCCGCCAGGGCGGCCGGGTAGTACTCCCGCAGCAGCGAACGGAGCTGGTTGGACAGCTGCTGGCGGTTCCACAATGAGTCCTGCTGAGCACGGGCGAGGACGGCGATGGCGCGGCCGAGGTCGCTGTCGTTGGGCAGCGGCCGGTGGGCGTGCATGTCGGTGCGCAGGATGTTCGCGAGGACCAGGGCGTCACCGGGGTCGGACTTATTGCGGGAGACGGAGTGCCGGTCGCGGTAGCGGGCGGCGGCCATCGGGTTGATCGCGAACACCTGCCGCTTGCCGGCCCGCAGCACGGCCACAAGCAGGCCGCGTGAGGTCTCGATCGCGACCGGGATCGGGCTTTCCTCGCTGTCGCCGTACTCGACCAGCAGGTCCAGCAGGGTCTTGTAGCCCGCGGCGTCGTCGGTGATGTGCCGCTTGGCCAGTAACTGGCCGCTGTCGTCGACCAGGGCGACGTCGTGCGTTCGCTCGGCCCAGTCGATGCCGCAGTAGATCAAGATGTTCCTCCCCGTAGTGCAGTTTGCGCAGGTCACGAGCTCATGCGGAACCACGCGGCGACCTAATCCCAGGACTCAGCACAAGGGCCGGTCCGCCACCTCAGTAGCCGTTCGTGGCACCAGCTCACTCCACGTGCCTCGGTCTATCCGGGAGCTCAGACGGCTCGGGTTTCATAAGAGGTCACCGTGCAGCGGGCTCGCACCACCAACACCAACGAGTGATCAAGGCAGGGGGGTTGACGGATCGTGGTGCGCTGCGTAGACACCGGGCAGCGCGCGATCTACACATAGGCATCAGGGCCGGGACAACGTCAGACGTCCACCCGGCGCCCACACAGCACACCACGAAACGTGATCTGACTGGTCACGAAGGCGCCGAACGCCGCACGGTCTACAGCGAGGCGTCGAAGCCCGGCGTGATTCAGGCATCCGCTCGGCACCTGCCAGGCGGTCACCACAAGCCGCAGGGCTATCCGCCGCTCTGTTCTGAGACACCGAGTGTCCGGCTGAGGTCAGACATGACGGCCCTACTGTTCGAACAGTCCAGGCATTCCGGCACTGGCCCGTTCCGTCCTTACATGGGGATTAGGACAACGTCGGCGAGGCCGTCCGCGGGACCGCAGAACGAACAGCTGACGGAGGCGGCCATGTTCAGGATCTGGGCCGGGGTCGACATCGGCAAGGAGCATCATCACTGTGTGGCACTCGACGCCCATGGTGAACGGATGCTGTCGCGACGTGTCGGCAACGACGAGCCCGAGCGGGGCCTCCCCCTGAGTGGTGGACACGCTGATACTGGGTCTGCTTGATCCGGAGGAAGTGAGAAGACCGCCGATGGCGATGAAGGACTACTCGGACGAGTTCAAGGCCGATGCCGTGGCCCTGTACGAGTCCACACCCGGGGCGACGTACAAGAGCATCGCCGCTGACTTGGGCGTCAACCGGGCGACCCTGCGGGAGTGGGTGCTGCGGGACGGCGAACGTCGTGGCATCACCGCCGCGGCTGCGAAGCCGGCCGCCCAACCTCGGCAGGCGGTGCCGTCCGCTGATCCGGACGAGCGGGTACGGCAGTTGGAGGCCCGGGTGGCGGAACTCGAGGCGAGTGAGCGCAAGCTCGCCACCGAGCGGGACATCCTCCGCAAGGCGGCCAAGTATTTCGCCGGAGAGACGAACTGGTGAGGAGCCGCTTCCAGTTCGTTGACGACCACCGGGACACCTACGAGGTGAAGCGGCTCTGCCAGGTCCTGGAGGTGAACCGGTCCAGCTACTACAAGTGGCTCGCCGGCGCCGAGGCCCGGGACGCCCGACAGCACAGGGACCGGGTCCTGGCCGAGGAGATCCGCGAGGTCCACGGCGAGTCCGGCGGCGCCTACGGCTCCCCGCGCGTGACCGCCGAGCTCCGCGAGACAGGGCGGCGGGTCAACGAAAAACGGGTCGCCCGGATCATGCGGGCATTCTCCATCACCGGCATTCGCCTGCGCAGACGCGTGCGCACCACCGTCCCGGACCCGGAAGCCTCACCGGTCCCGGACCTGTTCCAGCGGGACTTCACCGCCGCCGAGCCAGGGCGGAAGTACATGGGCGACATCACCTATCTCCCGCTCGCAGGCGGGGAGTTCCTCTATCTCGCGACCGTGCTGGACTGCTTCAGCCGCAAGGTCGTCGGTTGGTCGATCGCCGACCACATGCGCACCGAACTGGTCGCCGACGCACTGCGGATGGCAGCCGTGACCCGCGGCCGCCTGGACGGCGCCGTGTTCCACTCCGACCACGGGGCCCAGTACGGATCCCGGGCCTTCGCAGGCCTCTGCGACCAACTCGGGATTACACCGTCGATGGGCGCGGTTGGCACCAGCGCCGACAACGCGGCCTGCGAAAGCTTCCACGCGTCCCTGAAACGCGAGACCTGAAGTTTCCCCGTGATCTTGGACACTCGTCGGTTATGCCGCGAGGGCGTGTTGATGCCGCTGCCTGGTCTCGGCCGGGGTGAGGTAGCCGAAGGTCTTGTGCTTGCGCAGGCGGCGGCGGTTGTAGAAGGTCTCGATGAAGGTGAAGACCTCGGCGCGGGCGGTGGCCCGGTCGGGCCAGATGCGGGTGCCGATCTCTTCCTTGAGCAGGGCCCAGAAACTCTCCGCGGCAGCGTTGTCGAAGCATGATCCGGTGCGTCCGCAGCTGTTCCGCAGCCCCAACTCCCTTACTCGGTCGCAGAATTGGGTCGAGGTGTATTCGCTGCCGCGATCGCTGTGAACCACGCAGCCTGGCTCCAATCCGCCCCGGCCGTGGGCCATGTCGAGAGCGTCCACGACGAGCTCGGCGCGGTGGTGATCAGCCATGGCATAACCGACGACCTCGCGGGTGGCCAGGTCCAGCCAGCAGGCGAGGTAGAGCCAGCCCTCGGCAGTGGGCAGGTAGGTGATGTCGCCGACCAGCTTGATCCCGGGCCGCTCGGCGTGGAAGTCGCGGCCGATCAGGCCAGGGCCCGGCTTCGCCTTCTTGTCGGGCCGGGTCAACGAGCGGCGCTTGCGCCGGGTGACGCCTCGGATGTCGCGCTCGCGCATCACGCGGGCGATGCGCTTGCGGTTCACCCGCCGCCCCAGACGCCGCAGTTCGGCGTGGATGCGCGGGACACCGTAGGTGCGGCGGGAGGCGACGTGCAGCACCGTGATCTCGTGCGCGAGCGCGTCGTCGGCGGCCTGCCGGGCATGGCGGGCGGCCTCGCCCTCGCGCCACGCGTAGTAGGAGGAGCGGGCGACGTGCAGCACCCGGCACAACAGAACGATCGGGTAGTTCGCCTTCTCCGCATGGATGAACCGGCACAGCGCGCTCACCGGTCGTTCTCCTTCACGAAGAAGGCGGTCGCTTTTTTCAGGATCTCGATCGTCTGCTGCTGCTCGCGGTTCTCCCGCCGCAGCCGCTTGAGCTCCTCGCGTTCGGCACTGCTCAATTCGCCGGGAGTGCCCTCGCCCTGCTCCGCCTTCGCCTTGCGGTACCAGCCGCGCAGGGACTCGGAGCTGATGCCCAGTTCCCGGGCGACCGCCGTGACCGTCTTGCCCGAGGAGTCGACGAGCGCGATCGCGTCCCGCTTGAACTCTTCGGTGTACCGCTTCGTGTACTTGCTTCCCACCTGGTGCTACTCCCTCTGGAACCTCAGATCCCAGTCTCCAGGTGTCCACGATCAAGGGGAAGGTTCAGCTCGACCTTCAACCGGATCAACGTGCCCTCAACCAGGGGAAGTTCACCGTCATGGTCGATCCATGAGGAGCGGTGGGTGAGCCTTGGGTGGACCCGGTCCCATGCCTGCGTCTCGGCCTTGCCGTAGTTGGTAGTCGCGGTGACCGTGGTGATCGCAGGCTCGGGCCAGGTCTCCGGCTTGGCGAAGCGGAATTCCGGGCCGTGCTTAGGCGGCCGGCCGCCCTTCGGGTCGTAGACGCGAGGCGGCTTGGGCAGGCGCATGACCCGGTCGGAGCGGGCGCGGCCAACCAGCTCGACGGGCAGGTCGCGCAGGACCCAGGCCAGGCGGGTGACGTCATAGCCGGCGTCGCTGACGATCACGATATGCGGGTCCCCGCTCTGCCACTGGCCGGCCGCTACGAGCCGTTCAACGACTCCTCGGAGCTGGGCGGTGGTGACTGCGGTCGCGTCGTCTGCAGGTTGCAGCCGGACCGCGTCCAGGATCGCGGTCCAAGAGGTGGCACCCGGCTCCAGCACGGCGACAAAGGAGTACGGCCAGCCCGGGATGAACTGCGATGCCGTCTTCGCCCGGCCGTAGACGTGGCAGAACAGCCGGTCCGCTGAGCACGGCGCGTCCGAGCGAAGCCACGGCGACACATCTACCGCGAGGACCAGTCGCCCGCCGTCGAACCGAGGCAGCGACAGTCCGGCCAGCACCGTCCGCAACCGACCAACATCGATCCGGCCGTGGTTCAGGCCGCCCGTACATCGCTCCGTGCCCACGTCGATGTTCGGGCAGCAGCGTCAGGTCGACCGGGGACTTCACCGCACCGTCCGCACACAGCACCGCGTCCACCAGCTCGGACAACTCGTCGCGCCGTGCGGTCGGACACTCATAGAACTCACCTCGGAAGGCTGACGCTTGCGCGAACGCTTCCCTCCGGACAGCACCAGGCAGCAGACTCACCCTCACGGCCTTCGTCTTGGTCACGTGCACCTTGGTCGGAGCACATGATCAGACGAAGGCCGTTCCTGCGTCCGGTGATTGTCGGGCTTACGATCACGTTCGACGGCCGTTCGAGGCCCACATGGGGGAGCAATGTCAGAGATCGCTCAGTGGCTCAAGGACTGGCATGCCGCACATGAACACGAGCTTCGCTCTCGTGGGATCAGCTCTGCGGTGAAGCGGCCCGTCCCAGGAACCCCATCCCGAGGGCGGCCGAAGGCCACGGCACTGAGCCTCACACTGGAATCAGACGAGCGCACGGGGATGGTGTTCCTCTGGGAATCGGGTGCCACTTCACTGCTCTTCATCGACTCCGGAACCGAGCACACCTGGCAGGACCAACCGGTGCTCACCTCCGAGAACGAACTGCCACAGATCCTGGCGCCCCTCGTGAAGCTAGTTGAAGCAGCTACCGACGGTAGTTACTGATCTCGGCTCGTTAGGGTGATGTTTGCTGAACTTGCCGATGCGGGTGTGGTGTTGTCGGTAGTCCGTGGCGTGTGAGATACGCGGATGGGGGCGGGCTGACGCCTGCAGCACGGCGGCGTCGGGAAGCGGTGCGGATACAGGCGGCGGAGCTGTTCGCGCAGCAGGTCAAACCGCCCGAGGTGGCCCGGCAGCTGCGTGTGAGTCTGAAGTCGGCTTACCAGTGGCAGCAGTCGTGGCGGCAAGGCGGTGCCGACGAGCTGCTTTCGCGAGGACCGAGCGGGGCCGGTGTCGCTTGTCGCCACGCTGTCTGGAAAAGCTCGCCAGGTATCTCGAGCAGGGTCCGGCCGCGCACGGCTGGACGGAGGACCAGGTGTGGACCGCGGCGAGGGTGGCCACACTGATCGGCAGGAAGTTTCACGTCTCCTACAGCGTCTCGGGCGCGACGAGGCTGATGCACCGGCTCGGCTTCAGCCCGCAGGTCCCTGCGCGGCGGGTCGCCGAGCGCGACGAGCAGGCCGTCACCGCGTGGAAGGAGGCGACCTGGGCGGAGGTAAAAGAGTCCGGGCGGCCTGTGGGGGCTACATCTGCTTCAAGGACGAGGCAGGCTTCACCCGCCGACCGCCCAGGGGACGCACCTGGGGCCGGCGCGGCCACACCCCGCAGGTGACGGTGAGCGGACGACGCTCAGGCCGACTGTCCGTGGCCGGGATGATCGCCATGCGGCCCGGCTCCCGGACCCGGCTATGCCACCGCCTGCGCACCCACCGAGCGGGCAAAGGCAAACGTCGCAGCATGGGCGAGCGGGACTTCATCGCGCTGATCGACGGCGTCCACCAGCTCGTCAAGGCGCCCATCGTGCTGGTGTGGGACCGCCTGAACACCCACGTCTCCCGCGCCATGGGCAAGCTGATCGCCGAGCGTGAGTGGCTGACGGTATTCCTGCTGCCCGCTTACTCACCCGACCTCAACCCGGTCGAGTGGGTATGGGCGCACGTCAAGCGAAGCCTGGCCAACCTCGCCGTCGTCGCCCTCGACCGGCTCGAAGCACTCGTACGCAACCGGCTCAAGCGCCTTCAGTACCGGTCCGGCATCCTCGACGGCTTCATAGCGGGCACCGGCCTGGCCCTCGACGAACCAGCGTCACCCTGACGAGCCGAAGTCAGTAGTCATTGAGCCCATTCCAACTTCAGGCGACAGCCGATCGGCGCTGTGTCACGGACATCTGGTAGACCCTGGCTATGACGTTCTTGGCGGTGGTCGAGGGTGATGCGGGTGGATGGCGCATCGATCGAGATGCGTCTGACAGACGCGATCCGTGCCCGGTGGTCTGAGGTCGAGATCGACTCGATGCACCGCAGCGAAGTGCGCAGCCGCATATGGCAGTTCGAGACGGAGAACGGCCCAGGTGAGGCGTATCTGCACGAGGACGGTACCTGCCTGTACATGGACGTCTCGGAGGAAGACGCGATCTGGTTGGCGATCGTCTTTCGCGGGCTGACACCCATGAACCTTGACCTGGTGTTCTGCGATGAGGGTTACACCTTCGACGTTCGTCTGCGGGTGGGGACGACCGAGGCCGAATTGACGGACCTGGTGAATGCTGCGGGTTGATCTCAGCACGTGGCGGCGAGCTGGAGGACTAGGACGGCTTGGACGAGGCTCGTGATCCGGGTCGTCGAGCAGCGGAGCTTGCGGAGAAGTCGCCAGGACTTGAGGGTGGCAATGGCCTGCTCGACAAATGCACGGATCTTTGCGTGGGACCGGTTGACGGCCTGCTGGCCGGTGGAGAGGCTGTCCCATCGGCCGCGGTAAGGGAGACGGACCGTGCCGCCTGCACCCTGGTAGCCCTTGTCTGCCCAGCAGGTGATGCCGGCCTCGGAGAGTGCCTCGATGATGCCGTGCTCGCGCGCGGCCCGTACGTCGTGGACGGCGCCGGCCAAGGCTGGTGAAGCCCACATCAGACGCCCCTTCGGACCAGCTATGACCTGCACGTTCATGCCGTGCTTCTTGTGTTTGCCCGAGTGTGCGCCGTGAGGCGCTTGTTGTTCGAGTGGAGGTGAAAGACCACCACCGCCGCGCTGTCGCAGCAGGGCGGTTGAAGCTGGGGGCAGCCTGATCCGGGAGGTGCCGGGGAGGGTGGAAGCGGCCCCGACGAAGCCGGGACGTGTCAGCACTGCCAGATGGTGCGGGTCCGGCGAGCGAGACGGAAAGGAGTACGCGAGGAACCGGCGTCCACGCCTTGACAGCCCGCCGCGACCCGGGTTCAGCACCTTCGGGCTCCGGGGTGGGGTGATGGTCGCGCCGCTGCCCGGTGGGCGGTACCGCGTGGTCGGTGTCAGCCCCGACAGCCTCACGACGCAATGGCCCGGCGACCTCACCCTGGAGGAGCTACGGGCCAAGACCGTCGCCATCACGGGCGAGGACTTCGGGATGCGCGACCCGGTCTGGCTCTCCCGGTTCGGCAACGCCACCCGGCTCGCCGCCCAGTACCGGCGAGGCCGGATCCTGCTCGCCGGTGACGCCGCCCACCAGCACTTCCCGGCAGGCGGCGTCGGAATGAACGTCGGCATCCAGGACGCGCACAACCTCGGCTGGAAACTCGCCGCCACCCTGTGCGGCTGGGCCATTGACCACCTGCTCGACACCTACCACACCGAACGCCACCCCATAGGCGCCCAGTTGATGGAACACAGCCGCGCCCAGACCGCCCTGATGACCGGCTTCACCCCCGAAGGCCTCGACCTGCGCTCCCTGTTCAGCAGGATGATCGCCACCCAGCCGGCGCTCAACAAGGCCCTGTCCGAACGTCTCACCGCGCTCGCCGTCAGCTACGCCCCGCCGGACCCGACCGCCCACCCACTCACCGGCAGCCGCGCCCCCGACCTGGCCTTCACCGGCTCCGAGAACCACCTGTTCTCCCGGTTGCGCCCGGACAGCCACCTCCTGCTCGACCTGACGGCAGGCGTCCTGGCGGAGCGGACGCGGCCGGGGCTCGCGGTGCACACCGTAACCCTCGACCGGCCTCCGGCCGCCTGGGCCACCGTGCGCGCCGCCCTCATCCGCCCCGACGGGCACGTCGCCTGGGCCGGCACCGATGAGGACGACACCGCACTGTCAGCCGCCGTGGACCGGGCGCTCGCCACTACCCACCGCACTGCGGCCCGCTACTGACCTTGCCGGCGTGATTCGGGACTCGCCGCGGCGAGGTCGTCTTCCGCGAGGACGTGCAGAGGCCGACTGTCTGGTGCGGTTATCGTGCTGATCTCCTTGGAGCCTTCGACAACTCGAAGATCAGCCGGTGGCTGTTCTCACATCCGGGCACTCACCCCGACGCCAGCGCAAACGCCCGGATCAGGTGGGAGCCGTACACCACTTCCCAGGACACGACCGGAACCAGGCTCACCAGCAACAGCCCGGGGAAGATCCGGAACATCGGGGTTGTCGGCGGTGTCGATCTCCTCGGACCCTCGACGAGCAGCAGAGCCACCGACCGGACCGTGACAACCGGCACCCACCCGATAGACAGCCGCACCCGATTTTCCCGCCCTCGGGGCGACGCCGACAGGCGTCCGGCTTGCTCATTGAGAAGCCATCCGCTTTCCGAACGTGATCGGTTGGTTCAGCTGTGGTGGGCATGAACTCCGCTGTGCATCGGGAGAGATGGGCGTGGTTGGTCCGCTCGCGTCGCTTGTGGAGCTGGCTGGTGCCGTCGGTGCTTGGTCTGCTGGAGGCTCGGGCGAAGAAGGTCCGGGAGGAGGTGGCGCGGTTGCGGGCTGCGCTCGGCGAGGCGGAAGCTGCCCTTCAGCGGCTGTGAATGCCCGTGTGACGGTGACTGAGGTGCTGGCCGAGCCGTCTTGCGTGGTCGCGGAACCGCGGAGCGCTGTGGCGGGATCGGTCGTGCCGCACCGGGCCGAGGGCATGGATGCGTCGGGTGCTGGCGCCGGACTACGAGCGCATTGTGTCGGTGCTGGAGTCGGAAGCGGGCCGGGAGGGCGTGTTCGCCGCCAGCAGCCGGCCGTGGCTCTTGGGCTGGAGGCGGTCCCGGCGACGGTCGACGGGCTGCGGTCGAAGGCGAAACCTCTGGAGGAGCGGGAGTGGGCCCGGCAGGTGCGGCCCGGGGTGTTCACCGCGCTCGCGGCGCCGGCCGGCTGAAGGCGCCTGCCAGGGGCATGGTCATCGACCACAGCACCATGGCCTCGTCCATGGCAGACAGCGTCTCGACATCGCGCACCAGGCGGCGCGAGCGAGTGTTCACGTTCGTGTCACCCACGGGCAGCGAGACGGGAACGGGGTCGCCGCCGACGGAGAAGACCGCGACTCGGAGACACTGCTCAACATGGTTACATTAGCGTCTCAATGAACTTGACCTGCACGCTAACTTCTTCTACCTGCGGCGCATTAACCACATTGATCAGTCGTGAGACACCGTCTTGACAGGTGTCTTCTCCCGGCCCATGCTGGTACTCCTGACCGACAGGAGGCACCATGAACGAGCACGACGAGTACCTGTACTTCCTTCGCCGCGCCTTCGACGGCATGCTCGGCGCACTAGAAGAACTGGGTGATGACCTCGGCAACACGGCGCCGCACCTGCCCGGCGCCAACTCCCCGTACGCCATCGCGTACCACTGCGTTGCCGTGGCCGACTACTGGCTGGGCCACGTGGTCGCGGGGCGCCGCGTCGACCGCGACCGTCCCTCCGAGTTCACGGCGAAGGGGGACGTGCGGCATCTGCGGACGCAGGTCGACGCGCTCTTCGACCGGCTGCACGCAGACCTCTGCGAGGCGCTGCCGTCGCAACCGCCGCGCAACACACCCTCTGGCGACTCCGAGGGGCCGGACCGTCCCCTGAGCGTGGGGGGCGTCCAGCTTCACGTACTGGAGGAACTGGCCCAGCATCACGGGCAGGTGCAGATCACCCGCGATCTGCTGCGGGCGGGGGTCCCGGCATGAGGCCCGCACCAGCTCGGGGGATGCCCGGCTTCGACGACCTCGACCTCGACCGGCTGCGCGTTCGCGGCACCGTGAAATGGCACCGTCCGGAGCGAGACGTCCTGCCGGCGTGGGTGGCCGACATGGACTTCCCCACCCCGCCGCCGGTCGTGGCCGCGCTACACGAGGCCGTCGACCGCCATGATCTCGGTTACCCGGACTGGCCGGACGGCAGTCCGCTGCGCTCTGCCTTCGCCAAGCGGATGGCCGAGCGCCACGGATGGGCCGCGTCGGCCCACCGCGTGCGCGAGCAGACCGACCTCATCCAGTGTCTGCAACTCGTCCTTCACCTCGCGACGTCGGACGGGGACGCGGTGGCGGTGCACATTCCCAACTACCCGCCGTTCCTGTCGACGTTGCGGACGATGAACCGGCGGATCGTGCCCGTCCCGATGAAGGACACCGACGACGGCTGGCGGATGGACCTCGCCGCCATGGACACCGAGGTGAAGCGGTCCGGCTGCAAGGCACTCGTCCTGGTCAACCCCCACAACCCCACCGGCCGGGTGCTGACGCCCGACGAACTCGGCGAGATTGCGGCCATCGCGCGACGACACGATCTGCTCGTCATCAGCGACGAGATCCACGCCGAGCTGACCTACGCCCCCCACCGGCACATCCCCTTCGCGAGCCTGTCCGACGACGCCGCGCGCCGCACCGTGACCCTGACCTCCGCGACCAAGGCGTTCAACCTTGCGGCCATCCGCTGCGCCGTCACGCACTACGGCCCATATCGCCTCCTCGCGCTGCGGGACGCACAACCGCCCGACCTGTACGGCGCCGTCTCCCCCCTCGGGGTCGTCGCCACCCTGGCCGCGTGGGAGCACGGCGACGCCTGGCAGCGCGATCTCCTGACCGTGCTGGACCGCAATCGTCGGCGCGTCCGCGACGTGGTAAGCGACCGGCTCCCGCTGATCCGCCACCACCTGCCCGAGGCCACGTACCTGGCATGGCTGGACACCCGGCCGCTCGGCCTGGGCGAACCGCCGGTGGAGAAGGTGCTCAGGGACGGCCGGGTCCTGCTCGACGGCGGCACGCCCTTCGGTCCGGACGCCGAGGGGTTCGTGCGGCTGAACTTCGCCACCTCGCAGCAGGTGCTCGACGAGATCCTGGGCCGGGTCGTCGACGCACTGGGCGGGCGGGAGGGGTGACGACGGTGCCGGACGCCACCTGGCACCATGGCCCTGTGGATGATTTCGTCTTTGTCAGCGGGCGGCTCTCCCTGGACCTCGCAGGCACGCTGCTCTGGCGACGAAGCCGACGCATCGAACTGCTGCGTTCCCCCGACGACCTGCGACGCTGGATCCACCAGGCCGGACTGCTCGACGCGCCCGGCCTTCTGGACGCACGCGCCCTGTCGAGAACGTGCCGGCTCAGGGAAGCGGTGTACGCGCTGGTTGGCGCATGGCCCCTGACACCGCCCGCGGACAGCGAGGTACGGGAAGCCCTCGCCGAGGTGAACGAGACGGCCCGGCTGCCGCTGCCGAGGCTCCAACTCGACGAGAACGGTCGCCTGACACGTACCGGGGGCATCGACGAGGTGCTCGGCGCGGTGGCACGGGACGCAGTGGACCTTCTGGGCGGCACCGACTTCACTCGCGTCGGGGAATGCCTCAACGAGGACTGCACCCGGCTGTTCGTGGACCTGTCGCGGTCCGCCAACCGCCGCTGGTGCGGCATGACCGAGTGCGGGAACCGACACAAGGTGGCCAACTACCGCAAGCGGCGGCAGGGGACAGCACGCTGACGGCCTCCGAGCATTGCCTGCCGCCCGGTAGGAGTCCCTGCCGTACCGGGAGCACAGGTCCAGGGTGGCCACCCTGGCGAAGGTAGGCGGCGGCCAGGGCATGGTGCTGATCACCCGATCTCGGATTCCACCGGACTCATCCACGACGCTCATGACCAAGGTGGTCCACCAACGCCCCGACTGCGCTTCCTGCGTGGGGCTGAACGACCAGGCCGTGCGGTGTGTCCAACGCCGTCCGGCCAGGCGCCTGCTCATGAGCATGGTCATCGACCACAGCCCCATGGCCTCGTGCAGGGCAGGCAGCGTCTCGACATCGCGCACCAGGCGGTGCGAGCGCATCAGCCAGCGTTCTCTCCACCACCCATCTGCGCGGAAGCACCACGAAGCCGGTGGTGTCGTCGGAGCGTTTGACGATGTCGAGGGTGAGCTTGAGCCGGATGGGGTACGTGGTTCACTGCCGCGCTCGTCCACCGGCTTGAACCGTATCCTACGTTGTGAGGCGGATCAGCCGCTTGTAGCAGCAGAGGGTGCCTGCGAGTTCGAGGAAGGCCAGGGTGGCATCGATCAGGTGGCCTGCCGCCCTGCTGACGGATCGTGGGCGGGGGTCGGTCGAGGTGTAGCCGCCGTCGACCGGGTGTTCGGCGGGCAGCAGACCGCGACGCGCCAAGCGGGTGTGGATGCCGGGCAGGGCCTGGGCATCGTTCGCGGTGGCCGAGGTAGTGGCCCCGTCCGTGATCACGTTGGCGCTGCCGGAGCCGCAGGTCTCAGTGACATGCGCGGCGAACCCCTTCCAGCTGATGATGTGCACGCAGACCGTCGCCAGCTGGGCGGCGACAGACCCGGGCGCCCGTCACGCGGGTACCAGTCGGCGAAGTCCTCGTCGCACCACAGCCCGTCGAGGCGATCTCTCACCCACATCGCCGTCGTGCCGACCGGGTTGCTCGCCCGCGCGATCTGCGCGGCTAGAGACGGAACCTGCTCACCGGAACGGGGACGGAGCGACAACGGACACCTCGACAGCTGCATCGGTCTTCGAAACAGTCCCGAGCACGCCCGCTGATCATGCCAACGCACTTGGAAACTCCAAGATCCCTACACAGTCAAGCTGAGCTTTACCGGGGATCCTCCCTCCGGACACCCCACGGAGCCACCGGGCGGATCCGCGGACCCTCATACTGGACGCCGAAGCGGGTGCGCGACGCCCGGCCCGCGCCCATGCTCACCGACCCGCGCGCGGGAGGCGGGCGGCAATCGCCGCCGTAGGTGCGTAGGGTGGCGCGGGTGCGAATAGCTGTGTCCTCCGACCGGCGTGCCGGTTACCGAAGTTGGCCGGGGCGGATTCTGATCTCGGCGCTGGCCCTGTTGTTCCTCTTCTCCGTCTATGAGGACATGCGGGAACGGATCGTCTTCGACCCGACCTTCGACATGGAGGCCTTCGCCGGGGACTGGGTGCCGGTCTGCTCCGGAGCCCTGGCAGGGGCGATGGCCGTGCTGGCCGCGGTGCGCGATTCCCGATGGGTCCCGCGGGCCGCGCTGGTGGCCTGCGTCGGCACCTTCATGGCCACAGTGACATACCACCTGCTGCCCGTGAACATGGCGACCAGCGCGAGCAGCGGCAGCGAACTCATGGGCCTGCTGGTCCTCCTCGCCGTGGCGGTGCGCCGCTGCACGCCCCGGTGGGCCCCGGTGGTCGTGGCGGCCTTGGGCATCAGTGTGTTCTCCGTCCCGGTGCTGCGGGACTCGGATCCCGGCGACTTCTCCAACAGCACCATGCTGGAACTGGCCCTGGCCTTCGTCTGCGGCCTGGTGCTGCGCCTCTACGACGTCCAACAGGAACGCACCGGACAACTGGTCCGGCAGGAGGACGGCTCGCGCTCGCCCGCGACCTGCACGACACCGTGGCCCATCAGGTGACCGCGATCGTGGTGCAGCTGCAGGCCGTGCGCCATGTCACCGGCCGGGGCACCCCCGACCCGCGGATGCTGAACGAGATGCTTGAGGCCGTCGAGCACGCGGGCGCCGAGGCGCTGACGTCGATGCGGCGTCTGGTCGGTTCGATGCGCGGCGACGAGATCCCGCGGCATCCGGAGAACCTAGGCGAGGTGCTGACCCGCATCGTGGAGGAGGCACGGGCGACGGGACTGCCGATCCGGCTGGACCTCGGACAGGAGCTGCCGGAGGACATCCCCACAGAGGTCACCGGCGGGCTGAGCCGCGTCCTACAGGAAGCCCTGACCAACGCCCAGCGCTATGCGCGCGGAGCGCGGTCGGTGGACGTGTCCGTCCGGGTCGCGGCACGCTACGCCGAACTGGTCGTCGAGGACGACGGACAAGGCTCTCCGTCCGGACGCCGCGGCAGCCTCGGGCGGCTCGGTGGCGGCTTCGAGGCGGGGCACCGACCCGAAGGCGGGTGGCGTGTCCGCGCCTCCGTACCGCTGCACCCCGACGAGGCTTCACGGAACGCCCGTGCACGCGGGCGGCACGCCGTACGATCCGGATCGCGGCTACGAGAAGGCAGGATGGCATGACCATACGCATCCTGATCGCGGACGATCAGTATCTGGTGCGGGCCGGGTTCCGCATGGTGCTGTCGGCCGAGTCCGACATGGAGGTGGTGGCCGAGGCCGCCGACGGGGCCTCTGCCCTGTCGCTGGCCCGCGAGATGAGGCCGGACGTATGTCTCGTGGACATCCGGATGCCTCCGCCCGACGGTCTGGAGGTCACCCGCCGACTGGTTGGCGGCGGTCATCCCGGAGCGCCGAAGGTGGTCGTGGTCACCACTTTCGACCTCGACGAATATGTGTATACGGCGCTGTCGAACGGAGCGTCGGGCTTCCTCCTCAAGGACGCCGGTCCGGCGCTGCTGACCGAGGCCGTCCGGGCGGCCTTCCGCGGGGACGCCATGGTCGCCCCGCAGATCACCCTCCGTCTGCTGCAGCACTTCACCAAGGCGCGGCGACGCGGCGCATCCGAGCCGGCCGAACCGCTGACCGACCGCGAGGAGGAGGTCATCCAGGGCATCGCCCGCGGACTGACCAACCCGGAGATCGCCGCCGAGCTGTACATCGCGCCCAGCACCGTCAAGACGCATCTGGGGTCGGTCCAGGCGAAGCTGGGCCTGCGCAACAGAGTCGAGGTGGCGGCCTGGGCCTTCCGCTCGGGGCGTGCCGAATAGCGATCGCGCCGTAAGAGCGGTCCGGCCGGAACAGCGGTCCGGGGGTCATTTTTGCGGTCGGGCCGGAATGGCGGTCTGGCGGCGATCTCCCCCGATCGGGGGATGCGGTGCCGGATGTTCGGGGGATCCGCCGGCGGGTGGCCGGGCGGGAGGCTCATGGAGGTCGTCATCAGCGGCGACACCCTCTGCCACGAGGGCAATCCATCGAGCGTCCACCGAGGATCGGCATGCGCGCATACCCGCCTCCTTCCGCCCCCGAGAGCTATGCGGCCTACGCCACCGACCTGACGAAGGTGTACGGCACGGGGGACACCCGCGTGGTTGCCCTCGACGCGGTCACGGTCGGCTTCGTCCGGGGCCAGTTCACCGCGATCATGGGTCCCTCCGGATCGGGGAAGTCCACCCTGATGCACTGCATGGCCGGTCTCGACTCGCTGTCCTTCGGGTCGGTCCACCTCGGCGAGACGGAGATCGGCTCCCTGAACGACCGTCAGCTCACCCGGCTGCGCCGCGACCGCATCGGCTTCGTCTTCCAGGCGTTCAACCTGCTGCCCACCCTGAGCGCCGTGGAGAACATCACCCTCCCCATGGACATCGCGGGCCGCAAGCCGGATCGGGCCTGGCTGGAGAGCATCATCCAGATCGTCGGCCTGGCCGACCGGCTGGACCACCGGCCCGGTCAGCTCTCCGGAGGCCAGCAGCAGCGCGTCGCCGTCGCCCGCGCGCTGGCCGGGCGGCCCGACATCGTCTTCGCCGACGAGCCCACCGGCAACCTGGACTCCCGCAGCGGGGCCGAGGTCCTCGAGTTCCTGCGCGGCTCCAAGAGCGCGCTGGGCCAGACCGTCGTCATGGTCACTCACGACCCCGTCGCCGCCTCCTACGCGGACCGCGTCATCTTCCTCGCCGACGGGCGCATCGTCGACGAACTCCACGCGCCCACCGCCGAGGCCGTCCTGGAGCGCATGGGACGCCTGACACCCGCGTACCAGGTCTGACGCCCACGCCACACCTGACGTCCGCTCACCGCGCCTGACGCGCGTACGCCCCGAGTGACGCGCGTACGCCCCGCGCCTGACGCGCGTCCCGTTCCCCGAGCACCCCTCACCCGGCACCCCCGGAAGGCCGCCCGTGTTCCGCACCGCCCTGCGCAACGTCCTTGCGCACAAAGCCCGCCTGCTGATGACCATGCTCGCCGTTCTGCTCGGCGTCGCCTTCGTCGTGGGCACCCTCGTCTTCACCGACACCGTCCGCAATGCCTACAAGGAGCGCTACCTCACTACCCTGCGCGATGTCTCGGTCCAGGTCACACCGCCGTTCGACGAAGAATCCGGCAAGCCCGGAACCGCGGGGGAGGACACGCTACGGCGCCTGCAACGGC
Organism: Streptomyces sp. NPDC043427; assembly: GCF_056436655.1. NCBI lineage: Bacteria > Bacillati > Actinomycetota > Actinomycetes > Kitasatosporales > Streptomycetaceae > Streptomyces > Streptomyces sp. NPDC043427. Next base: position 8,419 of record NZ_JBWKCC010000053.1, on the reverse strand, counting down.
TGCCCGGCGTGGCGTCCGTGACCGGCTCTCTCGAAGGGTTCGCCGCCGTGGCCGCGAAGGACGGCCGCCCCCTCGCCGAGGACAAGGTGTCCATGGGGGGCAACTACTTCCCCCAGGCCGACGGCAAGGACGACCGCCACCCGCTGACCACCGGACGCGCCCCCACCGGGCCCGACGAGGTGCTGGTGGACACCAGCACCGCCGACCAGGGCGGCTACAAGGTGGGCGACACCGTCCGGCTGGCCATCGACGGACCGGTGCTGCACAAGAAACTCGTCGGCATCGTCCGCACCGACAACACCTCCGGCTCCGGCGGCACCGCGGTGTTCTTCGACAACGCCACCGCGCAGAAACTGTTGCTTAAGCCGGGTCAGTACGACGGTTTCTCCCTCAAGGCCGAGCGCGGCGCTTCCGAGCAGCGGCTCGCGGACGAGGCGCGCGACCTGCTGCCCAAGGACTCCGAGATCAGCACGGGTGCGCAGTTGCGCGAGCAGCAGCGGGCCGCGGCCGCCGAGGGGGCGGACGGGCTCGGCCAGGTGCTGCTCGTCTTCGCGGCCATCGCCCTGTTCGTCGGCATCTTCGTCATCGGCAACACCTTCACCATGCTGGTCACCCAGCGTTCGCAGGAAGTGGCCCTGATGCGGGCCGTCGGCGCCGAACGCCGCCAGGTGACCCGTTCCGTCCTCATCGAGGCCGCCCTGCTGGGGCTGAGCGCAGGGGCCGCGGGGTTCCTCCTCGGTATCGGCGTGGCCATGGCCATGCGGCAGCTGTTCGCGTCCACCGAATCCGGTGTCCCCGACGGGCCGTTGGTCGTCGCTCCGGGCACCGTGCTGGTCTCGTTCCTGGTGGGCGTGGTCGTCACCATGCTCGCCGCCTATCTGCCGGCCCGCCGCGCCGCCGCCGTGCCTCCCGTGGCCGCCATGTCCGCGCTCCACACACCCCCGCCGGCCCGCAGCCTCCGCAGGCGCAACGCCATCGGTGTCGCCCTGATCGTGATCGGTGTGCTCGGCGTGGTGTTCGCGGCGTCCATCGGCGAGCAGGGCCGTACCATCGTTCTCTTCCCGTCCGCACTCCTGCTCATCGGCATCATCGTGGTGACCCCGGCGCTCTCCGGCCCGGCCATCGCCCTGGCCGGGCCCCTCCTGCGCCGCTTCGGTGTCCCGGGCAAGCTGGCCCCGCGCAACGCCCGGCGCAACCCCCGGCGCACCGCCTCCACGGCCTCGGCCCTGATGATCGGGCTGTCCATGGTCACCGGCCTCACGGTGGTCGCGGTGTCCGCCGCGACGTCGCTGCACCAGCGGGCCGAGAACACTGTTACGGCCGACTTCGAGATCTCGTCGAGGAGAGGCGACCACCTGCCCGCGTCGGTCCATGGCGCCCTGGCGAAGTCCACGGCCGTGACCTCCTCGAGCCCTCAGCGCCAGAGCACCGTCCGGATCGGCGGCAACGAGGACAACCTGACCGGTGTGGACGCCCGGAGCATCGGAGACCTCCTCGACCCGAGCTTCGCTGCGGGGTCGCTCGCGGCACTGGGCGCGGGCGGCGGCAAGAACCTGCTGATCGACACCACCATGGCCGACGACTAGGTGTTCTGTCCACAGAGGTTGGTGACGATGTAGCTCTGGTTGGTCTCCCGTGGACACGGCAGAGTCCGGTGGCATGGCGAGCAGTCGCGTCAGGCGAGCGGGTCGGCGTTCAACGCGCGGGTGCAGTCGGTGGGGGTACTGCGTAGCCCGGCTGCGGCTCGGGCCAGCGCGGCGAGGGCCGGCGAATGGTGGCCAGCTGGCCATGCGAGCACGGTCGTGATGTCCGGGGCGTCGACGACGGGCACCGCAACGTGGTCGGGCCACTGCCATGCGCGGCTGGAGGCAGGGATGACGAGCAAGGTCTTGCCGAGTGCGACGAGCTGAGCGAGCTGCGACTGGGTGTGCACCTCTGGCCCGGGGCCGTCGGGGTAGGAGCCGTCGAGCCGGGGCCATCGGGCGAGGGGCAGGTCCGGCACGTTTCCGACGTCCGCGAGGGTGAGCTGGGGACGTGCGGCGAGCGGGTGTCCCGACGGGAGGAGGGCGACTTGGCCTTCGGTGTAGAGGTCTTCGGTGTGGAACCCGGCCAGGTCGTCGACCGGCCGGTGCATGAGGGCCACATCCGCGCGCCCGGTGCGCAGGAACTGTGCCTGCTCACCGACCTCGCACAGGACGACTTCGACCGGTGCCGTATCGGCGTCGGCTGCCGACGAGGCGAGGAGCTGTTGCAGCAGCTCGTGTGATGCGCCGGCTTTCGTCACCAGGACCAGCGGCCGTTGGAGATCTGTTGCCCGCCGGGTCCGGCGCACGGCAGCCGCGACCGCGTCGAGGGCCAGGCGGGCTTCGCGCAGCAGCACATCGCCGGCGCCGGTCAGGGCTACCCCCCGTCGGTCCCGGTCCAGGAGCTGGACGCCCAGCCGACGTTCCAGCTGTCTGATGGCGCGGGACAGCGGTGGCTGCGCGATCCCGAGCCGCTGGGCCGCGCGCCCGAAGTGCAGCTCCTCGGCGACCGCGACGAAGTACCGCAACTCACGGGTCTCCAGGTCGTCCATGTGCACACCTTATTCCCCTTGTGATACCCGGCGGGTATCACAAGGTACCCGATCCATATTGGACGAAACGGACGCCGGGCGCTGAGCATGGGCAGCATGAACGACAACAAGACAGCGCTGGTCACCGGCGCGAACAAGGGAATCGGTTTCGCTATCGCCCAGGGTCTTGGATCCCTCGGCTTCACCGTCGCGGTTGGGGCGCGCGACGACGCCCGGCGTGCGGAGGCCGTGGAGCGGTTGCGGGCCGCAGGCATCGATGCGTTCGGAGTCGCCCTCGATGTCACCTCCGACGACAGTGTCGCCGCAGCGGCGGCGAGCATCGAGAAGGAAGCCGGGCGACTCGACGTGCTCGTCAACAACGCTGGAATCTCCGGCCGGTTCGAGGACGGGGCGCAGGACCCCGTGACCCTCGACCTCGACGTCCTGCGCACGGTCCTGGAAACGAACGTGTACGGCGTGATCAGGGTGACGAACGCGATGCTCCCGCTGCTCAGCCGTGCCGCCGCGCCCCGGATCGTCAACATGTCCAGCAACATGGGCTCGCTGACGCTTCAGACCGGCCCGGTCATGGCCGCCTACGCACCATCCAAGTCGATGCTCAACAGCATCACGGCGCAGTACGCCCGCCGATTCGCCGACACGAACATCATCGTGAACGTGGCATGCCCCGGGTACGTCGCCACCGACTTCACCGGATTTACCGGGGAACGCACACCGGAGCAGGGCGCCGCGATCGCCCTTCGCCTGGCCACCCTCCCCGACGACGGTCCCCGAGGTGGCTTTTTCGACGACAAGGGAGCCGTCGCCTGGTAGCTCTGCGCGCCGCGCGAGGGCCAGGTGGCAATAGTCGCGACACGCACCCGCCGGGAACTGGGGTGGACCCACACCACACCGACCTGCTCAGCGTGATCGGCGAGCCCCGCCTGAGAGAGCTGGCGACCCGCGAATGGCGCACGCGCTCCAGGCGAGCCCATCCACGTTTTCACAGCTCACTACGGACCTCATCACTTGACGGCGCCCACAAAACGGCCGGGTGTACGAGACATGACTCGTACACCCGGCCATTGCCATCCTCCGAGCAGAAAGACCTGCATGGTCCACCGCAACGCGCCCCTGACCGAGACTGGCCGCCTGCGCCTGGCACAGTGCGTCGTCGACGATAAATGGCCACTCCGCCGAGCGGCTGAACGCTTCCAAGTCTCACCCACCACAGCGAAACGGTGGGCCGACCGCTACCGCGAGCAGGGACCTGCTGGGATGGCGGATCGCTCCAGCCGCCCGCACCTCAGCCCGCGTCAGACGCCGACCCGCACCGAGCGGCGCATCATCAAAGTCCGCGTCCTGCGCTGCTGGGGCCCAGCCCGCATCGCCTACTTGCTTGGTCTCAATCCCGCCACCGTGCACCGAGTACTTACCCGATACCGAATCGCCCGGCTGTCGCACTTGGACCGCGCCACGGGCCGTGTCATCCGACGCTACGAACACGCCGCACCAGGCGACTTGATACATGTTGACATCAAGAAGCTCGGCAACATCCCCAACGGTGGCGGTCATCAGGTGCTGGGTCGTCAGGCCGGTCGCAAGAACCGAATCGGCGGCGGTGGCTACAGCTACCTCCACAACGCCGTCGACGATCATTCCCGCCTGGCATACAGCGAGATCCTCGCCGACGAGAGGAAGGAGACCGCCGCCGCGTTCTGGGCCCGGGCGCAGAACTTCTTCGGCCAGGCCGGAATCACCGTCCAACGCGTCCTGACCGACAACGGCTCCTGCTACCGCTCGCGTACCTGGGCCAACACACTGGCTGACGAAGGGATCACCCACAAACGCACTCGCCCCTACCGCCCACAGACCAACGGCAAGGTCGAACGCTTCAACCGCACCCTCCTCGACGAATGGGCCTACGCCAAGCCCTACCTCAGCGAGCAGGAACGCCGCGACGCGTTCCCCGGGTGGCTCCATACCTACAACCATCACCGGAGACACACCGCTCTGAAGGGGCTGCCACCCGCAAGCCGTGTCCCTAACCTCTCAGGTCAGTACAACTAGGGATGGACCATGGGCCAGCGGGTGCCGGTGGTCTACGGCGACGGCAGCCGGGACACCCTGCGGATCGGCGGCATCTACCACGACGACGAATTCCTCCCGGCCACCATGATGCCGCTCGCCACCCTCCAGCCCCATCTGAAGGAGATCGAGGACACCTCGGTCCTGGTGCACACCAAGGACGGCGACGGCGAGACGGTACGGCGGTCCCTGCAGCGCGCCCTCGACCAGAACCCGCTCATCCAGCTGCGGAACACCGACGACCTGGCCGATTCCGCCGGTGGCGGGGACATCACCCTGCTCCTCAACATGCTGTACGGGCTGCTGGCCATGGCCGTGGTGATCGCCGTCCTGGGAGTCGTCAACACCCTCGAGATGTCCGTCCTCCCAGCAGGGGCGGATCGCAACGTGTGCCCAGTCGTAGACGCGTTCGCCGTGCGCGCCTAGCCCGCCCGAGATCCGCTTCCAGCGCTGCCGGGGCAACGCGGCGATCAGGCGGTCAACGCGTTCCTCGCGCCAACCCGTCGTGATCACTGTGTCGTTGACCTTAGACGTCATCCGCTTTCCGGACGTGATCGTTTGGTTCGGGCTGGGTGGCATGAACTCCGGTTGGTGGCGGGAGAGATGAGCGTGGTTCGTTCGCTCGTCTGGCTCGTGGAGGTGGCTGGTGCCATCGGTGCTCGGTCTGCTGGAGGCCCGGGAGAAGAGGGTCCGGGAAGAGATCGCGCGGTTGCGGGAGGAGGCCGAGCGGGTGCAGGCCGCGCTCGGTGAGGCGGAAGGAGCCCTGCAGCGGCTGGTGGATGCCCGGGCGACGGTGGCCGAGGTGCTGGCCGAGCCTTCTTCGGCAGTCGCGGAGCCGGTGCGGGGCGCGATGGCGGGTTCGCCGGTGCCGCACCGGATCGACGGCATGGCGGCGTCGGTACTCCCGCCGGACTATCAGCGGATCGTGTCGGTGCTGGAGTCGGAGGCGGGCCGGGAGGGGATGCGCTGCCAGCAGCTGGCCCTGGCCCTGGGGCTTCAGGCGGTCCCGGCGAAGGTCGAGGGGCTGCGGTCGAAGGCGAAACGTCTGGTGGAGCGGGGGTGGGCGCTCCAGGTGCGGCCGGGGGTGTTCACCGCGCTCGCGGTGCTCGCCGGCCACGGCGGCCGGCCGGGTGCGGGGACGGCCGACGGGCAGGCGGACCCGCACTTTGTTCAGGACGGCGATGAACTGGGGGCTGTCGGCGGCCTGCCCGGCGGTCAGAAGAAGCGCCATCGGCCGGCAGCGCCGGTCGGCGGCCAGGTGGAGCTTGCTGGTCAGCCCGCCGCGGGACCGGCCGAGCAGAGCGGCCTTCAGCCGGGCCCGCCGTCTCAGGCGGATGCGTCGGCGTTCGGCGCGGGCGGATCGCTTTCGCTGTCCTGTCCGCGGGGCCTGTCCCGGACAAGGCCCCAGGACATGCGGTTGCTGATCAGGCAAGACATGGGTTTTGCCTATCTCCTGCCCCTGGCGGTGGCGGTCCTCCGAGCCGACCCACTGGCGGAAGGCGACATGGCACGCAATGCCCCTGGGGCTGCGGGGACCACGACGCCGGGATCCAAGTCAGTCTTCACCACCGCGTTGCGGTAGTGCCGGGGTGAGAACCCGACTTCGCGCCGGAACGCTGTGCTGAAGGCGCTTTCAGATTCATAGCCAGTTGCAGCTGCTAGTTCAGAGATGGACAAACTACCGTTGCGCAGAGCGTCTCGGGCCAGAGTCATTCGCCATTTGATCAGGTAGGTCAACGGGGGTACACCCACTTTGGCCTTGAACGCTGCGGCAAACACTGAACGTGACATCTGACCGATCTCAGCGAGTTCGGCGAGCGTCCATCGTCGGCTTACCTCGTCGTGGATCGCCCGCAGCGCCGCCCCGACGCCATCCTCGGCCAGCGCTGCGATCCATCCGCTGGGTTGTTCGTTGTTGTCAGCATGCGCTCGCAGCATGTGGACGAAGATGATCTGCGCAAGGTGCTCCAGCACCAGAGGGGTTCCCGCATCGAGCGATTCGATCTCGGAGACCAACAACGAGGCTAGGTTCATGAACAGCGGTCCGCGCGGATCGCCGGACCGGACAAGGACTATCCGCGGAAGTGCATCGAGCAGCATCGCGGTGTCGCTGCCTTCGAACGTGAAGTCGACGCTGCAAGTGTATGAGTCCTCGTCTGCCTCGGCTCCGATGCGGAATCCTCTGCCGCTCGTGTTCCGCGGCAGCGTGGTGGCCGGGCACGCCACAACCTCATCGAGCGTGCTACTCAGCGTGTACTGCGGAGGGTGACCAAGCAGGTAGAAGTCCCCTTCGTCCAGCAGCATCGGATCATGACCTTCGAGCCTCAACCAGCACTGTCCTTCGACAACAACGCCGAGCTTGACGTGAGGAAAGGGGGCAAACCGCACGGCCCACGGACCGGCGGCGTGCAGCGGTGCGGGCACAACCGTGCGTGGACGGAGCAGCCCCATAACTCCGGCCAACGGATCGCGGGGACCAAGTACGACGCGATCCGAGGACGATACGTAAAGAACTTCGGACTCCACGTTATGGACCGTACCAGAGAACCTGGCTGATGATTGTGCCGTTCCAGCTTCTGCTGGCACGGCTCACGACAGCATCATTGCCAACAAACCTCGCATTTAGGAGCGAACTGTGCGTTATCGATACCTTGGCCGATCAGGACTGCGTGTCTCGGCGGTCTCTCTGGGAACCGGAAACTTCGGAGCCGGCTGGGGACACGGGGCGACCGTTGCCGGGGCACAGGAGATGTACGACGAATATCGTGCGGCCGGCGGAAACTTCATCGATACCTCCAGCAACTATCAGTTTGGGGACGCGGAGCTCTATCTCGCCGAAATGATCGCCTCACATCGCGACGAGGTGGTCCTGGCAACCAAGTACGCAACGGGCACCACGATGGACAGCGGCCTCCAGGCGACCGGTAACGGCAGAAAGGCCATGGTGCAGTCGCTGGAGGCGAGCCTGCGACGTCTGAAAACCGATCGCGTGGACCTGTTGTGGGCCCACGTTCCCGACTATGCGACTCCTATCGAAGAAATCATGAGTGCCTTCGACGATCTTGTCCGTTCTGGCAAGGTGCTCTATGTTGGCCTCTCCAACTTCCCCGCCTGGCGGGTTGCGACAGGCGCGACGATCGCCGCGGCACGAGGCTGGGCCCCCCTGGTCGCCATCCAGACCGAATACAGCTTGGTCGAACGCGCCGCAGAACGCGATCTGCTGCCGATGGCGGAAGGCTTCGGACTGGGGGTGCTGGGATATTCTCCCCTCGGCGGAGGCATGCTGACCGGAAAATATCGCCGCGGCGAAACCGGCCGCGCGCAGAGTTCGATCAGCCAGTTCCTGCACAACGAAGAAGACGGCAACAAGGCTGTCACACTCGACACAGTGGAAACGATCGCCCAAGAAGCGGACGTCAGTGCTGACGCGGTGGCGCTCAGCTGGTTGATGTCCAAGGGAGTCATCCCAATCGTCGGCCCACGAACAACCGAGCAGCTGAAGACCAATCTTGCAGCCACCGAGCTTCATCTGAGTCCAGAACAGATCGACAGGCTCGACACTGCCAGCGCACTACAACTGGGCTACCCGCACAACATGAAGACTGACCCGGGCGTCGCCCAAGCCGTCACGGGCGGGAAAGCGAACCTGCTCGACGCCCCTTCCTTGACCATCCCCTAACTGAGTGAGCCTTTTCAGCGTTGCCTCTCCAGGGTGAGGACGGCCTTGGCGATGACGGTCATGCGATTGGGGCTGATGCGAGCTCTGCGGAAGATCTG
>NZ_JBWKCC010000052.1:0-44104 GCF_056436655.1 Streptomyces sp. NPDC043427 | reverse complement strand
CGCACCCGGGCAGCCGCCTCTCGCTCCTCCAGCATTCCCAGCACCGACGCCACCGCGAACCCCTCGACCATGAAGCGGACACAAGACGTCGCGATGCCTGCCTCAACCCGAGCGAAACCATGCTTGACCAGCAGGAATCAAGGGATCACGTTCGGTTGAGATACGGCTTCTGAACCGGACCGAGCTGGCCGGGGAGAGCGTGCGGGCGGCTTTGGAGTCCCTTGCGGTCACGGCCCCGGCCTGGCTGGCCGATGTGATCGATGCCGCCGAGTTCGCCGAGCGGTACGGGCCGCGCGTGGAGAGCTGGACGATACCGCGCTCGAAGGCCAAGCGGGAGCGGCTCGCGCAAGTCTTCGGGCAGGATGCGCTGACGTTGTGCCCGAGCGGCCTGGGCCGACGACGCCCCGGTATGGATGCGGCAGATCGAGACTGTCGCGCTCCTGTGCCAGGTCCAGCGCGGAGTAGAAGACGAGTCAGTTGCCGTCGGAGACAGCGTTTCCGGAGAAACAGCCGTCGGCTCCACGCCACAGAGAGGGTCCGCCCAGCCGGCCCGAGAGGGTCGGCTGGCGGTGGCCTTGAAGTGGCCTTCTGGCGACTTTCAGGCCCGGATGCGGAATCCTGCGCTCAGCTGTTGCTCCCGCCGTGAGCTGGGGCCGACGCGGAGTGTGAACTCACCTGGTTCGACCACTCGCCGGTTGTCGGCCGTGACGAGTGAGCAGCGCTCGGCAGGGATGCTGATGGTGACGTTCATGCTTTCCCCGGGAGGGATTTCGACCTGGGTGAAAGCCTTCAGCTCCTGCTCGGCCCAGGTGACGCTGGTGGTCAGGTCGCTGACGTATGCCTGGACCGTCTCCAGAGCAGGGCGGTTTCCGCTGTTGGTGACTCGTACGGTGGCGTGGACGGTGCCGTCAGCTGCGACGTCGTGGTCGTGCACGGCAAGGTCGGAGTAGGTAACGGCGGTGTAGGTGAGGCCCTCGCCGAACGCGAACAGGGGGTTCTGGGTGAGATCCGCGTAGCGGTTGCCGTGCTGGCCTCGCACCTGGTTGTAGAAGACCGGTTGCTGTCCGACGTGGCGTGCGAAGGACACCGGGAGCCGGCCGCTGGGTTCGATGAGTCCGAGGAGGAGTTCGGCGACGGCGCGGCCACCGCGCATGCCCGGGTTGAACGCCTCGATGAGGGCTGCCGCGTTCAGTGCCGAGTCCGGGAGGGTACTCGGCTTGGACTGGATCAGGACCACGATCATGGGCGTGCCGGTGGCGGCGACCGCGTCCAGCAGAGCGATCTGGCTTCCTTGGAGGTCGAGCGTGGCCGTCGACTTGCCCTCGCCCGTGAGGGCGATGGTGTCCCCCACGACCACGACGGCGCAGTCGGCGGCCTGTGCGGCGGCGACGGCCTCCCGGAGCTGTGCCTGGTCGACCGGTGCGGGGGTGAAGACGGGCGGCCGCGGCTGGCCGTCAGGGCCGACGGGCCCCTCGGGGTCGGGGGCGAGACTACCGATGTCGGCACCGCGGGTGTGGGTGACGGTCCAGTCGGCGGGTGCCACGGCGCGCAGGCCGTCGAGCACCGTCTCCACGGACTCCCGTGGATGTCCTTCGGGCATCCACGGGACCTGCCCGGAGTCTCCCGCCCAGTCGCCGAGCATGGCTTGCGGGCTGTCGGCGTTGGGGCCGATGACCGCGATCGTCCGCGGCGTGCCCTGCCCTGTGGCGCGGCCTGTTCCGTCCGCGGTCAGCCCGCCGTCGAGGGGCAGTACGCCCTCGTTGCGCAGCAACACCAGGGATCGACGAGCGGTCTCCAGGTTGAGGTCGGCGTGTTCACGGCAACCGATCACCTGCGCCTGCCGCTCCGGGTCGCCGGTACGGGGGTCCTCGAACAGCCCGAGTTCGAACTTCAGCCGCAGCACCCGCCGTACTGCGTCGTCGATCTGCTTCTCCTCGATCAGGCCACGGGCGACCGCCTCCTGTGCGGCCTCGAAGAACGCCGGTGTGGCCATGATGAGATCGTTGCCGGAGTTGATGGCGAGTGCCGCCGCCTCGACGTGGTCGGCGCAGATCCGCTGGTCGTAGACCATCCGGCCGACGTTGTCCCAGTCGGTCACCAGCGTGCCGGTGAAGCCCCACTCGCCCTTGAGTACGTCGCTGAGCAGCCACTGGTGCGCGGTGATGGGCACGCCGTCGATCGACTGGTAGCCGAGCATGAAGGTACGGCAGCCGGCCCGGGCCGCCCGCTCGAACGGGGGCAGGAACCACGAGCGCAGCTTGCGCGGACTGAGATCGGCCTCGCTCGCGTCCCGCCCGCCCAGGGTCTCGGAGTAGCCCGCGAAGTGCTTGGCGCACGCCAGCACGGCCGTCGGGTCGCTGAGGCCCTCGCCCTGGTAGCCGCGGATCATCGCCGCGCCCAACTCACCGATCAGGAACGGGTCCTCGCCGAACGTCTCGTTGATCCGGCCCCAGCGCAGGTCCCGGGTGATGCACAGCACCGGGGAGAACGTCCAGTGGATTCCGGTCGCCGCGATCTCGGTGGCGGCCGTCCGGGCGACCCGCTGGAGCAAAGCGGGATCCCAGCTGCAGGCCATGGCCAGTTGGGTGGGGAAGATGGTCGCGCCCGGCCAGAACGAGTGGCCGTGGATGCCGTCGTCGGCTGTCAGCAGGGGAATGCCGAGCCGTGTCCGCCGGGCCCGTTCCACGGCCTGCGGCATCAGCGCGGGAGCCACATGCAGAACCGACCCGGCCAGCTTGGCCGACACGATGTCGTCCAGGTCCCCGTGTTGTGCGTCGAGCATCAGCAACTGCCCGACCTTCTCCGGAAGTTCCATCCGGGACAGCAGGTCCTCGATCCTCGTTTCCACGGACGCTTCCGGATCCAGGTACACGGCAGAGCGGACCGGCTGTCCCACTATGATCTCCAAATTCATCGTCGTCACAGGTCAGAGAGTTGATTGCCGACGGCGGGGTGGTCGCGGAAGTGTCTGAGCGACCATGCGGCGGACGGACGGTCGCCGACGGCACCGTGGGCTCACCCAGCGGCCTGGCGGGGCCGGATGTCGACGGTCCAGCCGGCGGGCGTGCCATGGACCTCGGCGGTGTCGCCGGTGGCGGACATCCGCAGGCGTGCCGGGCCGAGCCGCAGGCCGTCGAGGTGCACAGTCCCCCACCGTGGGGGCAGGCAGGGGCTCAGCGTGAGCCGGCCCTCGGGGATGTGCGGGTCGAGGCCGAGGAAGGCGCGGACCAGCAGCAGGGGTGCTCCGCTTGCCCATGCCTGGGGTGTGCAGCCGGCGGGGTAGCGCACGGGGGGGGGTGAGCTGCTCGCGGGGGAAGCCGCAGAAGAGTTCGGGCAGACGGCCGCCGAAGGCCGCGGCAGCGTCGAGGAGGCCGTCGGCGAGCCGGTGCGCGGTCTCGACGGCACCGGGCACGTGGGCGTACCGCATCAGGCCGGCCACGCACAGGGCCGTGTCGTGCGGCCAGACCGAGCCGTTGTGGTAGCTCACCGGGTTGTAGGCGCCCATGGTTGTCGCCAGTGTGCGCAGTCCGAAGCCGCTGTCCATCTCGGGCGAGCCCAGGCAGGCGATGAGCTGCTCGGCGTGCTCATCGTCGACGATGCCGCTCCACAGGCAGTGGCCGGGGTTGCTGGCGAGTGCGTCCATCGGCTGCTTGCGGCTGTCCAGGGCCACCGCGTACCAGCCCCGGTCCGGCAGCCAGTACTGCTCGTTGAACCGCTGCCGCAGTGTCGCGGCCCGCTCCCGGCAGTCGCGGGCGGTGGTCTCGTCACCGAAGGCGGTGGCGAGTTCGGCGCGGGCCAGCAGCGCCGCATAGGCGTATCCCTGGACCTCGACGACGGCGATGGGCGTCCGGCCGGGCTCGCCGCGGGCGTTGTTGATGCTGCCGTCGATGTCCTTCCAGCCCTGGTGGGGCAGTCCCCGCTCGCTGGTGCGCTGGTACTCGACGAACCCGTCGCCGTCGCGGTCGCCGTAGTCGCGCAGCCACTGCAGTGCGGCGTCGGCTGCCGGCAGCAGTGCCCGGACGGCGGTCTCGTCGGCTCCCCAGCGCCACGCCTCGGCCAGCAGCATCACGAACAGTGGGGTGGCGTCGACCGAGCCGTAGTACCGCTGGCCGCCGATCGCGGTGCTGTGCGCGCCGAGCCTGAGTTCGTGCATGATTCGGCCCGGCTCTTCCTCGGTGAAGGCATCGACGCGTCGGCCCTGCACCGCGGCGAGGGCCTGCAAGGTGCCGAGGGCGAGGTCCGGGTCGAGTGGCAGGGCCATCCAGCTGGTGAGCAGGCTGTCCCGGCCGAACAGGGTCATGAACCAGGGCGCTCCGGCGGCAACGAAGGCCCCGGTCCCGCCGTGGACACGGTCGTCGATGCGCAGCGCGCCGAGGTCGGTCCGCGTGCGGCTCAGGGTGGTGGCCAGGCGGGGGTCGTCGGCGGCCAGCGAGGTGTTGTTCTCCCGCCATGAGTTCAAGGAGCGGGCGGTTGCGGTGTCGCTGATCGGCTCACCGCGCTGGAAGCGCGGCTCCACCGGCTTGTCGTCGACGATCGGTATCGCCGTGATCTCCGTGGTCCAGGTGGACCGGGGTGGTACCTGGATCTGCCAGGTGAGGCCGTCGGCGGTGATCTCCGGTTCGGAGTCGGTGGTCAGGCTCAGACCGCGGGAGGCTACGCCACGGTGGCGGAGCAGCAGTGTCCCGTCGGCAACCGTTGCGGGGCCGGGTTCATGAGTGGCGGGTTGCTTTCCGTCGATCCCGAACAGTTCGGCGAAGTCGGCGTCCGGGCGGATGGTCAGGACGACCAGGGTGGTTTCCGGGGCGAGGTTCTGGATGGTGACGGTCTCGCGTAGGCCGTTGCCCACGAGTCGCTCCCGCACCAGCAGCAGGGAGTTGTCGTCCGATCCGTCGGCGCTGGTGCGGCGAGCGATGAAGCGGGCGGCGTACGACTCCACCGGCTGGACCGACAGGGTCTGCACGGGGCGGCCGTCCAAGGTCAGCTCCCATCGGGAGAGCACTCGGGTGTCGCGGAAGTACAGGCCGAGGTTGCCGCCGGGGACGATGTCCCCGTCGGGCGCGCAGACGCAGAACGTCGTGCCGTCGATCAAGGTGACGGTGGCGGCCCCGGGGACCGCGGGAGGGGGTTCGGCGATGTTCTCGGCGTTTGGGGGCTGGGTCACGGGGGGGTTACCTCTGCGGGTCGGTGGGGGGGCGGGGGCGGTGTGCGGCCGGGGCGGCGCCACCAACAGGCGGCGCCACAGCGGGCCCTGTGCGAAGCCGGTCGGGCCGGTCGGCAGGGAGCGCACCATCTGGGCACCTGCTTCCCGGGGCTACTTGCCACTCCCGGACAGGTCCAGGCCGCGCAGGAACATGCGCTGGCCGAAGAGGAACAGCAGAATCGGCAGGAGCATGCCGAGCAGGGCTCCGGCCTGCAGCAGCGGAATCTGCGACGTGTACATCCCGAGGAACTGGTAGAGCCCCACGGAGAACGGCATGAGTTCGGGCTTGCCGGTGAGGAAGACCAGCGGCTCGAAGAAGTCGTTCCAGGCGAACAGGAAGTGCATGATCGCGACGGTGAGGATGGCCGGGCGTGCCTGCGGGATGATGACGTACCACAGGGTCTTGAGGGTGCCGGCACCGTCGATGGCGGCCGCGTCGTCCAGTTCGCGGGGGATCGACAGGAAGAACTGCCGCAGCAGGAACACGTTGAAGGCGGTGGCGAAGAAGTGCGGCGCGATCAGCGGTACCCAGGTGCCGACGAAACCGAGTTGCTGCCACGCGGCGTAGGTCGGGACGATGGTGAGGAATCGCGGCAGGATGATCGCGGCCACGAGTGAGGCGAGGATGAACGGTGCGAACGGCACTCTGAACCTCGACAGCCCGTAGGCGACCAGCGTGGAAGAGATGACCGTCCCGACGGCGCCGATGACCGCGATGGCGAGGGTGTTGCGCAACAGGAGCGGGACGTCCAGGGCTTTCCACACCGCGGAGAAATTGCCCCATTGCGGTGCGAACTCGTACGCCGGCTTGAGCGCTCGCCATGATCCCTGCCAGGTGATGCGCTCGTCCGCGTGTTCCGGGTCGGCGAAGACGCTCTCGGTGCGCCCCTTCTCGACCAGGGCCAGTTCGCGGACGCGTCCGTCGACGGGCACGCGCATCACGGGCACCTGCTCACCGCCGATGGTCACCTCGCGTGGGCTTTCCGGCAGCAGGGGCTGGTTGGTGTCGCTGATCTGTGTGGAATCCTTCAGCGCCGTGGACGTCATGTACGCCATCGGTGCCAGGAACGCCCCCAGCAGTATCAGCGCGAACAGGGTGACGGTAGCGCTCACCGTGAGCCTGCGCAGACGCTTGGGAACCGCGGAGTAGCGGCGCTGCGGTTCCCTCACCACGGCCTGGCCGTTCAGCTTTACCGAGGTCACGGCCATCAGCGCTTCACCTCGTACTCGTAGTGCACCCAGAACCGTTGTGACCAGAACAGCAGCCCGGTGACGGCCATGATCGCGGCGAACATCAGCCAGGCGAGCGCCGACCCGTAGCCGGCGTCGAAGTACTTGAAGGTCTGCTGGTAGAAGTACATCGCGTAGAAGAGACCCGAATTGTTCGGGTCACCGGTGCCGTTGGTGAGCACGAACGGCACGATGAAGTACTGGCCCAGCGCCACCAGGGTCAGTACCAGGTTGTAGAACGTCATCGGTGAGATCATCGGCAGCGTCACGTGGCGGAACAGGTACCACGGACCGGCGCCGTCGATGGTCGCGGCCTCGTACAGCTCGCGCGGCACACCGTTGAGGGCGCTGATGAAGATGAGCATCGCGTTGCCCGCGCCCCAGATGCCGATGAGCGCGAAACCCGGCAGGATCCACGTCGTGTCGTTCAACCAGTCGGGGCCTGGGATACCGAGCGCGCCCAGCATCCGGTTCAGCCATCCGTCGGTGCCGTTGAGGAAGCTCTTCCAGACGAACAGCGCCGACACACCCGGGATGATCGAGGGCAGGAAGAACGCCGCTCGGAAGAATCCTCGGGCCCACAGGCCCCGCGCGGTCATCAGGTAGGCCAGGGCCAGCGGCAGCAGCATCGAGACCGGCACGAACAGCAGTCCGAACTTCAGTGTGACGATCGCGCTGTGTGCCACGGTCGGGTCGTTGAACAGCCGGGACCAGTTGGCCAGTCCCACGAAGCGGGTGCCGTTACCGTCGTCGGTGGCGTAGTGGTAGTCGGTGAACGACATCACCAGCGTGGCGATCATCGGGCCGATGTAGAAAAGGAGCAGTCCAAGGAGCCAAGGGGAGACGAAGAGAAGGCCGTTGCGGCGTTCGCGCTTGCGCCTGTCGCCCCCGGACGCCCCGGCCGAAGCCGTGGCTCCGGCCGAGGTCCCGGACTGGAGGACGTCCAGCATGCAACCCTCCAGTGGTCAGGTGATGGGGGTGGGGTCAGGAGGCGCTGTCGAACAGTGCCTGCAACTGGGTCCGCAGCTTGGCGGCCTCGGCGTCGATGTCCAGTCCCGGGGTGTTGAGCATCTTGGTGCCGAACTTGCTGGCCGCATCGACGCTCTTGTTGAAGTTCGGCTTCCATCCCTCAGAACTCGGGATGTCGGGGTACTTCAGCGCGTCAAGAGCGACCTGCCAGTTGACGCCCTGGGGCCAGTTGGCGTCGAGGCTCTTGACGTAGTCGGCCTGCAGCTTCTCGTTCGCCGGCATCGCGTTGTACGTCTTCACCAGGTCGGGAGCCCCGGTGGTCAGCAAGTACGAGAGAGCCTTGAAGGCTTCCTTGGGGTGCTTGCTCGCCTTGGTGATGCGGAAGGTGTCCGAGCTCATCTTGGCTGTGATCTTCCCGTTCCATGACGGGATGGCGGCGATGTCCCAGAACGTCTGCGGCTTGCCCGCATTGTCCTTCAGATTGGACAGGTACCAGGTGTGGGTGAACGCCATGGCGATCTTGCCGGTGGCGAAGGCGTTGCCCTTGTTGAGCGTGTCGCTGTTCAGTTGATTGCTGTTGGGCGCGGAGTGGTCCTTCCAGATCATGTCGTAGTACCACTTCCACTCCGCCAGCCACGGCTTGGGGATCTGCGCGGTCTTGTTGTCCTTGGCCACGTAGGATCCCGCGCCGAAGAAGGTGCCGTTGTCTTGCGGCGTCTTCTCGAGGTACTGGGGATCGAAGCCCCACTGCACCACCTTCGACGGGTCGAACTTGGAGCTGGTCGCGTCGTTTCCGTTCTCGTCGACGGTCAGCTTCTTCGCCAGGTCGCGCAGGGTGTCCATGTCCCAGGTCCGGCCGTCGGCGTACTTCGCGCCGAACTTCTGCGGCGGGTAGGGCAGCTTCGCCTCGTCGAAAAGGTCCTTGTTGTAGTAGATGGACGACGGATACACGCCGAACGGCAGCGCCGTCTGCTTGCCGGTGCGGTCCTTCACGGCGTCCATCTGCGCCTTGCTGAATATGGAGGTGTCGAACTTCTCGCTCTTGACCAGCGGCGCCAGGTCGAGCCACTGCCCGTCGAACGCCTGCGCGCCGCCGATGCCCGCGGGCCCGACGATGTCCGGCGCGTTGTCGCCCGCGAGCTGCGTGGCCAGCGTGTTCCCCGCGGCGGCGTTGGGGACCACGTTCATCTTGAGTGTGATCTCGTTCTGGCTGGCGTTGAAGGCGTCGACGACCTTCTGTTGCTGCTCCGGCTGTCCTGGGTCGGAGCCGGTGCCGACCCCGACGAACCAGGTCACGGTGACCCGCTTGCCGGTGTTGCTGCCGCCGGAACCGCTGCATGCGGTGGCGGCCAGCGCCATGGCCATGCCGAGCGCGCCCAGGGCGAGCGCGCGGCGGGCCCGCCGCTTCGTCGGCGTTCTTCCGGTCCGGCCGGGCGTGGCGGGAATGATTGTTAGCATGGTGCTCCTTCGGAGAAGGGTTGACGCTACTGAGGAGTCGTCCTCGAAAACGGTTTGACAGTGCGTCACGTCCGGAAGGGGGTGTCGGCGGCCTGCCCGCCGTCGGCACCCGTGACCGACACACGGATAATGCGTGGTGCGGTGGTGTCGGCTTGGTTCTGTGGTCCTGGTCCAGGTCCTGTGCTGTCGTGCCTAGGTCGGCATCTCCTCCCCGGATCGGGTACTGCGGGCGGTCGACCGCCCGACGACGAGTTGTGTCGGCAACGTTCGCTGGATCGGCCCCTGCTCGCCCTTCAGCAGTTCGAGCAGGATGCGGACGGCCTCCTGGCCCACGGCTGCCACGTCCTGGCGCACGGTGGTGAGCTCCATGTCCCCGTGGCTCGGGCTTCGCACCGCGTCCCACCCGCAGACTCCGACGTCCTCGGGGATCCGCAGTCCCGCAGCACGGACGGCGTCGATCGCGCCGCGGGCCATCTCGTCGTTGCCCGCGACGATGCCGTCGGGCCGGTGCCGCAGCAGCGCCGTCGCCGCGGCGTACCCGCTCTCGTAGGTGAAGTCGCCCACCGCGACGAGGTTGGCGTCGAGTTCGCCGACTCCGCCCATCGCCTCGACGAACACCGAGTGCCGTTCATCGGCGTCGGTGTTGCCGAGCGGGCCGCGAATGGCGGCCAGACGCCGGTAGCCCTCCTCGCGCAGGTGCCGCATCAGCGCCCACGACGACGTGATGTTGTCGGCGGTCGCGTAGCTCGCCTCCTCCAGGCCCTCGGGCCGGCCGATCAGCACGCACGGCAGGCCGCTGTCGAGCAGTTCGACGACCCACGGGTGGTCCTGCACCAGGATGGACACGATCAGCCCGTCGACAATGCCGTGGTTGATGGTGTCCCGGATGGCGCGGCTGGGACGGTCATGGGAAAGCCACAGCATCACACCGCCGTCGTGCGCACTCACCGCGTCGGTGACCGCGCTGACCAACTGTGCCCCGTACAGGTCGCCCATCAGACGGCTCGGAACGATCAGCCCGTAGATGCCCGACCGGCCGGTCGCCAGGGTGCGGGCGGCCAGGTTGGGCCGGTAGTCCAGGGCTTTCGCCACCAGCTGTACACGCTCGGAGGTCTCGGCACTGATCCGCGGGTCGTTCTTCAGGGCCCGGGACGCGGTCGACCGTGAGGTCCCGCTCATCCGAGCCACGTCAGCCAGAGTGACCACGCACCACCCTCCCAACGATCGAACGCCTGCAGTGCAACCGGTAGCACGACCCGGTTGCGATGACCTTAGGACCGCCGTAACAGGGAGGCAACACTCCCGACGGCACTTTTCCTTCCTGTTATGCAACCCGTTGCACGATCCTGCGGCAGCTCGACTCCTCGGATGTGGGGTCGCAGCCAAGGGCCGCAGCCACAGCACCTTGTCGTCCAACAAGGAGGCCGCCGACCAGACATGACAGCGAGCACGGGGGAGGAAGGAGGGGCGGGCCGCTGCCTGACTACAGTGGCTCCGCATGACCCACACCGAGATCGAGATCACGGCGGAGCTGGTCCGGGATCTGCTGCGCGACCAGCACCCCGACCTGGCCGATCGCCCTGTGAGGCTCGGCGCGCGCGGCTGGGACAACCAACTGTGGCGGCTCGGCGACGACCTCGCCGTCCGGATGCCCTGGGCGACGCAGGATGCGGACGCGCTGCTGCGCAAGGAGCACGCCTGGCTGCCCGCACTCGCCCCGCACCTGCCACTGCAGGTCCCCGTCCCGCAGCGCCTCGGCGAGCCCTCCGAGCGGTTTCCGCGGCCCTGGATCGTCACCACCTGGGTGCCGGGCACGCCCGCCGACCACGCTCCCGCCACCCGCGCCGCGGAGGCCACCGACGCCTTGGCCGCCTTCCTCACAGCTCTTCACCGACCTGCCCCCGACGGGGCGCCCGCCGGTCGTGACAGACGGGGAGCACTGGCCAACCGAGCCGAGCAGTTCGCCGAGCACCTCGCCTCGGCCATCGAGCTGGGGCTACTCCCCGATCCGGACGCTGTCCGAGCGATATGGGAGGACGCCGTTGCCGCGCCCGAGTGGGCGGGCCCGGCACTGTGGCTTCACGGCGACCTGCATCCGGCCAACGTCCTCACCACGGATGGCACCTTCTGTGGTGTGATCGACTTCGGCGAACTCTGCGCCGGCGATCCGGCCTGCGACCTCGCCGCCCCTTGGCTGCTGCTGCCGGACGGCGCCGCCGACCGCTTCTATGACGCCTACCAGTTGGCCCCGGACGCCGCTACCCTGCGCCGCGCCCGCGGCTGGGCGGTGCTGCGCGCACTCAGCGGCATCTGCATCGGAGAGGCCGGCCTCCGCGGCCGCCCTGGGGGTAAGGCCACCTGGGGCCCACCGGCTCACACCGCCCTGCGACGCCTGATCGCAGCGTCCGGCACTGTCAACTTTGACGTACCGTCAGATGATCATAAAGGTGATTTGCAATCTTCACCTCTGATTCCGCGAATGAGGCGCCGAATCGACCTGCCGGAGGGAGGATCCGATTGGGGTTTTCCTTCTTGATCATCTGACGTCCAGTCAAAGTTGACAGTGCCGGTAGCCGCCCTGCTGCACCACTACCGTCGCCTGCCAGCCGACGCACTCACCGGCGACCAAGACAGAGACGACCTGCCCGCCGTACGCGCACCAGGCCCACGCCGCGTCGCCTCGGCATAACGAACCGCGGCCCTGTCAGGTCACAAGAGGAGCCCATTCCCCCGGCGGAACCGGAACACCGGCGTGCCCCAGCCCCAAGCCCCTCTGGACATGCCCCGGCCCCAGAAGCGGGCGGGTCGAGCACCGCCGCATGCCAACGATCACCGGAAATGCACCGCGCGCAGTGCAGATGACACGACCTGATCACCACGGCCCGCCACCTGACAAACCTGCAGATCAGGCCCCAGCCCAGGACCAGCGCCCACGCTCGCCACGGCCACCGAGGCACCAACGCCGCCGCCTGGCCACAGCCACACCCAAAACTGATCAACCCAGGTCAGAACACCCGCCTTTGATCAGAAATATCGCTCCTGTACATGGACGCGCCACGGGAACTGGGTATCGAATGGACATGAGCCGAGCAGTCACAGGCCTAGCAGCGCGTGAGCTCCTCGACCACCTTAGTGATGCGCCGCTGCCGCGTCGCGTCGGTCTTCGCGTCGTCAATCGACGTGACGTGCGCCTTTTGGCGGGTTGGGGACAGCGCGCGGAACGCCTCCTCCGCCCCCGGCACTGCGGCCAGGGCGGCCGCGAGGTCCGCAGGCGGTTCCACCGTGCGCGGCGCGGTGTCCAGAGCCAGCTCAACCTCGATGCTGTCGCCACCGGAGATACCCGACTCCCGCCGCTTATCGGCGCTGAACGGGATCAGGAACTGCCCGCCCATCGAGGCGATCGTCGAGCGGTAGGCATAGCCGTTCACCATGACGCTGACAGCCGGGCGCCTGCCGCCTCCCAGCGCCTCGACCACCTCAGCCGGAACCGGCACGCCAGTATTATTGCCAGTCTGGAACATCCTCGTCGTGAACTTCATGCCCGTGGCCCTCTCGAGTCTGCCGACAACCTGCGAGAAGAAGACTGCGGCCGCACGGAAAACTCATCGCCCTTCAGATGCCGGCGCAGCACCGCCGCATTCCCACCCGCCTGCGCTAACACCTCCCACCCCTGCTCCGACAGCGCCAGCCGGGCCCGCCGCCGCTCCTAGCCGGTCCTCCGACCGCGCCGCCCTCCAGCCAACGCCACACCGTCTGCACAGTCACCCCACCGACCTGGCCACCCCCACGCACGTGCGCCGGAGTCAGTGCCCCGGCCTCATCCAGCTCCAGCAGCAGCGCCACCAGCACCGGCTGGGACACACTCGACCCCGCCGTGACCTCACCCCACGCGCACGCGACAGCGGGGACACCGGCAAAGCCGACATCGGAGCACTGCTGATGTGGAAACGAAGAGCCGACACTCCCTGGGCCGCCGAACTCATGGCCCTCCCGGACGCCGACGTACGCAGCACAACCGCCACAGCCACCACCGCCGCCCGCGACACCTCCCTCAGCCGCAGCACGTCAGCACAAGCCGGCCGAGCAGCACTCGCCCCCCTACCGGGCTTCCACACCGGCGACGCCCTCGCCTTCGCCGTCCTCACAGCAGCCGCACCCGACCGCATGGCCATCTACGACCGACGAGCCCACACCGCGCTGCACACCCTCAGCCACGCACCCGGCCGCTACATCGAAACGATCGACCAACTCCTCACCGCGGATCGCGCTGAGCGCGGTGTTCGCCGCCGTGGTGGCGGGCGGCCATCAGCGTCTGGCAGGCGTTCATCGCCGGTCGTGCCAGCGGGCCGGGCCGTCCGCGCAATCACCGAGGCTGGCCCAGACGGCGCCTCCGTAGGGCCCGGCGGCACGAGCTGCGCCCACGAGTGGACCATCCCATGCTTGGAGACATGAGCGACTTTCCGCAGTTTAAGTCCCCCTTCGCCCCTCCGCCTGACCCCGCCTACGAGCGGTTCACCGCCGGGCTAGAGGTCCACTTGCGCGGCTTGGATACTCCCGAACGGTGGAGATGGCACCCGCCTACTGGCAAGTGGTACTCCTACCCGATCTCGGACTGGGCACTGGAAGACGTAGGACTTGGTCCTACCAAATCCCCCGTCGAGTACAGGTTTCAACAATTGTCCTCCGGCGTCTGGGAATTCGTCCCCCAGATGCCCCCCAGTTACAACCTGCCGAGCCTCTTTGCTGAGGTGACGCAGGCCTACCAGAAACTCAAGACTCGGGTCACCTACCCCTTGTGGAGTGCGCGAACTGGGGAGTGGCGGAACGCACTGCAACGTCCGCCCGGCGCAGGCGGCGGACCTGTCCACCGGCGCACCGAGGCCACGCTCCCGCAACCAGCGCGGGATCGCATCGCCCGAGTCCGGGATGCCGAACGCCAAGGTTTCATCCCACGCGATGAAGCGGCCAAGCTGATCGTCGACATCGTGGACGAGTACACCTGACTCAGTGGGACCCGCCGGGCATAGGTGTGAGATCCGCCCGCCCGGCTACGCCGCCCCGTTCGCCGTGCTGCCGTGGACGGAAGCGCGCCTGAGCCGGCTGTCTTGCCAGTATGAATCCGATCACCGTCGGTTCCGCCGACCGCCCGGCTCGGCTCCCGGCCCCGCGTACGAGCTGGCGTGCACCGTGCTGAACAACGCTGCCGCCCAGTTCGTCACAGACTCGTTCGACCCCGCCGAGGGCCTGGAGCTGGACGACGTCCTGAGCGGCCATGGCCGCGCCGGGCCGGGTCGAGCAGGCCCGGCGAACGTGCGGCTGGCCGCCTGAGTACCGCCCCCCCACCACGCGGTGATGGCATGTGAGGGTTTCTTAGCCCAGCTGTGACGTTGACGATGCGATACCGGGGCACATGAACCGGGCACGGTTGGTACGGGTGTCCGGCAGGAGGAGCCAGTGGCCGGTCATGAGGTCTATGCCGCCAGCGCATTGTCAGTGGTGGCCGCGATACTGCTCACGCGCTGGTGCCTGGCGGGCCGAAGTGCCAGGCCGCGCAATGCTGCCGTAGCCCGCCGGGCCTCGCGCTGGACGGCACTGAGGGAGATCCGGCGCAGGGGATCCACCGTGGTCCAAGCCGAGCAACACCTGCCGACGGACGCGCCACACGCTCAGCGGGCGGTGCAGGAGGCAGAAGACCTCGTGCACGGCTACTGGCGCCAGCTCAGTCCCCTCTACCTGTCCAAACGCGACCACCATCAGCACTGAGCCGATCGGTCAGCACATGGCCGGTACGGGGGATCGGTCAGTTGCCGAGGGCTTGGTGGAGGGTTTCACGGCAGTCGATCACTGCGTCGACGCCGACAATCTGCAGAGTGCGCATCACGGCTTCGCCGGGTGCGGCCAGACGTATCCAGCCGCCGGCCTCGGTGAGGGTGCGGTGGGCGGCGACGAAGATGTTGATGCCGGTGGAGTCCATGAAGGTGACCCGGCTCAGATCGACCACGATGCGGGGGCGGGGAGCGCCGGAGGCGTCCAGGGCCTGGCGGAGCGCCTGGCCGGTGTCATGGTCGATCTCACCCGCCAGGGTCAGCACGCGGATGCCGTCGGTGGCGGCGGAGACGACCGACAGCTGACCCGGCTGCTCAGCTTGTCCGGTGTCCGCCATCTCTCCCTCAGCCATGTCGGTGATCCTGGCACACCAGGCCCTTCACATGCAGTGCTGCCCTGCACAGCCCGGGTAATGCCTTCCTGCCGAAGGCGTAAAGCGTGTACCACGCATGCGCGGGTACGCGCGGGGGTGTGAACGGGGCAGGAGAAGCGAGCCGCGACGGAACCAGCCCCTGTGGGTGAGGACAGCGCGGTACCGGATGAGCAAGCCATACACAGCACGGTGGCCCTGGAAGGCGACGGCCCGTCCATCGCCCGCGCCCGCCACCTCGCCGCCGGCTTCCTCACCCATGTGCAGGCCGAGTACGGCCTGCCCGTTTCGCAGCGTGCCATGGACCTGACCCAGCTGGTGGTCAGCGAACTGGTCACCAACGCCCGCAAGTACGCGCCGGGCCCGGTGCTGATGGACCTGCGCATCGTCTGCGACGCGGTCGAGGTGGTGGTGTGGGACTGCGATCCGGTGCTGCCGGTGGCGAGGGCCGCCGACGCGGGACGGGTGGGCCAGCACGGGCTGGAGATCGTCATGGCCGTCGCCCAGGGCTTCGAAGCGCAGCGGGAGCCAGTCGGCAAACGCATCACCGCCCGCATCTCCCTCCTGGACGACCCCGGCGGCGCCATCGCCGGACGCCGGCCCCTGTAGACGACGCAGGCCGCCCCCAGTCAGACAGGGCGTGAGGCGGCGTGGCGGGCCAGAGCCGCGTGCAGTTCCCGGAGCAGGACATTGGGCAGCGCCGCGCCCTGACCGTGGTTGAGGACCTGTTCAGCGACCTGGGTCAGCTTGATGTTGGTGTGCTGGGAGACCTCCCGCAGCACCGTGAAGCCGTCGCACGGGGACATCTGTCCCAGGACGGTCAGGACGCCGATGGCCTGGTCGACGACGGCGTGCGAGGCGAGGGCCTGCTGCAGCTGCCGGTTCTCCCCGCAACCGTTCCAGCTCTTCCACCAGCTCATCGTCCGACGCCGATGTGGACGGGGATGGACGGATGAGGCCAAGGCAATCACCGAGAAAGACATCGGACAGGGGCACTCTCACACGCCTGCCCCGGTTCCCAGTCCGCATCCATCCGATTCCAGCGCGTCACTACGCGTGAGTCCCCCGGCAGTAGTTCCGGAGGACACCCGCGGGGGCTTGCTTCCCAACCCCACTGCAGACGAGTCACCACCTGCTTGCAGGGCATTCCCGCGCAGACGCCGAACCCTGGGAGCGCGTAGGTGCGCGCTGGGGTGAGTGACCGCGGCATCGATGCCCGTGCCGCCACGCGGCCTTCCAGTCCGCGAGCCCGAACCGCGCCAAGGTGCGTCTGACTGTTGCGTGAGTCTTGGGCGAGAGGCGCCCCTGACCGGGCATGAGACGCATACAGGCATATCGGCCGACTACAGGTTGCTCGCTCCCATTTGCAGAACCAGGCGTGTCTGCCGCCTGGATACACTGCCCCGTCGGCGGAGCTTTTCCTCTGCCCGTGCCGGGACTGTCGGCAGGCGGCTTGATGTGAAGGAGTCCGAGCGTGGATGCCCCACATGCGGTGGGCTGGCCCGCCCCGGCGGAGCCCGGGAGGGCCGCGTTGGAGGTGAGCCCGTTGCCCGGTCGTTCCGGGATACGAGCCCGCGGTGAGATCAGCGCCCTCACTCGCCCCTCTTGGGAGCAGGCCCTGTCCGAGCTGGCCCGGCGGCACGCGGGCGTGTCGTACGTGGAGCTGTCGGATGTGGCGTTCGTCGACGTGGCCGGGGTAACCGCGCTGGCGGTCACCGCCATGAACCTGCCCGACGGGAGGGTTGTGGTCGAGAATCCCCCGCCGCAGCTGCCGCGGGTTCTGGAGATGTTCTGGCCGGGCCTGGACCGGATCGAGGTGGCTCTGTGACGAGCACGGTGACCACCCACGAGGCGTTCGTGCACCCTGCCCTCTTCTACCGCACTGAGCAGGAGTACACGCAGCAGACGGTGGCCTTCCTGCGCGAGGGCCTGGCCAACGGCGAGCCGATGGCCGTGGCGGTGCCCGGCCCCAACCTGGAACTGATCAAGACAGGTCTGGGCGGGGACGCCGAGGGCATCCTGTTCCTGGACATGACCGAGGCCGGCCGCAACCCGGGGCGGATCATCCCCAAGGTGCTGCGCGGATTCGCCGACGCCCACCCGAAGGGGCGCGTGCGGATCATCGGCGAGCCGATCTGGGCCGGACGCAGCGCGGTGGAGTACCCGGCGTGCGCGCAGCACGAGGCGCTGATCAACGCCGCGTTCGAGGGCCGGGCGGTGACGATCCTGTGCCCCTACGACGAGGTGCGGCTGGACCCGGAGGTGATCGCCGATGCGAAGGTCACCCACCCGACCCTCATCAGCGGGGAGGGACGTGAGTCGGTCAGCGACGCCTACGACTGGCAGGCGGTCGTCGACCGGTACAACCAGGCGCTGGCGCCTGCACCGGACGCCGCGGCCTTCTCCTACGGTGGTGAGGACCTTCCGGCGGTCCGCCAGTTCGCTCTTGTTCAGGCCGCGCGGCTGGGCATGACCGGGGAGCGGCTGATGGATGTGGAGCTGGCGGTCGCGGAGCTGACGACCAACAGCGTGGTCCACGGCGGAGGCCGCGGGACACTCGCCATCTGGGCCGAGCAGGGGCAGCTGGTGTGTGAGGTCCGCGATGCGGGCCGGCTGACCGATCCGCTGGCTGGCCGCCGCCCGCCGGAGCGCGGCCAGTTGGGCGGCCGGGGCCTGATGTTGGTCCACTACGTGGCCGACCTGGTGCGCGTGCACACTGGCGACGACGGCACGACCGTGCGCTTCTACCTCAACTTGTGACAGCGCGCGGGCGGCCACCTGTCCGGGTGGCCGCCCGCCCCGCTCGTCTCGCGAACCTTGTATTTCTGCTCACCTCAAGCGACGTGCGTCTGGGCGAGCGGCGTTGCTGCCCAACGTCGTCGGCGACCCGGCCGGGCTTTCGTGGGCCGCCCCGCCCACCGAACTGCGAATGACGTGCGAACAGCCCGCCGACAACGGCGTCCTGCCGCCCCTGGACACGCTCGTCGACCTGGCGCCCCTCGGCAGGAACGACGGTGGCACCAGGTCGCGGATGGCCGTCACCATCACCGCCGCGCCCGCCATGGGCCGCGCAGAACGCCAGCGCCTGCTGCGGGAGGCGCTGGTGCACATGGCCCGCGAGTTCGGGTACGTCGACGCGGAGGTGGACCTGCTGTAGGCCCGGGCTCAGCGGCGCCGGTGTCGGGAGAGGAAACGGCGGGACAGGTGAGCTTTCATCCTGCGGCGTCCCAGGCCTGTCCTTCGTCCGGAGCGGCGAGTCGTTCGTGTTCCGACCGGGCGGCTTCGAGCAGGCGTCGCCAGGATGTGACCAGGGGGCGCCGTCGCAGGAGAGCCCGCCGTTCACGCTCGGTCATGCCGCCCCAGATTCCGTGTTCGATGCGATGGTCGAGGGCATAAGCCAGGCACTCGGTGCGCACCGGGCAGCCGGTGCAGAGGGCCTTGGCCCTGTTCTGGGCCGCGCCGTCCACGAAGAGCTCGTCCGGATCTGCGGTTCGGCAGATCGCTCGCTCGCCCCAGGTCTCCTGATCGTCCCCGTCCACTCCGACGCCGTCCTCTCCCCGGTCCGGCCCGCCGCACTCCCCTGGGCAGGCGCAGTCCGAAAACGGTACGGCAAGCGCGCGGGGCATGGGACATCGTCGTATTGCGGCAATCCCTTCGGTGAAGGGGCCTTGACGAAGGCCCCTTCGCCTCGTGACTTGGCTCAGCCGGTGGCCGAGCAGCCGGGCATCGCCGGCAACGATGCCTCACCCGTCATGGTCCTGGTGCGCCGCCGGATCGCCGCGAACATCTCGGCCCGGTCTTCCCTGATCGGGTGGTCGACTCGGTCGTAGCGCAGCTGGAGGGTGGCGGTGCGGTCCGGGGACTTCAGGAGGACCAGGCCGAGGCTCCCGCCGTCAGATCGCGGTGCCCTTGCAGTTCCAGTGGCAGACCGTGCTCCGGGTCGGTGAGGGCCTGCACCAGCTCGGCCCGGCGCAGCCCGATGTCGGAATCGTGGTCCAGCTCCAGGATCCACCACTCCCCCAGCCGGGCCTCATGGCCGGTGACGACCTGAGGGACGGCGACGGTGTGCAGGAGCCCGAGGCGGCGAAGCAGGCCGCTGGGGAGCCAGGCCGCCTCCCGCCAGGTGGATGCCCCTATGGATGTCAACTCACGGCTCCAGCCGGGCCCCGTGGGCAACAGCCGTTCTGATGGGGATGATCAGCCGGTAGATCTCGCGCGCGACGTACCGCTTCAGGCAACGGATGATCTCTCGGCGCGTTTTGCCCTCGGTCAGCCGTCGCCGTAGGTAGTCCTGGGAGCGGTCGTCCCAGCGCAGGCGGCTGAGGACGATTCGGTAGAGGGCGGCGTTGGCCTGGCGATCGCCTCCGCGGTTGAGGCGACGTCTCTGGGTCTTGCCGGAGGACGCCTCGACAGGGCTGGTGCCGCATAGGGCGGCGAAGGCCGCCTCGTTGATGAGGCGCTCGGGGTTGTCGCCGGCCGAGATCAGGAGGGCGGCGGCGCTGTCCGGGCCGCCGGCCACGTCGAGCAGGCCGGGAACGCTGGCCTCGACACCCTCGGCTATGCGCTTGTTCAGATCGTCGGTCTCCACGGTCAGGGGCACTGTCAACTTTGACGTACCGTCAGATGATCACAAAGGTGATTTGCAATCTTCACCTCTGATTCCGCGAATGAGGCGCCGAATCGACCTGCCGGAGGGAGGATCCGATTGGGTTTTCCTTCTTGATCATCTGACGTCCAGTCAAAGTTGACAGTGCTCCCCGGAAGCGTGACGGCTCTGCCAACGCCTCCTGCCGGGCATCGCGATGCAGCAGACTCATCATCACGGCCTTCGTGCTGGACGTGTGTGTTCCTTGGTCGGAGCACATGTTCAGACGAAGGCCGCTTCTACGTACCGCAGTTACCGGACCGAGTGATCAAGTTCGACACACCATTCGACGCCGAAGGTTAAAGATCAAGCTAAGGGCTGTCCCGTAACTGCTGGTCACGGAACACCCCTTAGGCGAGGGTCAGGATCGCGAGCGCGCCGCCCACGTCGACGACCGCGCACCACTCCGACCAGGCCCTCGGGACGACCCTGCCTGACCGGTGGTGGAGGATGTCCCAGATCCCGTGGGCCAGCCAGCCCACGGCGACCATGCGCAGGCCCAGCTTCTCGTCGACGGCTAGGGCGAGCGCGGCCATGGCCGTGAAGCCAGCGAGGCCCGCGAGCTGAACGGCCAGGACGCGGGAGCCGCGCAGTTCGCCGCGGAACGCGCCGAAGAGTAGGTAGCACACAGGCATGACGGCGAGGAGACCGGCGAGCAGACCCACGGGCGGCACACCGTCCACGAAGGTCACGACCACCAGGGCGACTGCGGCGAGCGTGGGCCAGCGGTGCGGCAGTCGCCGCGGCCGGGTGCCCGCGGCGTCGTCGCGTACGGAGTCGGTCATCGGGGTCCTCTC
This sequence comes from Streptomyces sp. NPDC043427, assembly GCF_056436655.1. Classification (NCBI taxonomy): domain Bacteria; kingdom Bacillati; phylum Actinomycetota; class Actinomycetes; order Kitasatosporales; family Streptomycetaceae; genus Streptomyces; species Streptomyces sp. NPDC043427. The sequence goes on along the minus strand of NZ_JBWKCC010000052.1, from coordinate 23,609 downwards.
ACGATGCGTGCGGCTATGCCCCCACGGTCCGGCCGGTACGGACCGCCGGGGTACGGCCTGCCGGAACGATGTCCGATCCCTTGGGGTACTCGTCCTTCCGGCATAGGGTCGCCGCATGGCGGAGCGGCTGATGGTGGTGGTCGGGTACGAGGCGGCCGAACTGCTGGACATCGCGTGTGTCACCACGCCCCTGGCCATGGCCAATGGGATCGGCGTGCCGGCCGTGCCGTACCGGGTGCGTGTGGTCGGGCCGGGAGGCGGTCCGCTCGTCTGCGGCACAGGGCTCACGCTGGGGAGCGATCAACCGCTTGAACGGCTCGTCGGCCCGCTGGACACCCTGATCGTGTCGGGCGGGGTGGGTTTCGAGCGGGCGGCGGCCGATCCGCGGCTCGTGGGGCACGTCCGGCGGCTCGCGAAGGAGAGCCGCCGGGTGGCGTCGGTGTGCACGGGGGCGGGGGTCCTGGCCGCCGCCGGGCTGCTCGACGGGCGGCGGGCGACCACGCACTGGCGATACGCACGCCGGCTTGCCGACCAGCACCCGGAGGTCACCATTGACTCCGCGCCGATCTACATCCGCGACGGGAACGTCTACACGGCGGCGGGGGTCACCAGCGCCCTGGACCTCACGCTCGCGTTCATCGAGGAGGACCATGGCCCCGAACTGGCGCGCCAAGTGGCCCGGGACCTGGTCGTCTATCTGCAACGGCCTGGCAACCAGGCGCAGATGAGCCTGTTCACGGCATCTCCGGCGCCGCGTGACGAACTGGTCAGGGGCCTCGTCGAGCACATCGCTGCGCACCCGAACGCCGATCTGAGCACGAAGGCGCTGGCCGCACGGGCAAGGGTGACGCCGCGTCATCTCACCCGGCTGTTCGCGGACCATCTGGGGCAGGCGCCGGGTCGGTACGTCCGGCTTGCCCGGACGGAGGCTGCGGCGCAGCTGCTCGCCTCAACCGCGTTGCCGATGGCGGCCGTGGCGGCCCGCTGCGGATTCGGCAGCGCGGAGGCGCTGCGGCAAGCATTCTCCGGGCGGTACGGGATCCCGCCGTCGCGCTACCGGGCCGCTGTGCGGCAGGCGGGCTAAAGGTTGTCTCGTAACTGCTGGTCACGGGTGAGATGATCTCGCAGTGCCTGGTGTGATCACGGCGTCGGAGCCGTCCTGGATAGGCCGTTCACTGGGCTGAGCCCCCGCCGCTTCGGCAAGCTGGTGACTGTGCTCCGGCGCGAGGGTGCGGACGCTGCCCGCAAGGGTCGGCCGTGGAGCCTTCCGCTGGAGGACCGGGCACTGCTGGTCGTGGCGTACTGGCGCACGAATCTGACGATGCGCCAGCTCGCCCGGTTGTTCGGGGTCTCCAAGTCGGCGGCTGACCGGATCATCGATCACCTCGGGCCCATGCTCGCTCTCCAGCCCCGAAAGCGGTTCGCCAAGGACACTGTGCTCATCGTGGACGGCACCCTGGTGCCGACCCGCGACCACACCATCGCCGCGCAGTCGAAAAACTACCGCTACTCCACCAACCACCAGGTCGTCATCGACGCCGACACCCGCCTGGTCGTCGTGGTGGGCCGGCCGCTCGCTGGCAACCGCAACGACTGCAAGGCGTGGGAGGAATCCGGCGCCAAAGCCGCCGTCGGCAAGACCCTCACCATCGCCGACGGTGGCTACCCGGGCACCGGACTTGTCATCCCGCACCGCCGCGAGCGCGGCCAGACCGCACTCCCGGACTGGAAAGAGGACCACAACAAGTCACACAAGCAGGTCCGGGCCCGCGTCGAGCACGTCTTCGCGCGCATGAAGACGTGGAAGATCCTCCGCGACTGCCGCCTCAAGGGCGAAGGCGTCCACCACGCCATGCTCGGCATCGCCCGCATGCACAACCTCGCCGTCGCCGGATAGGCCAACGAGCCGCACCGTGGCAAGCCCTGCCCGAGGCAACTCGGAGATCATTTACGGGACAGCACTTAGCCCCCGCCCGTCCCGCTCGTTCGCGAAACAGCTCACTGCCGCCCTGGCCTGGGCTGCCCGCCGCCGGCGTACCGCGCTCACCCACATCCTGCGCGGCGCGTGCTACGGCATCGGCACCGGCGCCGTCAGCCTCGCCTTCATCTGGGCAGAGCGCCTTTGGTGACAGGCCTCGCCCCGCCCAGGCGGGCCGCCGACCTGCCTGTTCCTCCAACAAGGGCATTCCAAAGCTCCCTATCGCGGGTTTTCTTCCACTCCCCCACCTGTGAGATGTTCCGGCGCGGGTGGCAAGGGGCACCGGTCCAGCCCTATCACCGTGCCGGGGCCCCGGGCACCGGCGGACGCCGACGACCAGCAGTCGGCCCAGCATGCGTGAGCCCGCGTACAGTCGAAGGCGGCCCGGAGTTACCTCTTATGACTCCGGGCCGCGCATTCTTGGTTTCCTGTCGGCTACCTGCGACTGCCCGCGCTTGGGTCGCAGTCGGGGCAGGCCAGGCGCTGCCGCAGGCCGCACTCACGGGGTGAGCGCCAGCAGTGAGATGACCGGCCGTGCGGCGTCTCCCGCGTCGTCGCCAAGGCCTGCAGGCAGTGCACCGCTCAGCCACAGGCTGGCGAAGCCGTGGACGATTGACCAGGCGGCCAGCTCGGTGGTATGGCCATCGCCGGCCGAGGTCGAGAGCACCGCCGTGAGCGCCCGGCCGGCCCGCTCCTCCGCGGCGCAGAGGAGCGGGTCGTCGGCGTGGTACAGGCCGGGTTGGAACATCACCTCGAAGTGCGCCGGGTGCCCGGCCGCGAACCGTACGTACGCCACGCCGGCCTCGACGAGGTCGTCACCAGCCGCGGTCAGGGCGTCGGCGAGCAGGTTGTAGCCCTCCGCCGCCAGTGCGGTGAGCAGGCCGGGCTTCGCGCCGAAGTGGTGCTTGAAGGCCGCGTGCGAGACGCCGGCGCGGCGGGCGACGTCGCGCAGGCTGAGGGCGGCAGGGCTGCCGCCCTCCTTGATGGCCTCGACTGTCGCAGCCAGTGCGGCCCGGCGCAGGTCTCCGTGATGGTAGGGGCGATCGGTCATGGTCAAAATCTTACCGTTGACAACATCGCAGAGCAAGACTATCTTCCCAGTGGTAAGTTTCGTCAACTCGCGCGCACTGAAAGGACGCCCATGTTCGAGACCGTGATGCTGCTCGCCGTCCCGACAGCTGGATTTCGGGTGCTCGGCGCGCTGGGCGTCGGCCGGTTCGTCACGTGGCGGGCCAGCGCCGCCCACGGCATGGCGGTGCTGCTCGTCTTCACCGCGGCCGCGCACTTCGCCCCGCCCAGCGTCACCGCGATGCCCAGCCGCGACGAACTGGAGGGGCTGATCCCGCCCTTCGTGCCGTTCCCCACCGCGGTCGTCTACGGAACCGGCGTGCTGGAACTCCTCGGCGCCGCCGGGCTCGTCCGGGCCTCAACCCGCCCGATAGCCGGGATCAGCCTGGCGGTGTTCTTCGTTCTGGTCTTTCCCGCCAACATCTACGCCGCCGTCGAGGACATCCCGCTCAACGGCGACCCGGCCACGCCACTGTGGTTCCGGATCCCCGAGCAACTGCTCTACATCGCCACCGCGCTGTGGGCGGCGAAGGGCGGATCCGCCCCGGCGGGGTCCGGCGGCAAGCGGTCCTCCTCGAGGCGCCGGCTCCGTGCCGACGGGCGGTCGCTGGCCGGATCAGCGCCGGATCATGCGCGCGGAACGGTGTCAAAAGGTCGGCGTGCTCAATGAACCCCACCGTTTTCGGCACGTACTTGTAGATCGTGTTCCTGCTGACGTCGAGGAGTTTCGCGATCGAGGTGACGGTGCCGAACTGAAGGGGGCCGGGTCGAGCTCGCCGAGGCGACGTCCGCACCCGAACTGCCCCGGCTTGCGAAGTCTACGGAGTAGACCCGTCGTTTGCGGCTGGTGACGATCCTGCTGGCTTATTCCGTGCCCAGCGGGGCTGACGGCTCGTTGGGCACGGAATAAGCCAGCAGGATCGGTGACGCGGTTCTTACCGGCACCCCGTCACACAGCGCATGTCCGTTGGCCGTAGCTGTACGAGAACAGGGCCGAGGAGTGCGCCACCGCCGCGGCCAAGTCCCCGGGAGCCGCCGCGTTGATCCCGGACGGCAACGGCGAGTACCGCGGGACCTACCGGCGCATCCTCGACGCAGGCCACCCCGTCCTGACCGTCCCCGACACCGAACCCGGGCACTGTCGCCGAGCAGCTGCGCGCCAACCTGGACCAGGCCCACGAGCACCGTCGGCGCCAGGCCGGACAGACGCTCAGCCTGGCCGCCGGCGCCTGACCTCGCACAGCACCAACGAGAAGCAGCGCCCGAAGCCATAAGAGGTGGCTTCGGGCGCCACTTCGACTGCAGGCCCCGTGCTCACGCGAGGAGGCTCGCGGTCGTCAAGCGGCCTGACCGAGTCCGGCGGCGGTCAGGTCCTGTTCGCGCAGCGGTGTGAAGTCGACGTCGAGTTTCGGGTCGTACGCGTCGGGCTGGATGCCGAGTTCGTGGGTGCTGTACTCGCCGAACCGGTTGATGTGCTCGGTCAGGTACGGCGAGATGTGCGCCAGGTCTTCCGGGTCGATCTCCCATCCCTCCTCCAGCAGCTGCCGCACGATCTCCGCGATGTCCAGGGCGTTGTGGGAGATCACCGCGTTCGTGAGCAGCGCGTTGAACTTCATCGCCTTCTCCTGCTCGATGGGGTCATTGTCGGCGATGACGCCGAGGTTGCCGAAGCCGATCCACTGGGAGAACCGGTTGAACGACTCGACCTTGTTGGTCGCCGCGGTCATCCGCCGGCGCAGCGGCGCGTCCGAGAGGGTCGCCGTTGCGGAGGGCCGGTGCCCGAGGGGACAATGCGTGGAGGTGCCGGGTGGTCATCCCGGCGAAGTGTTGGAGGCGCTGCTTGTGAACACCACATCGCGGTGCGCCTCGCTGTGCGCGCCACACGCTGACCACTTCGCTTCGCCCACCGGCTGACCTGCTTCGTTAGACTTCGGGACGGTTGATCGCCGTCCTCTGGCAATGGTCCTTGCTGCCAACCTCGTTTCGATCGCAGGGAATTGCCTCACCTACATGGGCGTGCCGTGGTTCGTGCTGCAGAGCACAGGCAGCGCCGCCAAGGCCGGGATCGTCGCGTTCTGCACACTGCTGCCCGCCGTGCTCGCTGCACTCGTCACCGGCCCGGTCATCGAACGGATGGGGCGACGGCGGGTGAGTGTCGCCTCGGATCTCTCCTGCGGGCACTGTCAACTTTGACTGGACGTCAGATGATCAAGAAGGAAAACCCCAATCGGATCCTCCCTCCGGCAGGTCGATTCGGCGCCTCATTCGCGGAATCAGAGGTGAAGATTGCAAATCACCTTATGATCATCTGACGGTACGTCAAAGTTGACAGTGCCCTCGGGACGGCTGTCCCCACCCGATGCAAAACGGATGCCCGGCCGGGTCCGCGTACACCTGGTGCCCCTCGGCGGCATCAAGATCAGGAGCTGGTTGAAGGAGCCGGGCGCCCAGGGCGACGGCCTCCTCGTGCGCAGCTCGCGGGTCGTTGACGTGGAGGTCGAGATGCACTTGCTGGAGGGTCGTGCCGTGCGGCCAGTCGGGCGGGACATGGTTTGGCGCCAGTTGCACGCCGATCCGCCACTCTCCGGCAGCATCGATGACGCTGTGCCAATCGTCATCCTCGAAGACGTGCCCACCGAGAATGCCGGCCCAGAATGCGCTCTCCACATGCAGGTCGGCCGCGTCGAACACGATCACCTGACGGACCATGAGCATAACGCGCACACTGAGCTTCTTCGAGCTGGCCACCGATCAGGTGACGGTCCATGAAGCGCAACGAGCGAGGCCCCCGAGCTGTTGATCGAGATGTCTGACGTCTCAACCACGCTGCTCGGGGGCCTCGTTGGTCATCTGTCCTGCCGCATGCGCTCGTGGAGTGGGTGACCATGCTCGTCGTCACCCGTGAGGGTGACCGGCGCTGCAAGCTCCGTCCGTCCCAGCGCGCGATGGTGGCACTGGTGTACCTGCGCGAACACACCACCCTCGCGAAGATCGCCGCCGGGTTCGGGATCAGCGAGTCCACCGCCCACGCCTACACCAGCGCGGTCATCGACCTCCTCGCCGACCGTGCACCGGGCCTGCTGAAGGTCCTACGCGAGCAGGATCCGGACTTCGTCCTCCTGGACGGCACGCTCGCCGAGTGCGACCGGGTCGGCGACGGACGGGCCGACTACTCCCACAAGCACCGCCGACACGGGGTGAACGTGCAGGTAATCACCGATCCGGACGGCCGGCTGCTGTGGCTCTCACCCGCCCTGCCGGGCCGCACTCACGACCTGACCGCCGCCCGCACCCACCGGATCATCCGCATCTGCGAGCGCCAGGGCGTCCCCGTCCTGGCCGACCTCGCCTACCAGGGCGGCGGCCCCTGGGTGAGCACCGGCATCAAGCGCAAGCCCCTGCAGGAACTCACCCTCACCGAGAAGACCCTCAACTGGGCCCTGGCCGCAGCACGGGCACCGGTCGAACGCGGCGTCGCGCGCCTGAAGACCTGGCGCATCTTCCGCAGATCCCGATGCAGTCCCAACCGCATGACGTCAATCGCCAAAGCCATCCTCACCCTGGAGCGGCAACGCTGAAGAAGCTCACTGGGCGCCACCGGTGCTGCGAAAGCCCTTCATAGCGCGTTCACGCTGCCGCGTTGGCTGGTGGCTGTTCTCGGCCCGAGTATTCAGGCCCTTATGGGAACGGTGCTCAACCGAGGGCATGACCTCACGGTGAGCGGCGCCGTAGGAGCGGAGCTTGTCCGTGACAATCACCCTCGGCACCGCGCTCGTCTTCTTCATCAGACGGCGGAAGAAGCGCCGGGCCGCGGCCTTGTCCCGGCCGTTCTGCACGAGGATGTCGAGCACGTTGCCGTCCTGGTCGACTGCCCGCCACAGGTACTTCCGCTCCCCGTTGACCTTGATGAACACCTCGTCCAGATGCCATTTGTCCCCGGGCTGGGGTCGGCGGCGACGCAGTCCGTCGGCGTAGGCCTGCCCGAACTTCCGGCACCACCGCCGGACCGTCTCATAGGAGACGATCACGCCGCGCTGGAGCATCAGCTCCTCCACCTCCCGGAATGACAGCGGGAAGCGGAAGTACAGCCACACACAGTGGGAGATCACCTCGACCGGGTACCGGTGCCCCTTGTACGACGGCGACGTGCTCGCCAAGGACAATCCCCCTCCACCACGATCCGAAGGAGATCATCTCACCCTGTCAGCCAACGTGACAGCGCCTCAGCGACACCTGCTGAGCGTGCCGGGGGGGCTCAGATTTCGAACGGTTCCAGATGGCGGGGGTCTATAACACGGCCGTCGGCTCCGACCACCTGCTCAAGCTGGTCGACCACGCCGCGGTTCACCGTGTCGTGCACCGCAGGGTCGTCCAGCGCCGTGACCATATCGTCGTGGTGGCTCGGGACGACGACGCGGGGCCGGCCGAGGGTGCTGACGGCGCGCTCGAAGTAGTCGTGCACGGCAGCATGCCCGCTGGCGCCCAGCACCAGGACGTCCGGCGTGGCGCCTGTGACTTCTCGGGCCGCGAAGTTGGCCGTACCGCTGAGAAACATGACGCTCAGCCGGTCGCCCACAGTCACCTGGTAGCCCAGCGTGCCGCCCTCCACCAGATCTCCCAGCGTCCGGGGCCGGGAAGGGGAGGCGGTCAGGGTGCCGTACGGGTCGAAGCCGTAGCCGCCGAGCTGGCTGTGCAGACTGCGCACCACCTCGACGGTGTAGTCCGGGCGGGACCGCTTGCGGGACGACTGCAGGGGATAGCGCAGCACCTCACCCCCTGAGACCACCACCGGGCGGTGCTTGCGTCCCTTGCCAGGGACACCCATGGCGGTCAGCAGGTGCAGATGTGTCTCGGTGCCCAGGACGTTGATCTCCTTGTCCCGCCAGGCCGGGTGGTCCAGGAGGTACGGCACGTCGGCGAGGTGGTCCCAGTGGCCGTGGGTCAGCAGGATGAACTCGGGTGCCTTGGTGATGTGTTCGCCCAGCACCCGGTCGATGATCCGGTGGTTCACCTCCAGCTCCCGCGCCATGTCAACTCTGCCGTCGGGGCCCTCGTAGGGCTGCCGAGTGAGATACGGGTCGATCAGCAGCCGGTGCCCGTCGAAGTCCAGCTCCCAGCCCGCGACGCCGAGCCAGCGCAGCCAAACGCCGCTGCTCGCCCGGCCGGCAGTGTCCTGGGCCGGCCGGCCGCCGGGAGCTGCCGCTGCGGCGGTCTCGGACGCTCCCGTGATGCCGACGGCCCCGGCGGCCAGACTCGTCCGCAGCACGCTGCGGCGGCTCGGACGGTGCGGGGCGACTGCGGGCTGCTGAGAGGACATGGCGGTACTCCTTCGCTCGTGGGCTTCAACTGCTCCTTGTGACCCAGGCCTGGGAAGTGGAGTCAAACCTCGGCAACCACCTTGTGTCGAATACACTTTCGGCCGCGCGCTGATTCGTTCGGCATATCGCTGCAGACCATGGGGGGCGCATGCTGACGGAGCGACACCTGGAAATCTTCGTCGCCATAGCGGAGGAAGGGCACTTCGGGGACGCCGCACAGCGTGTGGGCATCACCCAGCCGCCCCTCTCCCAAGGGCTGCGACGGCTGGAGGCGCTGCTGGGGGTGCGGCTGTTCGACCGGGAGCGCGGGGTCTCCCTCACTGAGGAGGGCGCTCTGCTGCTCCCGCACGCCCGCCGGGCCCTCACCGCGCTGGCCGAACTGAGGGAAACCGGTGCCCGGGAGGGGGCGGACGGGCAGCGCCTCCGGCTCGGCCTGCCGCCCGAACTGCCGCCCCGGCTCGGTGCGTCCGTCGCCGCCGCGCCCGTTCGCGCCGGGGTCCGGGGCCGTGTTTCGGTGGTGACGGCACCGACGGCCACGCTGCTGACGGACGTCTCCGCCGGACGGCTCGACCTGGCCGTCGTCCGCCACCCCGCCGTACTCCACGGTCTGGCCGCGGGCCCGGTGACGCTGCTCCCGATGTGGCTGCTGACACCGGACGACACGGGTGGCACTGATGCCACGGGTGATGCCCCGACCGGGCGGCTCACGCCAGGCAAGGCGGCAGCCGGACGGGCCTCGCCGCGCAACCCGCATGAGGCCATGAGTGAATCGACCCGGCGTGCGGGGAGCACGCGGGCGGGGCGGCTGTTGCCGTACGCAGTCCGGCCCCGCGCTGAAGCGCCCGCGGCGCACGACCTGTTCCTGGACAAGCTCGCGGGGCAAGGGCGGCGGGTGGAGACAGTGGTGGTCTCGGACGAGCGCGCCGGGCTGGCTCTTGTTGCCGCCGGCCAGGCCGTACTCGTCACGGCCGACGAGACGCTCATGGCCGACGGCGTCGCCCGGCGGCCGACCACCGACCCGGCGCTGCCGCTGCGGCTGCGGGTGGTATGGGACGCCCGGCGGCTGGCCGCCGCGCACGCGGACGAAGCCGCCGAGGCGCTGGTCGACGCGCTGGCATCGGCACACCGCCCAGGTAGGGAAAGGGACCGATGAGCGTGGCGGCCCCGCGCAGGGGCATCGAGCGCACCCTGCGTGGGATGTTCGGCGATGCCGGCGTGCGCGGCTGGCTCCATGTGGCCGAACTGCACCGACCCACGGCGGCGGTGACGGTCGATGCCGACGAGGCCGTGCTGATGGGCTCGGTCTACAAGATGCCGCTCGCAGTGGCCTACGGCCGCCAGGTGGACGCTGGCGTGCTCGACCCCCGGCAACGGGTCACCCTGCCGTCCCAGGACCGGCTGCCTGGGCCTACCGGCATCTCACAACTGCGCGACGAGGTGTCGATGTCCCTGCGCGACCTGGTCGTCATGATGATGAGCATCTCCGACAACGCGGCAGCCGACGCGGTACTCCACCACGTCGGCGCTGCGGCATTCGACGACACGTGCCGGGCCCTCGGCCTCTTCCGCACCCAGCTCAACGACGGTGCCGCGGGCACTCTGGCCCGACTGCTGGCGGAGACGGGCACTGAGTCGGTGGACGCGGCGATGGCGCGGATCGCCGACAACGACCGGGCAGTGCCGCCCAGCGTCTACGATCCCGCATGGGCGACCTCGACCACCCCCGCGGAAATGGCTCGTCTGCTGCGCGCCATCTGGACGGACGAGGCGGCCTCCCCCGACGCCTGTGCTTTCGTCCGCCGGACGATGGGCCTCCAGCCCTGGCAGCACCGGCTCGCGGCGGGCTTCCCCTACGACGAGGTGGCGCTGTACGGGAAGACCGGGACGTTCGGCGTCATGCGACACGAGGCCGGGGTCGTCGAACTGCCCGACGGCCGCACGTACACGGCCGTCGTCTTCACCCAGGCCGCCCGTGCCGACCGCCGACTGCCCCGCGCCGACGCGGTCATAGGCGCCACTGCACGCGCGGCCATCGAGCACCTGAGAGGCAGGGAGTAACTGGAGATGTCCGGGGTGTCCTTCATGGACTCCGTCGGCCTGAACCTCCTGCTCAAGCTCCGCCACCGCCTTCTGGCCGAAGGGGGCCATCTCCTCATCACCGGCCTGCAGACCCAGCCCGCGAGCGTGCTGCATCTGACCGAGACCGACACGCTGCTCACCCCCGACGCCGCACAAGCCGCCTGACCTGGTCAAGCCGCTGAGCGGCAATAAGCGCCGGGCCCCGAAGGCCGCTGATTCATCGTGCCGGTCTTCCTGCAGCAGCTCGCCTCCCGCGCCCTCACCCATGGCAAGCGCAAGGTGCACGTCCAGCGCGATGAGGAAGGCCGGATCGTCGGCGCCGACGGCGAGGGTGCCGGCGAGGACCAGGAGCAGGACGACACGCAGGCCGCCGCCGAGTCGGCCCTGCTCCACTTCTCCACTCCGAAGGACGCCGCGACGATCGCCGCGTTCCTGCGCACCCGCGTCTACCGGCCGGACAGCCTCGTCTGGCTGGAGGGCTACCAGGCCCTCATCCGCTGGCGGAAGGAGAACGAGATCACCGGCCTCTACGCCGTGCCCTACGACACGGAGACCGAGGTCGGCACGACGAAGTCCTTTCCGCTGGGGAGGTGGGTGCACCAGCAGAGGAAGGCGTTGCGGGCCGGGGAGCTGGAGGAGCGGCGCAAGGAGCTGCTGGACGCGCCGGAGGCCGGGATGGTGTGGGAGCCGGGCGAAGAGGCGTGGGAGAACAAGCTCGCCGCGCTCCGCTCGTACCGACGGGCCACCGGTCACCTCGCCCCGCGCCAGGATCAGGTGTGGGGCGAGGGCGAGGGCGAGGCGATGGTGCCTGTGGGGCAGCACATGGCCAATCTCCGCCGCAAGGGCGGCCTCGGGAAGGACCCCGAGCGGGCCCGGGAACGTGCGCAGCAGTTGACGGCTATCGACCCGGACTGGGACTGCCCGTGGCCGCTGGACTGGCAGCGGCACTACCGCGTCCTCGCCGACCTGGTCGACGCCGATGGCAGCCTGCCCGAGATCCAGCCCGGGGTGCTGATGGACGGTGATGACATAGGGCGGTGGCTGGAGCGGCAGAAGAATCCGAGCACCTGGGCGCAGTTGTCCACCGAGCAGCAGGAGCGACTGTCCCAACTGGGCGTCAAGCCGCTTGAGGCTCCGTCTCCCGCCCCGGCAGCGAAGCGTGCGTAACGGTAGTTCGTTGAACTCGTCGGTAGGTGGGGTTGACGGCTGAGTGGGTCGATCGTACTGCGGTGGGGTGTCGAGTTTCGGGGGCGAGGATGACCGAGCGACGTCCGTGTCCGCCGGCGCCGGGGCCGTTGGAGGAGTACGCGGCGGCAACCTTCTCGTCCTCTGCGGCAACTAGGAGCCGGAAGGCCGACTCGAACTACCGGATGGACGGGCATGAGGGCAACGAAGCACGCCGCGCCGCAACCGTGGCGCAGGCGCGGAATGGTCACGGGCATTCCCTTGGCGCTGCTCGTCGCCGCCGTGCAGCCGGACGTCGCGCAGCCGACCGGCGTCCGGTTCGCCCGGCCTTGACCAGCCCGCCGGCCGGCCTGCACCGCCCCGCAACCGAGCACGACCGCCGTTCGAATCCAGGGCTGAGCACTGTTAGGCTGCGCTCCCCGTTGTTGAACGCGCAACTAACGCGCACATCATGGCAAGGAGAGGGCAACCGGGGGATGGTCCTCGATGACGCGTCCGCGGAGTTCCACGAATTCTTCGAACGCCACTATGCCGAGCTCGCCCGTCTGGCACACCTCCTGACCGGCGAGGCCGATGCGGCGGACGACCTCGCGGCGGATGCCCTGGTCGCCCTGTGGCAGCGCTGGGACCGGTTGCGGCAGGCCGACCACCCGCTCGCCTACGCCCGTGGTGTGGTGGCCAACCTGGCGCGGGGACGGATCCGCAGCACGGTGCGGGAGCGACGCCGGATCACGCTGTTCTGGTCCCGCAGCCCCGAGAAGGTGGAGGGGCCGGACATGACGGCCGTGCTGGACGTCCGCGCGGCGCTCGCCCGGCTGCCGTTCCGCAAGCGCGCCTGTGTGGTGCTGCGGCACGCCCTCGACCTGTCGGAGAAGGACACGGCGGCGGCGCTGGGCATATCGGTCGGAACCGTGAAGAGCCAGACCTCGAAGGGAATGGCCGAGCTGGAAAAGCTACTGGGCGCACACGCGACCGGGGACCTGGTGCCGGGGAGGAGGAGGAACCGGTGAACGAGGAAATCGACCGTCGGCTGCGCGAGGCCGCCGAGGCCCACCGGCCCGACCGCGCGCGGATGCTGGCCCGGGTGGAACGCGGCATGGCCGGCCCCGCCGTCCGTCACCGCGCGCGACCGTTCGCGAGGTCCGGGACCAGGGTCGCCCTCGCCGGGCTCGCCGCCGGCGGCATCCTTACGACCGGCGGCCTCGCCGTCGCCGCCATCGTCGCGACCCCGTCGCCGACGCCCACCGTGACCACGCCTGCCACCCCGTCCCCGAACGTCAGCTCCCCGCCCCCGACATCGGCCCGCCCCACCCCTGTCGCGCCGCCCCCGGCCACCACCCCGGGCAGCTCGCGCCCGACCCCGTCGGCCACCAGTCCCTCGCCGACCGGCGGCGAGAACCAGAACGGGCCGCTGTGGTCGGCCGGCTCGCTGGATCCGAAGAGCACCGTCTACTGGACGCAGAGCAACCTCGTCCTCAAGACGACCCAGCCGCTCACCTCGCTCACGGTCGAGATCCGGATCGTGCAGACCGGCGGGGCGAAGAACACCGGCACCTGGCAGACCCTGCCGAACGGTGACTTCACCGTCACCGTCCAGGAGGCCGGCGGCGCGCTGGTCTACCGCTGGGTCCTCAAGCCGGGCCTGACCGTGCCGGCCGGGAGCCATGAGTTCGCCGCGCAGTTCAACAACGGCCCCGGCGTGCGCAGTGCCGCGGGCGACGGCTACCGCGTCGACGCACAGGGTTCGGGCGGCTCCGCGTCGGTCCGGGGAGGGTTCGTCCCGACCCGGTGAACGCCGCTGTGCGGCAGGGCGACGGCGGCGGCCGCGAAAGTGCTTCCCTTGATCGCGGCAACCTTTGTGTGCGTGGCGGCAACTGACAGGCATCCGGGGCCGGATCAAGCCCTGCTGTGCCAGAAGGACATGCCGTTGTCAGATCAGAACCGCTCTCATCGTCGCCGTCCGGCGACCCGCCGCGTGATCGCCGCCTCCGTGGTCCTCGCCGCCGCGGGTGCTGCCGTACCCCTGGTCGCCCTGGCCGCACGCACGCCGGAGGCCGCCGCACCGGCCACCGCCGCCGACGCGGCGGCCGGCAGCGGCCGTTACTTCGGCACGGCAGTGGCCGCGGGCAAGCTCGGCGACTCCACGTACTCCACTCTTCTCGACCGGGAATTCAAGATGATCACCCCGGAGAACGAGATGAAGTGGGACGCCATCGAGCCCTCCCGCGGCACCTTCACTTTCGGGGCCGCCGACCGGATCGTCGACCACGCCTCCGCGCACGGCCAGCGCCTGCGCGGCCACACCCTGGTGTGGCACTCCCAACTGCCGGGCTGGGTCAAGTCCATCACCGACGCCAGCACACTGCGCTCGGTGATCAAGAACCACATCACCCAGGAGATGACCCACTACAAGGGCAAGATCTACGCCTGGGACGTGGTCAACGAGGCGTTCGCCGACGGCGGCAGCGGGCAGCACCGCAGCTCCGTGTTCCAGGACGTGCTGGGCGACGGCTTCATCGAGGAGGCCTTCCGCACCGCCCGGACCGCCGACCCCGCCGCCAAGCTCTGCTACAACGACTACAACATCGAGAACTGGTCCGACGCCAAGACCCAGGGCGTCTACAAGATGGTCAAGGACTTCAAGTCCCGCGGTGTGCCCATCGACTGCGTCGGCTTCCAGAGCCACTTCGGCACCGGCGGCCCGCCGGCGAGCTTCCAGACCACCCTGTCCAGCTTCGCCGCGCTCGGCGTGGACGTGCAGATCACCGAGCTCGACATCGCCCAGGCGTCCGCCACCGCTTACACCAACGCCGTCAAGGCCTGCGTGAACGTCGCTCGCTGCACGGGCATCACCGTGTGGGGCATCCGCGACAGCGACTCCTGGCGCACCGGTGAGAACGCGCTGCTGTTCGACGCTGGCGGCAACAAGAAGCCCGCCTACAGCGCCGTGCTCACCGCCCTGGGCAGCACCGGCAGCACCGGCAGCACCGGCAGCGGCGGCACGCAGGCCGGGGACATCACCTCCGGCGCCGTCTACACGCTCTCCAACGCGGCCGCCGGACGCGTTCTCGACGAGCCCGCGGGCCAGAACGACAACGGCACCCCGCTCCAGGTGTGGGACGCCAGCGGCGCCTCCAACCAGCAGTGGCGGGCCAACCGGAACAGCGACGGCTCCTACACGCTGACCAACGTCGCCAGCGGCCGGGTACTGGACGAGCCGGCCAACCGGACGGCCAACGGGACGAAGGTGACGGTCTGGGACGCCAACGGCGGCGCCCACCAGCACTGGAAGGCCCACCGGAACAGTGACGGCTCCTACACGCTGACCAACGTCGCCAGCGGCCGGGCGCTGGAGATCCCCGGCGGTCGGACCGCCAACGGCACTCCCGTCCAGATCTGGGACACCAACGGCGGCGGCGCCAACCAACGCTGGACCTTCCAGCCGACCGCGGCGCCGAAGAGCGACACGTGTGCTCTTCCGTCGACCTACCGCTGGACCTCGACGGACGCGCTGGCGCAGCCGGCGAACGGGTGGTCCTCGCTGAAGGACTTCACCGCCGTGACCTACAACGGCAAGCACCTGGTCTACGGGTCGAACTACTCGGGATCGGCCTACGGCTCGATGGCGTTCAGCCCCTTCACGAACTGGTCGGACATGGCGTCGGCCCGCCAGACCGGCATGAACCAGAAGGCGGTGGCGCCCACGCTGTTCTACTTCGCGCCCAAGAACATCTGGGTGCTGGCGTACCAGTGGGGTCCGTCGCCCTTCAGCTACCGCACCTCCAGCGACCCCACCAACCCCAACGGCTGGTCCGCGCCGCAGCCGCTGTTCACCGGCAGCATCCCCCGCACCGACTCCGCCACCGGCCCGATCGACCAGACCCTGATCGCCGACGACAAGAACATCCACCTGTTCTTCGCCGGTGACAACGGCAAGATCTACAAGGCGACCATGCCGATCGGGAACTTCCCCGGCAGCTTCGGCTCGTCGTACACGACCGTCATGAGCGACACGGAGAAGAACCTGTTCGAGGCACCACAGGTCTACAAGGTCCAGGGCCAGAACCATTACCTCATGATCGTCGAGGCTCGCGGTGCGAGCGAGCAGCGTTACTTCCGCTCGTTCACCGCCACCAGCCTGAACGGTCCGTGGACCCCGCAGGCCGCCACCGAGTCCAACCCCTTCGCGGGCAAGGCCAACAGCGGCGCCACCTGGACCAACGACATCAGCCACGGTGACCTGGTCCGCAGCAACCCCGACCAGACCATGACCATCGACCCCTGCAACCTGCAGTTCCTCTACCAGGGCAAGTCGCCCAACACGCCGCCGAACACCTCCTACGACAACCTGCCGTACCGGCCCGGCATCCTCACCCTGAAGCGCTGACCCGCCTCCCGGAGAAGGGCCCAGCCCGACGAAGCCGACGAAATGCGCCCCCATCGAAGAGATGGGGGCGCATTTCGTCGACTTTCACCTACTGGAGTGCTGCACCACTACTGGAGTGCTGCACCGCTACTTGAGCGCTGTACCGCCCGAGTTGTGATAGGCGATCGTCTTGTTGATCAGGTTTCGGCCGTCGGACTCGACCGTGGTCTGTTCGTCCTGCCCCGGACCGAAGAACAGGCCGGCGATGTGGGCGTTCGCGACCTGGTCCATGTGGGCGAAGAACCAGTCCACCTTGTCGTCCTTGTAGTGGTTGCGGGTGTTGTTCTGCGCCATGTTTCCCACGGGGATCTGCCACAGGACCACCGGCTTGCCCACGGACTCGGCCATCGTCTTGTAGAACTTCAGCGTGGCGGCGGCCTTCTGGCCGGTCCAGAAAGTGTCACGGCCGCCGTGGGCCGGCTGTGCGTACCAGCCCGCGTCGCGGTCCGACACATCGCTGACCAGGAAGTCGGCGTTCTTCGCCCCGAGGCTCGCGTAGTCCTTGACGCAAGCCTGTGTGGTGGTCTCCCAGTCGAAGCAGGAAAGGTGCATCCCCACGGCGGTGTTCGGCGCGTACTTGTGCGCCATCGAGATCAGGCACTGGGCGAGTCCGGTGGCGCTGTTCTCCTGCGATCCGCAATCCTTCGGATTCGCGCCCGAGACCTGTGCGGGAACCTGGTGCGGATCGCCGAGCGACCGGACGTAGCCCCAGAAGTCGGGCTCGAGGTCGATCGCGTCGCGCGACGTGCCGATCTTCTGGAGGAAGAAACGGTAGTCGTTCAGGTACCGGGTGAGCAGGTCGAGCCGGTTGATGGCCTTGACCTCGCCCGGACCGTCGCCCTCGCCTGCCGCATCCCCGAGGTCGCGCAACGAGTACCAGGTCCAGAGCATCTTCTGCGGACGCGGGCTGCCCTTGTACGTAGCCTTGGCTGCCACGTCGTCCCGCCAGGTCACGTAAGTGCCGGGCGCCGTGGTGCTGCCGTTCCAGCAGCCCCACCAGCTCGACCACGCGTCCTGGCAGCGCGCTGCCGAGTAGTAGTCCGACGAGGGCGCGGGCTGGCTGTGCACATAGGCGTAACGCGCGTCGAACGGCGCGGCGGTCGCCGAGGCGTCGGACATCGAGCCGCCGATGAGCACCGTGTCACTGCCCATGAACCGCTTCGCCGAGCTGCCGCCACCACCCGCGGGCGACGGAGACGCGGACGAGGGCGAGGACGACGGTCGCGTGTCGCTCGGAGTCGGACTTGCGGGAACGCCGCTGCCCGGCGCGGTGGGCGTACCGGCGCCGCCGACACTCCCGGCCGGGACGAGTTGCCACTGCTGATCGGCGCCGCCCCGGTCGCGGTTCTGGACGACGCCGCCCCCGTCGGCCTTGGCGGCGTTGCGGACACCGACAGCCATGCCACTGAAGCGATTGACCAAACGCAGGTAGCCGTTCGACGACTTGGCCAGTTTGAACTGCTGGTTGGTGCCGTTCAGGTCTTTCCACTGCACGATGGCGGAGCCGGCGGTCTTCGACCAGCCGAGGTCGTCCAGCACCTTGCCGGAGGTCCGGTTCTTCAGCCGGTAGTACCCGTCACCCGCGTCGATGAACCGCCACTGCTGGTTGGCCCCGCCGTGGCGCGCCCACTGCACCACCGCCGCGCCGTCGTTCCTGGCGGAGCCGCGGTCGTCCAGCACCTTGCCGCTGTTGCGGTTGACCAGCACGTACCACTTCTTCAGGTCCAGGGTTTTCTGCTCCGCCGAAGCCTGGCTGACCACGACAGCCGAGCCGGCCACGACCACCATGGCGAGCCCTCCCCAGAGACCCCGACGCGCGAGCAACCGACGACCACGATGCTTCGGACGCCCCCCGCGCGCACCACCGCCGTCGGCACGGTGTCCGCCGACGCGGGACGCCACCGATGACGAGGGTGGACCGGGGACATGTCTGCGCTCTCGTTCCAGGGACATGCCTGTGCTCTCTTTCAACTGTTGCATCTGACCGGACCACTTGGCCGGACACCACTGAGTGGCCAGAGAGGCCGAAAAGGTTGCCGCGAAGATCCACAGAACTTTTTTCTGCCGGCCGGACGGTCACCCTGAAGCTCAACGGCGTGGAGGAAAAGCGCCGCCGTCCCCGCCCATCCACCAAAGAACAGCGAGCTGCAACGGCTGGTCGCCGGCTCCAGGAAACCGTCAGCTCGTACACCGTTGCTCCGGTGGAGCTGTTGGAGTGAGTGCGGCGGATGCGTCTTATGGGGTGACGGCTGGGGCGGACGATGGCTTGCGCCTGTCTCATCCCAAGACGCCCGTCGCGTGTCCGTGCTCCCGTTGCTTGCGGTGCACGCCTGGGCGCACGCCCCTGGTCGGCGGTATCTCCAGGTCATGGCCGAACGTCGTCCGTATCCCAGTGATTTGTCCGATGCCCGATGGGCGTTGATCGAGCCGGTGCTGAGTGCATGGCGGGCCGAGCGCCGCCGGCATGCCCTGGACATCGGGCGTCCGCCCGAGCATGATCTGCGCGAGATCATGAACGCGATCCTGTACGTAGATCGCACCGGCGTGCAGTGGCGCTACCTGCCGCACGACTTCCCGCCCTTCCAGACCTGCTACGGCTACTTCGCCAGGTGGCAGAAGGACGGCGTGTTCGCCCAGCTCACCGGCGTACTGCGCAGCCTGTTACGGCAGAAGGAGGGCAAGCGGGCGGAGCCGTCCGCATGCGTGATCGACCCGCAGAGCGTGAAGACCTCCACCAGCGTCCCGGCCGCCGGGCAGGGCACCGACGCGGCGAAGAAGATCGTGGGCCGCAAGCGGAGCATCGTCACCGATACCCTCGGACTGCTGCTCGCGGTGCTGGTCACGGCCGCGAGCGTGCAGGACTCCGTCGCCGGCACTCACCTGGTCGACCAAGTCGCGGCCGCCCACCCCTCGGTCCGCAAAGTCTGGGTGGACGGCGGCTACCGCCAGCACCTCGTCGAGCACGCCGCCCGGCTCGGTATCGACATGGAAATCGTCCAACGCGACCCCGGCACCAGGGGCTTCACCCCGCTGCCCAAGCGCTGGACCGTGGAGCGGACCTACAGATGGCTGATGTTCCACCGACGCCTGGCTCGCGACTACGAGACCCTGCCCGCCCGCTCCGAAGCCATGATCCACCTCGCCATGACCGACCTGATGGCCCGCCGTCTCACCGGCGAAGCCACCATCTCCTGGCGCGACCCGACAAACCAGGATCAAACACCAATTCCGGGATGAAACATCGGGAGGAAACGACCTCTTACAAACCGGGACCGGTTGAAGCCATCCAGGTCGGGCCGGCGAACAACGTCACGGAGCCTTTTTCAACTTGGTCATCGGATGTTGGTGCGTTGCGCTGACAGCGGGGTGAAGCCCCTACTAGATGGGTTTCGACCAAGAGATCCGTCTCCACCAGAGGCTTCGCGTGCTTGTCTACCCGTCCGGGATCGACGTGTCCAGCTCCGCCCTGCGCTTCCTGTCCGCCCGGCTCCGGGATCATCGCCGGCAACGCGGCACCCGCTGGCGACGACTGACCGCCGGCCGTCAGGCCCTGCTCGCACTGGCCCACCTGCGCTGCGGGCACACCTGTGCACAGATTGCCGCCGGGTTCGGCATCGGCACGACCACCGCCTACCGCTACGTCGCCGAGGCCGTCGAGGTTCTGGCCGCCCACGCCCCACCCCTCGCCGAGGCGATGAAGGCCGCGGCCACCAAGGCATTCGTCATCCTCGACGGCACCTTGCTGCCGATCGACAGGATCGCCGCCGACCGGCCCTTCTACTCCGGGAAACACAAAAGGCACGGCATGAACGTGCAGGTGATCACCGACCCGGCAGGACGGCTGTTGTGGGCATCGCCCGCACTCCCCTGAGCGATCCACGACGTCAAGGCCGCCCGCACCCACGGCGTCACCGACGCCCTGCAGGAGGCAGGCGTGGAGTGCTGGGCGGACAAGGGCTACCGCGGCGCCGGCGGCACCATACGAGTGCCTTACAGGGGGCGCTGGCAGACCCTCTCCACCGGTCAGCAGGCTGCCAACCGCTCACACGCGAAGATCCGCGCCCTCGTCGAACAGGCCATGGCCACCATCAAGTCCTGGCGACTCCTGCGTAAGCTTCGATGCTCCACCACTCGCATCACCAGCCTCGTCCAAGCGGTCCTCACGATGCACCTGACCTGCACGAGCTGAGGTGGGTGCGGCTCTTCTGGAGGGAGGGCGAAGCTGGCGGTCTGCCAAGTCGAGCGTCCACCCTCTCCGGTTGAGGCCGCGGAGGCTCTGGATACGACCGGCATCTGTGACCGACCGTCAGACCTCGCCGAGTTCAGGTCGTCGGCCCTTGTGGAGGCTTCCCGGATGGGGAACGATGCGTCAATCCACCCGAGGTGACCTGATCCACGACTGGGCGGCACGCACGGGCCGGCAACAACAGGGGGCGATGACATGCTGATTGAGGCACGTACGGAGGCGGCCGGGTGAACGTCACGCTGGCTCTCGCCAACAACGGCGCCATGCTTGCGGTCCGCTTCCTCCTTGAGCTGGTCTCGCTGCTCTGCCTGGCCGTCTGGAGCTGGCGCAAAGTCCCCTCTCCGTGGCACTGGCTGATGGTCGTCGCACTCCCCGTCGCCGTGGGCTGGGCGTGGGGCTCCTTCACCGTGCCGGATGACCCGTCCAAGGGCGAGAGCGATATCCACACCCCCGGCCCATTGCGCCTACTCCTCGAACTCGCCGTCTTCTTCGGTGCGGTGGCTGCGCTCTACCTCGCCGACCTGCGCCGCGCGGCCCGCTGGCTCCTTGCGATCATGGTCGGCTACCAGGTCCTCGCCTACGACAGAATCGGCTGGCTGCTCAGCCACTGAGACCGCGTTTGAGATCTGCTCGCTACTCGACGTCAAATCTGATGCCGAAGACCCGAGTGATGCAGGCGTCGAGTAGGCAGGCGAACGCCTGAGCGGAGACCACCGTCGGAGCAGGGATAACACCGGCGTCGTCGGTATCAACGACGTAGTCGATGTCGGCCCACCCGCCGCGGTAGAGGACAACGAGGAGTTCGGCCTCATTCAGATCGTGCAGATGAATGCCGACCGAGTCGGGATCGTTGACCTGGGAGCGCTCTGTCTTCAACTGCTGGGGCCACGGGGCCGCCCCGTCGCGCCAGGTTACGGGCTCGGCGACCAGCCCCGCCGCCTGCCACGCAGTCCGGCGGTCCGCGACAGCGGCAGCGGCTTCATCGAGGTCTACGACACGCTCCATGCAGCGATCATCGCCTACGGGGCTAGTTCTACTCCGCAGCGGTGCGGCGCACGGGGCGAAGACCTGGACGCGTGGCCGGGCATCCTCGGGCGAGCCGGCGGACCATAACGCCGATCATGGCCCAGCGGATCATGGTCTCGGCGTGGGTGGGGCTGGTCTCGTAGTCGCGGGCGAGGCGGCGGTGGGCGGTCAGCCAGGAAAAGGTCCGCTCGATCGCCCGCCGCTTGGGCTGGACCTGGAAGCCACGCTGTCCGGGGTCCTTGCGGACGATCTCCAGCTCGCGGCCGAGGATCTGGGTGGTCCAAAGGACCAGGCGGCCGGCGAAGCCCTGATCGGCCCAGATCTTCCGCACGGACGGGTGGTCCAGGCGTGCCCACAGCAGCGGGCGCTGGCACCGTCACGGTCTTGGACGCTCGCGGCCATGACGTGGACAGCCAGCAGCAGGCCGAGGGTGTCGGTGACCAGGAACCGCTTGCGGCCCTTGACCTTCTTGCCGGCGTCGAAGCCGCGTGTGACCGCAGGGACGGTGTCGGCGGTGCGGACCGACTGCGAGTCGATCAGCCCAGCGCTCGGCTCCGCACTCCGACCCTCGGCCCGGCGGACCTGGGCACGCAGTGCGTCGTGGACGCGGGCGACGGTGCCCCCGTCGTGCCAGCGTACGAAGTACCAGTACACGGTCTGCCAGGGTGGGAAGTCGCGCGGCAACTGCCGCCAGGCGCAACCTGTCCGCACCACATAGAAGATCGCATCCACGATCCGTCGTCGCGGATGCTTCTCGCGTCGCCCGCCCTTCGGCCCCGTCCGCGGTGGCGGGAGCAGCGGCTCCACCAGCGTCCACTGCTCATCGGTCAGGTCCGACGGATACCCCCCAGTACCGGTCACGGCTGGCGCGACGACCACCTTCGCCACGGGACACGACAGATCTCAAACGCGGTCTGAGCAGCCAGCGCCTCCGATACGTTCCCGCCGTAGGCCAGATATGCGTTGGTGGGCCATCTCCTCCAACCGAGCCACACCCAGCTGAGGTTGGAAAAGGCTCACGGTCACCCCAGCGGCTGGGCACTATTGCGGATCCGTCCAGTTCAGCACCGCCTCGCGTTTCGATCCAATCCAAGTAAAAGCGGGTAGCCACACGGCTGAGGTAGCCTCAAATGGTTGTCCATGCTCTTTGATGACAGCTCTCCCCGAGGCGCTTCCTGCCACCCAGGTCAACTCGGCCCACCATTTGCAGCGGCATTCTCTCGGATCCACTCTGATCATGAGCAGCGCCGGGTCGGAGGCCGTCACTGTATACGGGAACTTCAAAGGATCGGTTCGCGTGCCTTCCACGAGCCTGGCGACGGGTTGCCACTTGGGTGGCGCAGCGTTCAGGTTAACGACAGCGGCACGATAGGGAACGGCTGCATAACATGTGCCTTCAGGGATGTACAAACCGGTTACCGCTGGCTGCTTTTCCTCAACGTGGAACGTCAGGTCATGCAACACAATCGCTTTCTCGGATTCCGCGCTGACAGTGATGATGAGGTCTACCGGTCCCGCCGGAACGCCACCAAACGCTGCCGGGTCCTGATCCCAGGTCTTCCCATCTCGCCGCTCCCCCCTTCCAGGTGGTGTGTTCGCGAGCTTGCTTGAAGGGTCCCAGGGGAACACCCATCCGCTCCCTCCGCAGTATTCCTTGCTGCCCTGCGCCACTTGGATATTGAGTGTGGGGCCAGCCGTCTTTACGTCTATCTCAAAGGCGTTTCCGACTACCCGCGAGACTTTCTCCACCCCTGTGGTCCCGAGGTATGTCAACACCGCTGTGGCGATGACGCCCAATCCGGCCGAGGCCAGGGCAATCGACTTCTTCTTCCACCTGGAACTGGTCCGCCTACCCGACCTCTCAGACGGTGATTCTTCTGGCATGTCTGACCTCCACCGACATTGAGTCATAGCGATGTCATCCTGAAAGATCAGACACACCCGGCCATGCACGTTTGGCAGGCATCGGTGCGCGTGCACCCGGCAGCGCTGGCCGCCTTGATGCGGCCGGTGTTCTGCCGGGGGCAGGTCAGCAGGAACTCGCCTTCGCGGCATCGCAGGCGCGGCGGGGCACCGCAGACTGCTGACCGGCATCACCTCCTTCGGCCGGCGCATGGCCATGCGGATGCGCTACGCCAAGGTCGGCGGCACCCACATGCCCGGCGACACCTCGCGAGCACCATGACAATGAGCTTCTTCGAGCGGGCCACCGATCGGGTGACGGTCCGTGAAGCGCAACGAGCGAGGCCCCCGGGCAGTTGATCGAGATGTCTGACGTCTCAA
>NZ_JBWKCC010000051.1:0-47751 GCF_056436655.1 Streptomyces sp. NPDC043427 | reverse complement strand
TCGGCCGGGGTGGAAGATGGCTTCCCCGGGAGTTTGACGGGAGGGGGAGCGGCGCCGGGGGGGGGGGCCCCCACCCCCCCCCCCCCCCCGGGGGGGGGGGGGGGGGGGGGGGGGCGCGGGCGGCACCCCGTAAGCGCGGGTGAGCGAAACCCGCGACGGTAACCGAAGGCCCCCGGAACGTACAGTTCGGGGGGCCTTCGCCCACCTCTGTCACTGCCCCTCCGTAGACTGGGCCCCGTGAGCGAGCTCCCCCCGAACGGCAACCACGACGACCAGCCCGACCCCCTCGACTCCTTCGAGGAGATCATCGCGGCCGAGACCGACCGCGACCCCGATCTCGCGGTGATCGAGGCCGGCAGCCGCACCCTGCGCACTCAGGGCGGCCCGCCGCAGTCCGACGTGCCCGCGCGTCCCGCCGACCCCGAGGTCGACAAGGCCCTGCGCGAGGTCGAGGCGGACCTGGCCACGCGGTGGGGCGAGACCAAGCTGGAGCCGTCCGTCAGCAGGATCGCCGCGCTGATGGACATGCTGGGGGAGCCGCAGCGGTCGTACCCCTCGATCCACATCACGGGGACGAACGGCAAGACCTCCACCGCCCGCATGATCGAGGCCCTGCTCGGCGCCTTCGAGCTGCGCACCGGGCGGTACACCTCCCCGCACGTCCAGTCGATCACCGAACGGATCAGCCTCGACGGGGCGCCGATCTCCGCCGAGCGCTTCGTCGAGACGTACGAGGACATCAAGCCGTACGTGGAGATGGTCGACGGCCAGCAGGAGTTCCGGCTGTCCTTCTTCGAGGTACTGACCGGAATGGCGTACGCCGCCTTCGCCGACGCGCCGGTCGACGTGGCCGTCGTCGAGGTGGGCATGGGAGGCAGCTGGGACGCCACGAACGTGATCGACGGGGACGTCGCCGTGGTGACGCCCATCGACCTCGACCACACGGACCGGCTCGGTGAGACGCACGCCGAGATCGCCACGGAGAAGGCCGGCATCCTCAAGCAGGACGCGACCGTGATCCTGGCCCAGCAGCCGGTGGACGCGGCGCAGGTGATGCTGAAGAAGGCCGTGGAGGTCGACGCGACCGTGGCCCGTGAGGGCCTGGAGTTCGGGGTGGTGGCGCGGCAGGTCGCCGTGGGCGGACAGCTGCTGACCCTGCGCGGCCTGGGCGGTGAGTACACCGAGGTGTACCTGCCGCTGCACGGCGCGTACCAGGCGCACAACGCCGCCGTGGCGCTCGCCGCGGTGGAGGCGTTCTTCGGCGTCGGCTCCCAGCGGCCCGAACCGCTCGACATCGACACGGTCCGCAAGGCCTTCGCGGCGGTGTCCTCGCCGGGGCGGATGGAAGTCGTACGGCGGTCCCCGACCGTGGTCCTGGACGCGGCCCACAACCCGGCGGGCGCGGCCGCGACAACGGAGGCGGTCGGCGAGGCGTTCGACTTCAGCCGGCTGATCGGGGTCGTGGGCGCGAGCGGCGACAAGAACGTGCGGGGGCTGCTGGAGGCCTTCGAGCCGATCTTCGCGGAGGTCGTCGTCACGCAGAACTCCAGTCACCGCGCGATGGACGCGGACGAGCTGGCCGCGATCGCCGTCGAGGTGTTCGGCGAGGAGCGGGTGCAGGTGGAGCCGCGACTGCCGGACGCGCTGGAGGCGGCGATCACGCTGGCCGAGGAGGAGGGCGAGTTCTCCGGCGGTGGCGTCCTGGTCACCGGATCCGTCATCACCGTCGGCGAGGCCCGACTGCTGCTCGGGAAGGGCTGAGTCCTCACCATGCGTACGCTCTGTTCCTCGACCCTCATCGGCGAGTTCTTCGTCATCGGCTTCGCAGGACTGGTCGCGATGAAGGATGAAGACCTGTCCACGTCCACGGTGTGGACGGTGTGCGGGGTCGCGATGTTCCTGAGCCTGGTGCTGTGCGGTCTGGTGACCCGACCGGGCGGTGTCGTCCTCGGCTGGGCCCTGCAGATCGCGCTGATCGCGTCCGGGTTCGTCGTGCCGGCGATGTTCTTCCTCGGGGTGGTGTTCGCGGCGCTGTGGTGGGCGTCGGTGCACTTCGGGCGGAAGGTCGACGAGGCGAAGGCGAGATTCGCGGCCCAGGCGGGATCCTCCGGGGCTGACGCTGCGTAACAACCGGGTAATCTCATCACCCGCACAAGCTTTGACTCCGAAGGAGCCCTCGTGACCCAGCGCACCCTCGTCCTGCTCAAGCCCGACGCCGTCCGTCGCGGCCTGACCGGCGAGATCATCAGCCGTATCGAGCGCAAGGCCGGCTGGCAGATCACCGCGCTGGAGCTGCGCACCCTGGACCAGGAGACCCTGGAGCAGCACTACGGCGAGCACAAGGGCAAGCCCTTCTACGAGCCGCTGGTCGACTTCATGTCCTCCGGCCCGGTCGTCGCCCTGATCGTCGAGGGCGAGCGGGTCATCGAGGGCGTCCGTGCCCTGGCCGGCCCCACCGACCCGATCGCCGCCGCGCCCGGCTCCATCCGTGGCGACTTCGGCGTCATCGTCCGCGAGAACCTGATCCACGCCTCCGACTCCGAGGAGTCCGCCGAGCGCGAGGTCAAGATCTTCTTCCCCGGCCGCGCTTAGGGCCTGTCCGGCGGATCATGCCGGAGAAACGGGGCTTGGCACGCCCATCTGCGGCCTTGTCGTCGGTTGCCGACTCCCCCACGCTCGGCTGCGCTCGCGCGGGGGGACCCCCCATCGCGTCGACGCCCCCCTCCGCCTTGCAGCTGCACGCACCAAGCCCCGCTCACCTGCGCCGACTCGGCGCCGTGGCCACCCTCCGACCTGATCCGCCGGACAGGCCTTAGCCCCTCCGGGGGTTCGCCGGAACCGGGGGCCTCGCGGCTGTTCGGCCCAGCGGCCCCACGCCCGAGTGGGTGGCGGAGTTTTCGAGGATTTTTCTGAGGAGTCGTCAGTTCGAGGTGACGCCTGACCAGGGACGGCCGTGCGTTTTCGGCCGTCCCTCGGCATATGCCGTGGCGATCGGGGGAACGTGTGCCCCCTATGGACCGTCTCCACAAGCGAGGCGGCTCCGCATCTGCTGACAATGGCGAAGACCCTCGCGCAGTGTTCGTGCAGGCGCGTTTACGATGGAAGCCTTCACGTCACAGCACCCACCTTCGCCGACCTGAAAAGCCCTCAAAAGCTCGTGGGAAGGCCAGACGAATCCTGATGGGGAACTCAATGTCGTTCATCGGCCGTGACATGGCTGTCGACCTCGGGACCGCCAACACGCTGGTGTACGTCAGGGGTCGCGGGATCGTACTCAACGAGCCGTCCGTCGTCGCGATCAACACCAACACCGGTGGCATCCTCGCGGTCGGCGCCGAAGCCAAGAAGATGATCGGACGGACCCCTGGCAACATCGTCGCCGTGCGTCCGTTGAAGGACGGTGTCATCGCCGACTTCGAGATCACCGAGCGGATGCTCCGCTACTTCATTCTGAAGATCCACAAGCGGCGGTATCTCGCCCGGCCCCGGGTCGTCGTCTGTGTGCCGTCCGGCATCACCGGTGTCGAGCGCCGTGCCGTCATCGAGGCGTCGACCCAGGCCGGCGCTCGCCAGGTGCACATCATCGAGGAGCCCATGGCCGCGGCCATCGGCTCCGGCCTGCCGGTCCACGAGGCCACGGGCAACATGGTGGTGGACATCGGCGGCGGCACCACGGAGGTCGCGGTCATCTCCCTCGGCGGCATCGTCACCGCCCAGTCCATCCGCGTCGCCGGCGACGAACTGGACAGCTCGATCATCCAGCACATCAAGAAGGAGTACAGCCTTCTTCTTGGTGAGCGGACGGCCGAGCAGATCAAGATCACCATCGGCTCGGCGTACGACCTCGACACCGACGAGCACACCGAAATCCGCGGCCGGGACCTCGTATCCGGGCTGCCCAAGACCGTGGTCATCTCGGCCGCCGAAGTGCGCAAGGCGATCGAGGAACCCGTCAACGCCATCGTGGACGCGGTCAAGACGACCCTCGACAAGTGTCCGCCGGAGCTGTCCGGCGACATCATGGACCGCGGAATCGTTCTGACCGGTGGTGGAGCGCTGCTGCGCGGGCTCGACGAGCGGCTGCGCCGCGAGACCGGCATGCCCATCCACATCGCCGAGGACCCGCTGGACAGCGTGGCGCTCGGCTCGGGCAAGTGCGTCGAGGAGTTCGAGGCGCTCCAGCAAGTCCTGGACGCCGCGCCGCGCAGATGACGTAACTCTTCGATTCCGCCGTACGAGACGATCTCCTCTCGTGCGGCGGATCGTTGATATCGAGGCATAAGCTCACCCATAAACAACCTGTACGTTCCAAACACCCCGCACATTCCTAGAGGGAAGGGCACGGCCGCCGCACGTGAGGGACACACGAGAGAGCCGGCTGCTCCTGGTGCTGCTGATCGCCATCGCGTTCGCACTGATCACGGTGGACATCCGCGGCGGGGAGGACTCCCCGGTCGACGGTGCCCGGCAGGCCGCGGCCGCGGTCTTCGGACCGATCGAGGACGGGGTGTCGTCGGCGGTCGATCCCGTCGGCAACGCCGTCTCCGCCGTACGCGACTCCGGTGAGCGCCATGACCGGCTCGCCGCCCTGGAGAAGGAGAACGCGGCCCTCAAGGCGAAGCTCGGCAGCGACGACCGCAACCGCAGCCGCCTCAAGCAGCTCGACAAGATGCTGAGGACCGCCGGCGCCGGCCAGTACGGCATCAAGGGCGCCGAGGTCATCGCGATCGGAGCGGCCCAGGGTTTCTCCTGGACCATCACCATCGACGTCGGCGCGGGCGACGGCATCAAGCGCGACATGACCGTCCTCAACGGGGACGGACTGGTGGGCCGCGTGACCACCGTGGGCCCCCACACCGCCACCGTCCTGCTCGCCAGCGACCCCGACTTCACCGTCGGCACCCGCATGGAGTCCACCGACGAGCTCGGCTTCGCCTCCGGGCAGGGCGACCAGCCACTGCGCGTCGAACTGCTCAACGGCAAGGCGGAGGTGAAGAAGGGCGACCGGCTCGTCACCTTCGGCTCCCAGGCCGACAAGCCGTTCGTGCCCGGCGTCCCCGTCGGTGTCGTCTCCCGCGTCGACCCCTCCGGCGGCGGTCTGACCCGCACGCTCTCTGTCACGCCGTACGTCGGCTTCACGAAACTCGACATCGTCGGGGTCGTCGTCGAGGCCCCGAAGAAGGATCCACGCGACACCGTGCTCCCGGCCAAGCCCAAACCGACCCCCACGCCGACGGTCACTGTCACGGTCACCCCGTCCGCGAGCGCGCCCGTCGACGGCCAGTCCGAGCAAGAGCAGTAGGAGCTGATTTCCCGTGCGCGTCAACCGGATCCTGCTGTCCACCTCGCTCGTCGTCGTGGCCCTGGTGCTCCAGGTGAGCGTTCTCGCCCGCCTCCATCTGCCCGGCGCCGTCCCCGACATACTGCTGCTCACCGTCCTGGGCCTGGCCCTGGTCTACGGCCATGTCGGCGGCGCCCTCATCGGCTTCGGCGCGGGCCTCCTCGCCGACCTCGCGCCGCCCGCCGACCACGCCGCCGGCCGCTACGCCCTGGTGCTGTGTGTCATCGGCTACCTTGCCGGGCTCATCAAACCGGAGACCGGCCAGATCAAGTCGGCCACCGGCCCGATGGTCGTGGTGGTCGGCGCCTCCATCGGCTCCACCCTGCTCTACGCGAGCGTCGGCGCCCTCGTCGGTGACACTGCCGCCCGCCATGTGGGCCTCGGCAGCCTGCTGTTCACGGCCGCTCTCTACGACCTGCTGCTCGCGCCGTTCGTCGTCCCCGGCATCATGGCGCTGGCCAGACGCGCCGAGAACGACCCGCTCGCCGAGACCAACTCCGCCGCCAAGGCCACCGACATCTCCTCCGGCTGGCTCTCCGGCGGCACCGGCCTGAAGATCGGCGGACAACGCACCGGGCTGCGCGTGAAGGCCGCCCGGTCGCGGGTCGCCCGCGCGGGCCGCATCAAGGGAGTCAAGCGGCTGTGAGGGCAGAGGAGTTCACCCGAACGGGGAGGTTCCGGCGGAACGGGGCCTCACAGGTCGGTCGTTCATCATGCGTACGGGCACACAGATCTGCCGTTGGTACACACGTTCGTGCACACGCGTCCGCGCACTGAGAGGGGGAGGCAGCCGCAGTGACCAACATTCCCGAGACCGGGCGGACCCCACGCGTCCAGATCCGGCTCGTCGTGATCCAGATCCTCGTCCTCTCCCTCCTCGGCACCCTCGGCGGGCGCCTGTGGTACCTCCAGATCCGCGAGGGCGCGGCGTACGCCAAGGAGGCCTCCGGCAACCACGTCCAGCAGGTCGTCGAACCCGCCGTGCGCGGCTCGATCCTGGACGCGCGCGGAGTGCCCCTCGCCGACAACGAGACCCGGCTGGTCGTCTCCGCCTCCCGCACCGAACTGCTGAAGATGAAGGACGACGGCAAGGCCGTCCTCACCAAGCTCGCGGGCGTCCTCGGGATGACTCCCGAAGACGTCATGATGAAGGTCCGGCTGTGCGACGCGAAGACGCCACAGCCCTGCTGGAACGGCTCGCCCTATCAGCCGATCCCCATCACCGACGAGGCCACGGCCAAGCAGGCCCTGCAGATCCGCGAGCGCGCCGAGGACTTCCCCGGTATCACCGCCGAGCCCGAGGCCGTCCGGCGCTACGCCGCGCCCGCCAAGGCCAACACCGCCCAGGTCCTCGGCTACCTCTCGCCGGTCACCGACGAGGAGATCACCAAGGCCCAGGACACCGACTCGCCCTACCTGCGCTCCGACCAGGTCGGCCGGTCGGGCCTTGAACGGCAGTACGACAAGCAGCTGCGCGGCAAGGCCGGCGTCACGCGTTACGAGGTCGACAACCTCGGCCGCGTCATCGGCCAGGCCGAGGCCACCCCTGCCGAGTCCGGCTCCAGCCTCGTCACCAGCATCGACGCCCGGGTCCAGCGGGTCGCGGAGTACGAGCTGAACAACGCGATGAAGATCGCCCGGACCCAGTTCGACAAGATCACCGGTGAGAACTACAAGGCCGACTCGGGCGCCGTCGTCGTGATGGAGGCCAAGACCGGCCGGATCGTCGCCATGTCGTCCGCCCCGACCTACGACCCGAACGTCTGGGTCGGCGGCATCTCCGCCAAGGACTACAAGCGGCTCACCGGCAAGAACTCCGACTACCCGCTGCTCAACCGGGCCATCCAGGGGCAGTCCGCGCCCGGTTCGACGTTCAAGGTGGTCTCCACGGCCGCCGCGGTCGAGGCCGGCTACGAGTGGGACGGCGGCTACCCCTGCACCAGCTCCTACTCGGTCGGCGGCCAGGTCTTCAAAAACTTCGAGGGCGAGAACTTCGGCCCCATCTCCCTCGGCCGGGCCCTCGAGGTCTCCTGCGACACCGTCTTCTACGGCCTCGCCGACCGGGAGTGGAAGAGGGACGGCGGGATCAACCCCAAGAAGGGCGAACCCAAGGACTACTTCTACAAGGCCGCCCACCAGTTCGGCCTCGGCAAGGAGACCGGCATCGACCTGCCCAACGAGGTCACCGGCCGCGTCCCCGACCGGGCGTGGAAGGAGGCGTACTGGAAGGCCAACAAGGACGCCTGGTGCAAGACCGGTAAGAAGAACGGCAGTTACGTCGAGAAGATCGCCTACGAGAACTGCCTCGAAGGCAACAAGATGCGCGAGGGCGACTCGATCAACTACTCCATCGGCCAGGGCGACACCCTCGTCACGCCGATCCAGGAGGCCGCGATCTACGGAGCCCTCGCCAACGGCGGCACCATGTACCAGCCGACCATCGGCAAGGCGATCGTCAGCCCCGACGGCAAGACCGTCCACGAGATCAAGCCCAAGGCAAAGGGCAGGCTGCCAATAAATCAGGCGACCCTCAAGGGCATGAACGCGGCCCTCGAGGGCGTGGTCACCCGCGGTACCGCCGCGTGGAAGTTCGGCGGCTGGCCGCAGGACAAGATCCCGCTGCACGCCAAGACCGGTACCGCCGAGGTCTACGGCAAGCAGACGACGTCCTGGCTCGCCACCTACAGCAAGGACTACACGGTCGTCATGACGATCGCCCAGGCCGGTACGGGTTCGGGTGCCTCCGGTGAGGCGGTGCGCCACATCTACAACGCGCTGTACGGCGTCTCCGACGACGGCAAGATCGACAAGAAGAACGCCCTGCTGCCCACTCCGCAGAAGAGCCTGCCGAAGATCAGGACGGACGGTTCGATCACCGCCCCGAAGGTCGCCAAGGACCCGGCCAAGGACCAGCGGGCCAGCCAGGAGGGCGAGAAGGCCCCGGACGAGGGCCAGCCGGCGGGCACCGTCGCCTCACCGACGGCCACCAACCGGGACACTCGCAGACGAGGCCGTGGCCGTAAGAGGGGAACCCGGAGGATGCTCACATGACCGGGGCCAACAGCTTCCAGGTCTCCGGTTACGGGCCCGAACGGGCCGGCTGGACGCGGATCTTCGCCCGCGACTCGCTGGCCCGCCGACTCGACTGGCCGATACTGCTGTCGGGCCTCGCCCTGTCGCTGATCGGCTCGATCCTGGTCTACTCGGCGACCCGCAACCGCACCGAGATCAACCAGGGCGACCCGTACTACTTCCTGGTCCGGCACCTCATGAACACCGGCATCGGGTTCGCCCTGATGATCGGCACGGTCTGGCTCGGCCACCGCGCCCTGCGCAACGTCGTGCCGATCCTCTACGGTCTCTCGGTCTTCCTGATCCTGCTGGTGCTCACCCCGCTCGGCTCCACCGTCAACGGCGCGCACTCGTGGATCGTGCTCGGCGGCGGCTTCTCCCTCCAGCCCTCGGAGTTCGTGAAGATCACGATCATCCTGGGCATGGCGATGCTGCTGGCCGCCCGGGTCGACGCGGGGGACCGGCAGCACCCCGACCAGCGGACCGTCCTGCAGGCCCTGGGCCTGGCCGCCGTGCCGATGCTGATCGTGATGCTGATGCCCGACCTCGGCTCGGTCATGGTCATGGTGATCATCGTGCTGGGTGTGCTGCTCGCCTCCGGCGCCTCCAACCGCTGGGTCTTCGGCCTGATCGGCGCGGGCGCGGCCGGCGCCGTCGCCGTCTGGCAGCTGCACATCCTGGACGAGTACCAGATCGCTCGCTTCGCCGCCTTCGCCAACCCCGAGCTCGACCCGGCGGGCGTCGGCTACAACACCAACCAGGCGCGGATCGCGATCGGTTCGGGCGGGCTGACCGGTGCGGGGCTCTTCCACGGCTCCCAGACCACCGGACAGTTCGTGCCCGAGCAGCAGACCGACTTCGTCTTCACCGTCGCGGGGGAGGAGCTGGGCTTCGTCGGAGCGGGGCTCATCATCGTCCTGCTCGGCATCGTCCTGTGGCGCGCCTGCCGTATCGCCCGTGAGACGACCGAGTTGTACGGCACGATCGTCGCCGCCGGGATCGTCGCCTGGTTCGCCTTCCAGGCCTTCGAGAACATCGGCATGACCCTCGGCATCATGCCCGTCACCGGCCTGCCCCTGCCGTTCGTGTCGTACGGCGGATCGTCGATGTTCGCGGTGTGGTTGGCGATAGGGCTGTTGCAGTCGATCCGGGTGCAGCGGCCCATGTCGGCGTAGCGGTGGGGTCAGTGACCTCAGGGGGGAGCGGGATGTCCGAGGAGTATGTGGCCCTGTGCCCGGTGACCGAGGAGCTGGTCGGCCATCTCCTCGGCCTGGCGGCGCTGGACCTGACCGATGACGACGTCGTCGAGGCGCGGATGCGCGAGGTCGGCTGGCCCGACTGGTCGGAGGCGGTGCGGGGACGGGCGTACGAGGACACTCCCGACGTCCCCGAAGCCACCCACGTCACACCGCTGGGCCACTTCGTCACCTGCGACGGCGACGGCTCGCTGTACCTGCCCTTCGCCTACCTCTACTCGGTCGACGGCGGCCTGCTCGACGAGGACTGCTGGGGCACGTTGCCCGGCTGGACCAGCGAGGAGGGCGCCTGGCGTGCGGAGTTCGACGCCCACTTCGGTGCTGTCGTGCAGCGTTTCACCGACCGGCTCGGTCTGCCGAACCACGACATCCGACAGCCCCGGTACGACACCCGGTATGTCAGCTGGCGCCTGGAGCACAACGTGCTGATCGTGGGACAGGGACCGGAGCCCCTGTCGTACCACCAGTTCGAGGACGCGCACGTCTACCTGGTCTCCCGGACGGCGAAGGACGCGCCGTTCCCGGACGGGGAGGCGATGCGCGCCCTGCTGACGACCTGAGGTGCCCCTCTGCCCCGTGCGCTCGTCTGCGACTAGATTCGTTCCATGGCGGAGACGAAACGCGAGATCGAGCGCAAGTACGAATCCGACGACAGCGGGCTGCCGGACCTGACCGGTGTCGCCGGGGTCGCGGCCGTCCTCGACAAGGGTGTCGCGGAGTTGGACGCCACCTATTACGACACGTCGGACCTGCGTCTGGCCGCGGCTTCGATCACCCTGCGCCGCCGCACCGGCGGCTCCGACGCCGGCTGGCACCTGAAGCTCCCGGTGGGTCCCGGTGTCCGGGACGAGGTCCAGGCGCCCCTCTCCGACACCGTCCCGGACGAGATCGCGGGGCTGGTCCGCTCACGCGTCCGCGAGGGTCAGCTGGTGGCCGTGATCCGGCTGCGCTCCGACCGGGACGTGCGCGACCTCGTCGACCACGCCGGGCGGCTGCTCGCCGAGGTCAGCGTGGACGCCGTACGGGCGGAGCGGCTCTTCGGCGGCGAGGGCACCGCCCAGTGGAGCGAGCTCGAGGTGGAGCTCGCCGACGGTGGTGACCCGGTCTTCCTGGACAAGGTGGAGAAGCGGTTGCGCAAGGCGGGCGTACGGCCGTCGAAGTCCGCGTCGAAGCTGGCACGGGCGCTCGCCGAGACGGCTCCCCGGCGTAAACGGCCGAAGGCGGCGACGGGACCGGGCGAGCCCGTCACCGCCGGCGACCACGTCATGGCGTACGTCCGGGCCCAGCGGGACGCCATCGTCGAGCTCGACCCGGCCGTGCGCAGGGACGCCGAGGACTCCGTGCACGACATGCGGGTCGCCACCCGTCGGCTGCGCAGCACCCTCCGCTCTTTCGGCAAGGTCCTCGACCGGACCGTCACCGACGAGGTCGGCGCGGAGCTGAAGTGGCTGGCGGGCGAGCTGGGCGTGGGCCGCGACCAGGAGGTGCTCGTCGAGCGCCTCACCGTGTCCCTCGACGAGCTGTCCCCCCGCCTGGTCTCCGGCCCGGTGCGGGAGCGGCTGAACCACTGGGCCGGCACCGGGCTCGGCGGTTCGCGCCGCCGGGTGCTGGGCGTGCTGGACTCCAAGCGCTATCTGACCCTGCTCGACACTTTGGACGCCCTGGTCACCGACCCGCCCGTGCGCAAGGCGGCCGGCCGTAAACCGTCCAAGGTGCTCGCCAAGGCCGTACGCAAGGACTTCGACAAGGTCTCCGCGCTGGTCGAGGAGGCCATGGAGCAGCCGCCCGGTCACGACCGGGATCTCGGGCTGCACGAGGCCCGCAAGAAGACCAAGCGGACCCGCTACGCGGCGGAGGCGGCCCTCCCGGCGCTCGGCAGCCCGGCCAAGGACCTGGTCAAGTCCATGAAGTCGCTGCAGACCCTGCTCGGCGAGCACCAGGACAGTGTCATGGCCCGCACGACGCTGCGGGAGCTGTCCGCCGTGGCGCACGCGGCGGGCGAGAGCGCGTTCACGTACGGGGTGCTGTACGGCCGTGAGGAGCACCGCGCGGCGACGGTGGAGGCGGAGCTGCCGGGGAGGTGGGCGTCGGTGCGGAGCGCCATGGACGTCTGAGCGTGGTGGGGGAACCGGCTGTTCGGCCGTCCGAGCGTACGGGGGAGGGCCGTGGCCGCGTTACGCTAGGTGGTCACCCCTGTCAGCTCACGAAGGTTCGCGAGATGCCTGCCGAATCCGCGGAGGCCGCTGAGTCTGTGTTTCCGCAGCTCGAAGCTCTGCTCCCGCATGTGCAGAAGCCGATTCAGTACGTCGGCGGAGAGCTCAACTCCACGGTCAAGCCGTGGGAGTCCTGTGACGTCCGCTGGGCGCTCATGTACCCGGACGCCTACGAGGTCGGCCTGCCCAACCAGGGCGTCATGATCCTCTACGAGGTTCTGAACGAGCAGGAGGGCGTCCTCGCCGAGCGCACGTACAGCGTGTGGCCGGACCTCGAGGCGCTGATGCGGGAGCACCGCGTCCCGCAGTTCACGGTGGACAGTCACCGTCCGGTCAAGGCCTTCGACGTGTTCGGCCTGTCCTTCTCCACGGAGCTGGGCTACACGAACATGCTGACGGCGCTCGACCTGGCGGGCATCCCGCTGGAGTCCCGCGAGCGGACGGTCGACGACCCGATCGTGCTGGCCGGCGGCCACGCCGCCTTCAACCCGGAGCCGATCGCCGACTTCATCGACGCGGCGGTCATCGGCGACGGCGAGCAGGCCGTGCTCGACATGACGCGGATCATCCGTGCGTGGAAGGCGGAGGGCCGGCCGGGTGGCCGCGAGGAGGTCCTCCTCCGCCTGGCGAAGACGGGCGGGGTGTACATCCCGGCGTTCTACGACGTGGAGTACCTGCCGGACGGCCGTATCGCCCGTGTCGTCCCCAACCGGTCGGGTGTCCCGTGGCGTGTGTCCAAGCACACGGTCATGGACCTGGACGAGTGGCCGTACCCGAAGCAGCCGCTCGTCCCGCTCGCCGAGACGGTCCACGAGCGCATGTCGGTGGAGATCTTCCGCGGCTGCACGCGCGGCTGCCGCTTCTGCCAGGCCGGCATGATCACGCGCCCGGTGCGCGAGCGCTCGATCACGGGCATCGGCGACATGGTCGACAAGGGCCTGAAGGCGACGGGCTTCGAGGAGGTGGGCCTGCTCTCCCTGTCCTCCGCGGACCACTCGGAGATCGGCGACATCGCCAAGGGCCTGGCCGACCGCTACGAGGAAGACAAGATCGGCCTCTCCCTCCCCTCCACCCGAGTCGACGCCTTCAACATCGACCTGGCGAACGAGCTGACGAGGAACGGCCGCCGCTCGGGCCTGACCTTCGCCCCCGAGGGCGGCTCGGAACGCATCCGCAAGGTCATCAACAAGATGGTCTCGGAAGACGACCTGATCAGGACCGTCTCCACGGCCTACGGCAACGGCTGGCGGCAGGTGAAGCTGTACTTCATGTGCGGTCTGCCGACGGAGACCGACGACGACGTCCTCCAGATCGCCGACATGGCCACCCGCGTCATCCAGAAGGGCCGCGAGGTCTCCGGCTCCAACGACATCCGCTGCACGGTGTCGATCGGCGGCTTCGTCCCCAAGCCCCACACCCCCTTCCAGTGGGCGCCGCAACTGTCGGCCGAGGAGACGGACGCGCGCCTGACGAAGCTCCGCGACAAGATCCGCGGCGACAAGAAGTACGGCCGCTCCATCGGCTTCCGCTACCACGACGGCAAGCCCGGCATCGTGGAAGGCCTGCTCTCCAGGGGCGACCGCCGCATCGGCGCCGTCATCCGCGCGGTCTACGACGACGGCGGCCGCTTCGACGGCTGGCGCGAGCACTTCTCCTACGACCGCTGGATGCAGTGCGCCGACAAGGCCCTGGCCCCCTTCGGCGTCGACGTCGACTGGTACACCACCCGCGAGCGCTCCTACGAGGAGGTCCTCCCCTGGGACCACCTCGACTCCGGCCTCGACAAGGACTGGCTCTGGGAGGACTGGCAGGACGCCCTCGACGAGACAGAGGTCGAGGACTGCCGCTGGACACCCTGCTTCGACTGTGGCGTGTGCCCGCAGATGGACACGTCCATCCAGATCGGCCCGACGGGCAAGAAGCTGCTGCCGCTGACGGTCAAGAACGCGGCGCCGACGCCCGCTTCGAGTGGTCACTCGCACTGAGGCGGGCAAGGCCCGGTTGTAGCTCTGGGCCTGGGTCGGTTCGTATGCGCTGATGAGGGGAGCCCCCTCCGTAGCGGACGCTGTTGGTAACCAACAGCGTCCGTATCGGAGGGGGCTCATATGTTGTGTGATGGTCAGTATTTGAGAAGCGCTGGGGGCCTTGTCGCGTCTACCTTGAGGGCGGGAACGGGTGAGCGAGGGAGAGATCGTGGGCATGGTGCATGATGCGGATCGGCATGATGTGATTCGCGTGCATGGGGCGCGGGTGAACAATCTCAAGGACGTCAGTGTCGAGATTCCGAAGCGTCGGCTGACGGTGTTCACCGGTGTGTCCGGGTCGGGCAAGAGCTCGCTGGTCTTCGACACGGTCGCCGCGGAGTCGCAGCGGCTGATCAACGAGA
Source organism: Streptomyces sp. NPDC043427 (assembly GCF_056436655.1). Taxonomy (NCBI): domain Bacteria; kingdom Bacillati; phylum Actinomycetota; class Actinomycetes; order Kitasatosporales; family Streptomycetaceae; genus Streptomyces; species Streptomyces sp. NPDC043427. Next base: position 33,483 of record NZ_JBWKCC010000051.1, on the reverse strand, counting down.
CGTACAGCGCGTTCGTGCAAGGGTTCATGCCGACGTTGGCGCGGCCCGAGGTCGATGTGCTGGACGGGCTGACGACCGCGATCATCGTGGACCAGGAGCGGATGGGGGCCAACGCCCGCTCGACCGTCGGGACCGTGACGGACGCCAACGCGATGCTGCGCATCCTGTTCAGTCGGATGGGGAAGCCGCACGTCGGCCCGCCCAACGCGTACTCGTTCAACGTCCCGTCGGTGAAGGCCAGCGGGGCGATCACTGTCGAGCGCGGTGGCAGGACGAAGGCCGAGAAGGCCACGTTCAACCGGCTGGGCGGCATGTGTCCGCGCTGTGAGGGCATGGGCGCGGTCACCGACTTCGACCTGTCGGCGCTGTACGACGACAGCCTGTCGCTCAACGAGGGCGCGCTCACGATCCCCGGCTACAGCATGGAGGGCTGGTACGGGCGTATCTACCGCGGCTGCGGCTTCTTCGACCCGGACAAGCCGATCCGCAGGTTCACCAAGAAGGAGCTGCACGACCTGCTCCACAAGGAACCGACCAAGATCAAGGTCGACGGGATCAACCTGACGTACGAAGGGCTGATCCCGAAGGTCCAGAAGTCGTTCCTGTCCAAGGACGTCGACGCGCTGCAGCCGCACATCCGCGCCTTCGTGGAGCGGGCGGTGACGTTCTCGACCTGTCCCGAGTGCGACGGCACCCGACTCAGCGCCGAGGCCCGGGCGTCGAAGATCGACGGGAAGAACATCGCCGACGTCTGCTCGATGCAGATCAGTGATGTGGCCGACTGGGTCCGCGGGCTCGACGAGCCGTCGGTGGCGCCCCTGCTGACCGCGCTGGGGCACACGCTCGAGTCGTTCGTCGAGATCGGCCTCGGCTACCTCAGCCTCGACCGCCCCTCGGGCACCCTCTCGGGCGGTGAGGCGCAGCGCACCAAGATGATCCGCCACCTCGGCTCCTCCCTCACCGACGTCACCTACGTCTTCGACGAGCCGACGATCGGGCTGCACCCCCATGACATCCAGCGGATGAACGGCCTGCTGCTGCAGTTGCGCGACAAGGGCAACACCGTGCTGGTCGTGGAGCACAAGCCGGAGGCGATCACGATCGCCGACCATGTCGTCGACCTCGGTCCGCGCGCCGGCGCGGAGGGCGGCGAGGTGGTGTTCGAGGGCACCGTCGAGGGGCTGCGGGGCAGTGGCACGCTCACCGGGCGGCATCTCGACGACCGGGCCGTGCTGAAGCCCTCGGTGCGGACGGCGTCGGGCGTGCTCGAGGTGCGCGGCGCCGACACGAACAACCTGCGGGACGTCGCCGTGGACATCCCGCTCGGCACGCTGGTCGTGGTCACCGGGGTGGCGGGCTCGGGCAAGAGCTCGCTGATCCACGGCTCGGTGTCAGGGCGGGACGGAGTGGTCTCGGTCGACCAGACCGCGATTCGCGGCTCCAGACGGAGCAACCCGGCGACGTACACCGGACTGCTCGACCCGATCCGCAAGGCGTTCGCCAAGGCCAACGGCGTCAAGCCGGCGCTGTTCAGCGCCAACTCCGAGGGCGCCTGCCCGGCCTGCAACGGCGCCGGTGTCGTCTACACCGACCTGGCGATGATGGCCGGCGTCGCCACCACCTGCGAGGCCTGCGAGGGGAAGCGGTTCCAGGCGTCGGTCCTCGACCACCACCTCGGCGGCCGCGACATCAGCGAGGTGCTCGCCATGTCGGTGACCGAGGCCGAGGAGTTCTTCGGCGCGGGCGAGGCGCGTACGCCGGCCGCGCACAAGATCCTCGACCGGCTCGCCGACGTCGGGCTCGGCTACCTCACCCTCGGCCAGCCGCTCACCACGCTGTCCGGCGGCGAGCGGCAGCGGCTGAAGCTGGCCACGCACATGGGCGAGAAGGGCGGCGTGTACGTCCTCGACGAGCCGACCACCGGCCTTCACCTCGCCGACGTCGAGCAGCTGCTCGGCCTGCTCGACCGGCTCGTCGACTCCGGCAAGTCGGTCATCGTCATCGAGCACCACCAGGCGGTCATGGCGCACGCCGACTGGATCATCGACCTCGGCCCCGGCGCCGGCCACGACGGCGGCCGCATCGTCTTCGAGGGCACCCCGGCCGACCTGGTCGCCGCGCGCTCCACTCTCACGGGGGAGCACCTCGCGGCGTACGTCGGTGCCTGATCGGGGTCGTCGCGGGGGCCGAACGGGGTAGCTCCGCGTGCACAGGGCTGTTCGGGGTTCGAGCCTGGGGGCATGAGGAGCATCCACCCGTGGGTCGTTGTCGAGCCACCGGACAGCCGTGGGCTGCGTCGGGTCGTCGTGGGCGGCGAGACGGTGGGCCGTGCCTGGTCGCTGGACGAACTGCGGAAGATGCTCGGACGCCTCGGCTATCCGGAGGCCATGGATCTGGAGGATCCGGTGTCCGTCTGCTGGCGCGGCGGTGGCAGCGGGGCATGGCCCGACCGGGCCTGGCGGAGGCGTGCGGTTACTGCCCTGATGGTGGCCGGACTGCTCGCGTCCATGGCCCTCAACGCGGTCATCGGGTGGCCGGACGCCTCCGGGGCGCTGACCTTCGCGCAACGGCTCACCGGGGTGCTGTTCGTCCTGTCGGGGGCGGTGCAGGCCGCGGCGGCCGTCGCGGCCCTGGACTACGGGGGGAAACGGCAGTTCAAGGCCGCCGGGGCGATCGTCCTGCTGGGCGTGCTCATCGCGCTGGCCACGGACAGTCTGCTGCTGTTCATGTGGTTCGAGGAGATGGAGTTCACGCCCTACGTGCTGGTTTTCATGCCCCTGTGGTGCTGGTCCCTCTGGGCGCTGTTCGTACTGGTCCGCGACAAATCGTGGAAGGGAATCCCGCAGCCCAAGAGATTCGCGGCCGGGGTGGTCGCCACCGCGCTTCTGACGGGCATCAGCCTGGCGTATTCCACCATGTACCAACCCGCGGCGGCCCCGATGCATTTCTCTCTGAGGGCGGATTTCGGGAATTCGCGGCTGGACCGCACGGTCCCGTTCGTTCAGGTTCCGTTGACGCTTTACATGAAGAACACCGGAGGGATTCCGGTGTACATCATCAATGACATCTACACGGTCCGCGCCCGAGGCGCCAATTACGACAAGTATCCCGGAAAGAGGAACCTGGAGTTGGAGTGGCAGGAGAGCGCGGGGAAGCGGGGTGAGGAAGCGGAACAGTATGTCCGGAAAATCAAGTACACCAGGATAAGCAGCGGACATTTCTACGGACCGGGCAGCCGGATCGAAGCCGGCCAGGAATACACGTTCAGGCACGTGTTCCAGCTGCCCAAGGATGCCAGCTACGACACGGTGAGCGTCGACCTCAGGATTTCATACATGAGGAAGGACCGAGGAAAGCTCGATGTGGAGGAGTTCGAAACTCCTCATTATTCCTGGAAGGAGGGGGAAGGGCGATACTACTGCCCCTTGGAGAAGGGGTGCAGTCGGACGGTCATTTACCACGCGAGGGTGCGGCACAACAACAACCTCGTCAATCTGACCCGCAGGCCGCGTTATGTGACTGCGATCTGGTCTCCGGTGCGCGATCCCACGTCTTCCATTTCGTCGTTCGACTTCAGGGGGGAGTCGGGCTTCGCACCGGAAGAAAAGAGGGAGATGGACAGATACGGGGCTGCGGACGTGTCCCTCAGATCAGAGGTGTCCCTCGCGGAACTACTGAGGTCTTCGGGCGTCTGACAACGGGCCGGGCTACTCATCGCCAGCCTCCGCGAGCCAGTTTCCCACTTCGACGCCGAAGTCCTGGTCGAGGTCGGAAGCCGTCTGCTCGCACTGGGAGGCCGGTGTGCCGAGAGTGGGGAACAGTCTGTCCTTCGGCAAGAGTTCGGCTAGCTCGGTGATGAGCGGCGCGATTTCGACCGGGGTTTGGACGTGCTCGTCGTTCCGCAACTGTGCGAGGACGTCGAGAAACTCGTCCTCCTCCTCGGCCTCCTCGGCCTTCCAGAAGTCCTTGACTCCTTCGGTGTCCCAACTGTCGGGAACCAGGCTCTTGAGTCCCTTGGTGAGCCTGTGCTCCGCCACCGACTCGAAGATGGCGGTGGTGCACACGGTGGCCTCTTCGGCGAGGGATGCGTCCTGCTCCTCCTGAGCCGCCGCGGCGTCCTTCTGCTCCTGGCTCATGCGAGCGCCCTGATCCTTCCACTCCTTCTCGGCCTGGGCCTTGTCCTCCGGTGCCGTCTTGGGGTCGCTGAACTTCCTGAGTGACTGACTCTGCTGGTGCGCGGTCTCAATGAGCTCTTCACTCTGCTCCTGGGACGTCTCCGGGGCGGAGGCCGTGGCCAACCCGGTGTTCAGGGCGGCGGCCGTGGCCAACCCGGTGCTCAGATCCCTGGCTTTCTCACCGACCTGCGGCTCACCCTGGCCTTCCCTCAGCGAGTAGTGCAGATTTCCCAGAGTCGCGATGAGGTGTTCCTGCTGCTCCGGCGGTGTCTCGGGGTCGCAGATCATCTCCAGCACGGACGTCGCCCGCTTCTCCACCAGGATGACCAAGGACCGCTCCTCGGGCGGCACCTGCGGGTCGTGGCCCATCTGCAGGGCGGAGGACGTCTGCTGCACGAGCGTGATCAGCTGTTCTCGCAGTTCGTCGGAGGTGCTGTCGTCAGCGATGGTGGTCAGCGCGGTGGTCATCTGCCGCGCGCTATCGATGACTCCCTGCCGGTCCTGCGGCGATGTCTCCGGGGCTTCGGCTGCTTCGAGGGTGGTCGTCAATTGGTCAACTGTCGACGCGAGTTCCTCGGGGACGTCAGCCTTCGTCTCGTTCAGACTCGTCGTTACGTCTTGAATCTGTTCCGTCTGTTCCGCCGGGGGATCGGACCCCTCTTGCTCTGTGTCGCCAGTGTCTGACGAGTTATCAGGGCTGTCAGGACTGTCAGGGCTGTCGGGGCTGTCAGGGCTGTCGGGGCTGTCGGGGCTGTCGGGGCTGTCGGGGGGCGGTGTGCCACCCGAACTCGGCGTGCCGGTCGGTTCGGAGGCGGTGGGCGGAGGTGGCGCCGTATCACCCGGTGTCGACGGGGGAGGCTCGGGGGCCGTGGGTTCAGGAGGTGGTGTCGTCTGCGCGGGTACGTCCGTCCTGCTCGCGATCGGGGCCTGAAGCGCTGTCACCGCACCTGTCAGACCTGCTGGAAAGGCAAGCGCCGCAGCCAAGAGGGACGCGTTGGCCCTGTGGAAGGCGTATCGCCGGGGGGTTCTGGCCATAGTGGTTCCAGATGCGCTTGGCGTGTGCTGCTTCGTCCGTCGCGTTCATCCGTCGCGGACCCGGGCCTATGAATCCACTGTTCACCCGGTCGGCGCATCCCGCAACGCGGTCGGTGTGTGGGGAGTTCGAGGACGAGTGGAGCAGATGGCGCGGTACGGGATCCGGACACGGGCCTGAAGCGTCTACGCCGTCATGGACCTCGAGAAGTCACCAGCTCAGCCCCAGCAACAACAGGCCCCGCCCGAAGGGTGTCTCGCCGTCGCGATCCGGATTCCCGTGCGGATCGTGGTGCTCGTGCTGGTCGTGCCGGTGCGGATGGTGTGGGACGCGCTCGTCGTGGTCGGGCGCGTTCTGAGGGACACCGTGCTCAGGCCACTGGGCAGGGCGCTGCTGTGGCTCGGCAAAGCCCTGTTCGTCTGGCCGTTGGTCGCCCTCTGGCGCTACCTCCTCGTCCCCGTCGGCAAGGCGCTGGCCTGGCTCGGGAATGTGCTCGTCGTCGTGCCGCTCGTGTGGTTGTACCGGTACGTGCTCACACCGGTCGGGCATGCCCTCGCGTGGCTGTACGCGCACGGGCTGACGCCGATCGGGCACGCCATCATGTGGCTGCTCAAGGGCATCGGGGTAGGGTTCGCCGCCCTCGGCCTCGGCGTGTACACCGCTGTGGCCTGGCTCGCCCGGTACCTGGTCGTCGTACCCGCCGTCTGGCTGTACGAGTGGATCCTCGCGCCCGTCGGCCGGGCCGTTGCCTGGTGCGTGACCGGGCTCGTGCGGCTGGTCGGCATGGTCCTCTACTGGACCACCCGCATCCTCGTCGTGCTGCCCGCGCTCGCCGTGTGGCGCTGGATCCTCGCACCCGTCGGACGCGTCCTCGCCGTCATCGGGCGCGAGGTGTGGGACGCGCTCGGGCACGCCTGGCGGATCGCCGGGCACATCTCGCTCGCCGTCGGACGGTTCCTGGGGGCCCTCTTCCGGTGGATCTTCGTGGAACCGGTGCGATGGGTGTACCGCACGGTGCTGACCCCGGTCGGACACGTCGTACGGGACCTGGTGCTGCGGCCCGCCGCCGACGCCGCCCGCGCCGTGGGACGGACCACCCGACAGGCCCTCGCCGCCGCCCGTGACTCCGTACGGCAGGCGCGCGCCGACTTCCGCCGCATGCTCTTCGGTGAGCCGCGGGAGCGGGAGGCGGTGGCCCGGCGGGAACCTCAGGGCCGTGAGACACGTACTCTTGGTAGTAGTACGACCGCTCTCACGAAGGACTAGGACACTGGGCAAGCGACAGCCCGAAGGCCCGCCGCCCGCACCTGCGGTGCAGCGCATCCGACTGCGCTACACCAAGCGCGGCCGCCTCCGGTTCACCAGCCACCGTGACTTCCAGCGCGCCTTCGAGCGTGCGTTGCGTCGTGCCGAGGTGCCGATGGCGTACTCGGCCGGATTCACGCCGCATCCGAAGGTGTCGTACGCCAATGCCGCACCCACCGGCACGGGCAGTGAGGCGGAGTACCTGGAGATCGCGCTCACCGACGCGCGCGACCCGGAAAAACTCAGGCTCCTCCTCGACGAGTCGCTGCCCACCGGGCTCGACATCGTCGACGCGGTCGAGGCCCGCACCTCGGGCCTGGCCGACCGGCTGACGGCCTCCGTGTGGGAGCTGCGGCTGGAGGGAGTGGACCCGGCCGACGCCGGCCGCGCGGTCGAGGCCTTCAACGAGGCCGGGGCCGTCGAGGTCCAGCGCATGACCAAGAACGGCGTCCGCACCTTCGACGCCCGTCCCGCGGTCGTACAACTTGAAGCACACAGTGATCTGGCTGATAGGCCGACCGACCAGCCCTGTGCGATACTGCGGCTGGTTGTTCGGCACGTGACGCCTGCCGTTCGACCCGACGACGTCCTGTCCGGTCTCCGCGCCGTGGCCGACCTGGCGCCGCCGGTCCCCGCAGCGGTGACCAGGCTGGCGCAGGGGCTGCTCGATGAAGAGACCGGCACGGTGACCGACCCGCTCGCGCCCGACCGCGAGGCAGCACCGGCCCCCACAACGGCCGATCCGACTGCCACCGCGAAGGCGCCGGCGTAAGGAAGGTCCCGCGAAGGGACGGACGTCGTAGCGCCGCCCTCGGACTCGGGAGCCACCTGGGTCGGGCAGCGCACCGACCACAAGACTTTCGCCAGGCCGTACCCAACAAGGGCGTACGGAACCGGCGAGACAGGACACAGAGAGCTCCCGTGTGGCGCCCGCGCCCCGGACGGCGGCACCGCGCATCGCGCGAGTCGCGGACGTCAACGGCATCGATGTGATCGACGCCGGACCAGGCGCGGCGCCCGGGAGCCTGACGGGAGAAACGCCCGCATGCTCGAGCCGACCGAATCCAATGAGTCCGTGACGGACTCCGACAACAACAGCCCCAGCGACACGCTGCCGCCGCGCCGTCGGCGCCGCGCCGCGTCCCGCCCGGCCGGTCCGCCGACCGCCGGCCCCGCCGAAGAGTCGGCGGAGATCGTCGCGCCGGCCATACCGGCTGTGGCGGAAGAGGACGAGGAAGAGAAGAAGACCGACGAGTCGGTCGCGGCCGTCGAGGAAGCCGAGGGTGCGGAGAGCACCGAGGCTGCGGCTCCGGCTGAGGAGGCTGCCCCCGCCGGGCGTACCCGGCGTCGGGCGACCCGGCGCGTGTCCGCGCCGGCCGGTGCGCCGAGCGCGGCCGAGGCCACCGAGATCGCCGAGACCGTCGTGCCGGTGGCTGCCGCGCCTGAGCAAGCGGCCCCTGCTGCCGCCGAGGTGTCGGAGCAGGCCGAAGAGGCCGAGGCCGCTCCGCCTCGGACCCGTCGTCGTGCGACACGCCGCGCGTCCGCGCCCGCCGGGGCTCCCGCTCCGGCCGAGGCCGTCGCGAGTGCGGCCGACGCGTCCGCGACCGCTGAGGTTCCCGCTGCCGAGGCCGCCTCCGCTTCCGAGCCTGTAGAGGCGCCTGCAGCCGCCGCCGTCGAGGAGCCCGCGCCCGCCGCGCGTCCGCGACGCCGGGCCAGTCGCCGGGCCTCCGCGCCTGCGAGTGCGCCGAAGGACGTGGAGACCGCGGAGACGGGCGTGGCTCAGGCCGCTGCGGAGTCGGAGACTGCTGCTGCTGGTGCTGGGGAGGCCGAGGCCGCCGCTCCCGCCGAGGCCGCCGTCGCCTCCACCGAGAACGTTGCCTCCGGTGAGACCGCCGGCCCCGGCGAGGACGCCGCTCCGCGCCGGGTGCGTCGACGTGCCACGCGTCGCGTCACCGCTCCGGCGGAGGCGGCCGTGAGCGACGAGTCGTCGCCGGCCACCGGGACCGCCGGGGGCGAGGTCGAGCCCGCCGGTGCCGCCGAGGCGCAGGTCTCCGAGGCAGCCGACGCCGACACGGCGAATGCTGCCACGAGCGCCGAGAGCCGTTCCGCCGCCGAAGACGCCGCCGCCCAGGCCGACGAGGCCGGCTCCCCGCGCCGCGCCCGGCGCAGGTCGGTGCGCAAGGCAGCTGTCGGGTTCTCCGAGCCCGGGCGCGGCGAGGCCGGAGAGGCCGAGGCGCCGCGTCGGGCGGCGCGGCCCGCCGTCGCCGTGTTCCAGGCGCCGGTGTTCGCCGAGCCGAGGTTCCAGACGCCGCAGCGGGCCGCCGCCGAAGCTGCCGCCGAGGCGACGGAGGACGTCGCCGAGGAGGCTGTCAGGACCGAGGCCACCGAGACCACCGAGGCCACCGCGGAGTTCGCGGAGGAGCAGACGGGGTCGCGTCGGCGCCGTCGGCGCCGGGGTGCGGGTGGCGACGAGGCCGAGACCGGCCGGGCCGCCGAGACCGCCGTACGGGCCGCCGAGACGGTCGTGGAGGAAGGCGACGCGGAGGAGGCCGAGGAGTCGGCCGAGGACGCCGCCGAGGGCGACGAGACGGAGGAGACCGGGGCGCGGCGACGCCGTCGGCGCGGTGGCCGGCGTCGGCGCCGGGGCGACTCCGGTGACGCCGAGGGGAGCGAGTCCGGGGACGCCGAGTCCGAGGAGCTCGCCGCCGAGCAGGCCGAGCAGGACGCCGAGGACACCGCCGAGCAGATCGACGAGGACGCCGAGGACGACGACGCACACGGCGATGAGTCCGGCGGGTCCAGCTCCAGCAGCCGCCGCCGTCGCCGCCGGCGCCGTCGGGCCGGTGACTCCGCCTCCGACGCCGAGCCGGGCGACGGCGACCCCGAGCGCACCGTCGTGAAGGTCCGCGAGCCGCGCAAGCCGTCCGAGCCGTCCGACGAGGTGCAGTCCATCAAGGGCTCGACCCGTCTGGAGGCCAAGAAGCAGCGCCGCCGCGAGGGCCGTGAGCAGGGCCGTCGCCGCGTGCCGATCATCACCGAGGCCGAGTTCCTGGCCCGGCGCGAGGCCGTCGAGCGGGTGATGGTCGTCCGCCAGAGCGGTGAGCGCACGCAGATCGGCGTCCTGGAGGACGGCGTGCTCGTCGAGCACTACGTCAACAAGGAGCAGGCGACCTCGTACGTCGGCAACGTCTACCTGGGCAAGGTCCAGAACGTGCTGCCGTCCATGGAGGCCGCCTTCATCGACATCGGCAAGGGGCGCAACGCCGTCCTGTACGCCGGTGAGGTCAACTTCGAGGCGCTGGGCATGGCCAACGGGCCGCGGCGCATCGAGTCCGCCCTGAAGTCGGGCCAGTCGGTGCTCGTCCAGGTCACCAAGGACCCGATCGGGCACAAGGGCGCCCGGCTCACCAGCCAGGTGTCGCTGCCGGGCCGCTACCTCGTGTACGTGCCCGAGGGCTCGATGACCGGCATCAGCCGCAAGCTGCCCGACACCGAGCGGGCCCGGCTGAAGACCATCCTCAAGAAGATCGTCCCCGAGGACGCGGGCGTCATCGTGCGCACCGCCGCCGAGGGCGCGAGCGAGGACGAGCTGCGCAGGGACGTCGAACGGCTCCAGGGGCAGTGGGAGGACATCAAGAAGAAGGCGAAGAGCGGCGGCAGCTCAAGCGCACCGACGCTGCTGTACGGCGAGCCGGACATGACCGTCCGGGTCGTGCGCGACATCTTCAACGAGGACTTCTCCAAGGTCGTCGTCAGCGGTGACGACGCCTGGTCGACCATCCACGGCTACGTCTCGCACGTGGCCCCGGACCTGGCCGAGCGCCTGTCGAAGTGGACCTCCGAGGTCGACGTCTTCGCCACGTACCGGATCGACGAGCAGCTCGCCAAGGCGCTGGACCGCAAGGTCTGGCTGCCCAGTGGCGGTTCGCTGGTGATCGACCGGACCGAGGCGATGGTCGTGGTCGACGTCAACACCGGCAAGTTCACCGGTCAGGGCGGCAACCTCGAGGAGACGGTCACCAGGAACAACCTGGAGGCGGCCGAGGAGATCGTGCGTCAGCTGAGGCTGCGCGACCTGGGCGGCATCATCGTCATCGACTTCATCGACATGGTGCTGGAGTCCAACCGGGACCTGGTGCTGCGGCGCCTCCTGGAGTGCCTGGGCCGGGACCGTACGAAGCACCAGGTCGCCGAGGTGACCTCGCTGGGGCTCGTGCAGATGACCCGCAAGCGGGTCGGCCAGGGCCTGCTGGAGTCGTTCTCCGAGACCTGTGTCCACTGCAACGGGCGCGGTGTCATCGTCCACATGGAGCAGCCGACCTCCGCCGGAGGCGGCGGCAAGCGCAAGAAGCGCGGGCGCGGCGGCGACGGGCACGTCCACGAGCACGAGGCCGCGGCCGTGGAGACCACCGAGGCCCTTGCGATCGCCGAGACCGCCGAGGAGGAGGCCGAGAGCGAGGCCGAGGTCGTCGCGGAGGTGGCCGAGCCGGTCGCGCTCACCGCGCCCGACTTCGCGCCGGACGAGGAGCTGTACAGCAGCGTCGAGGAGGCGGAGGCTGCCGCCGGGCGTGGCCGCGGCAGGCGCCGGGCGAGCCGGCGGGCTTCGGCTCCGGCGGGTGCGCCGAGGGGCGGTGCGCGGGGTGAGACGGCGAGGAAGGCCGAGGTCGCCGAGGCCCCGACGGCTCAGGAGGTCACGGCCCAGGACGAGGTCGAGCGTCCGGTGCTGCCGCAGGAGACCGCCGTCGCGCACGCCGAACCGGTCGCCGTCGAGGACCCGGTCGTCGAGGCTCCCGCAGCCGAGGAGGCCGCACCGAAGGGCCGTACGCGCCGTCGTGCGACCCGCAAGGTGTCCGCGCCCGCCGGTTCGCCGGCCGGTGCGGAGGCGGCCGTGGTGACGGTCTCCGAGCCGGCGCCGACGGCACAGGCACCGGAGACGACTCAGGCGCCGCAAGCCGCGGAGCCGACCGGGGCCACTCAGGCCGAGGCGACCTCTGCCGAGGCCGAGGCCGAGGCGCCCGCCGAGAGCGCGGCTCCGGCCCGTCCGCGGCGCCGCGCCGTGCGCAAGGCCACCGCGCCCACCGCGTCCGAGGAGACGGCCGTCGTGGTCGTCCCCGCGGCCCCGACGGAGGAGGCAGCCGAGACCCCGGCCGCCGAGACCCCGGCAGCCGAGGAGGCGGGTGAGGCCCCGGGCGAGGAGGCCGCGCCGGCCAAGAAGACTGCCGCCCGCAAGACGGCCAAGAAGGCCACGGCGAAGAAGGCCGCCACCAAGAAGACCGCGGCCAAGAAGACGGCCGCGAAGAAGACGACGGCCAAGAAGGCGGCGAAGACCACCAAGACGGCCGCCAAGACCGCGTCGAAGAAGACCGTGGCGGCGACGGAGCAGGCGCCGTCCTCCGTGTCGGCCTCCACCGACGAGGGCTGATCGCGGCGCGGGTACCGGGGCCCGCGCCCCGGGACCCGTGTCGACGTGACCGGCTCCACACTCGTGGGGCCGGTCCCGGTTTGACCCCCTCGGCCGGGGCCCCGTAACCTTGACCGTCGGCGTGTCGAGTGGCATGCCACATCCCCGTAAACCTCTTCCTCCCGGTTGCCTCGGTGGCTGGGAGAGGCCGTCCGTGTTCGTTCCCGGGTGGCTGGACTGCGGGGGTGCCGTTTCCGAGCGAGAGAGTGAGATCCGCGTGTACGCCATCGTGCGCAGCGGTGGTCGCCAGCACAAGGTTGCTGTCGGCGACATCGTTGAGGTTGACAAGATTTCCACCGCCAAGGTTGGCGACACGGTCGAGCTCTCGACCCTGCTCGTTGTCGACGGCGACGCTGTGACCAGCGACCCGTGGGTGCTGGCCGGCATCAAGGTCCAGGCCGAGGTCGTGGACCACCACAAGGGTGTGAAGATCGACATCCTTCGCTACAAGAACAAGACCGGCTACCGCCGTCGTCAGGGCCACCGCCAGCAGTACACGGCGATCAAGGTCACTGAGATCCCCGCGGCTGCGAAGTAAGGGACTGAGGAGAAATGGCACACAAGAAGGGCGCATCGTCCACCCGGAACGGTCGCGACTCCAATGCCCAGCGGCTCGGCGTGAAGCGCTTCGGCGGTCAGGTCGTCAACGCGGGTGAGATCCTGATCCGCCAGCGTGGCACCCACTTCCACCCGGGCTCCGGCGTCGGCCGTGGCGGCGACGACACGCTGTTCGCGCTGCAGGCCGGTGCGGTGGAGTTCGGTACCCACCGTGGCCGCAAGGTCGTGAACATCGTTCCGGTCGCCTGAGTCGTCTGAACTCACCAGACCGAACGCTTCGCGAGGCGGACCTCACTTCCCGGGCGGGAAGCGGGTCCGCCTTTCGCGTGTTGACCAGGTAATACCCGAACGTCTTTGGAGGCACCCACCATGACCACCTTCGTGGACCGCGTCGAACTGCATGTCGGCGCAGGTAACGGAGGTCACGGCTGTGCCTCCGTCCACCGGGAGAAGTTCAAGCCGCTCGGCGGTCCCGACGGCGGCAACGGCGGACGCGGCGGCGATGTGATCCTCACCGTCGACCAGTCCGTCACCACGCTCCTCGAGTACCACCACTCCCCGCACCGCAAGGCCACCAACGGCAAGCCCGGTGAGGGCGGCAACCGGTCCGGCAAGGACGGGCAGGACCTGGTCCTGCCGGTGCCGGACGGCACGGTCGTCCTCGACAAGGCGGGCAACGTACTGGCCGACCTCGTCGGACACGGCACGTCGTTCGTCGCCGCGCAGGGCGGCCGGGGCGGGCTCGGCAACGCGGCGCTGGCGTCGGCACGGCGGAAGGCGCCCGGGTTCGCGCTGCTGGGTGAGCCGGGGGATCTCCACGACATCGTGCTGGAGCTGAAGACCGTCGCCGACGTGGCGCTGGTCGGCTACCCGAGCGCGGGGAAGTCGTCCCTGATCTCCGTGCTGAGCGCCGCCAAGCCGAAGATCGCCGACTATCCGTTCACCACCCTCGTCCCGAACCTGGGGGTCGTGACCGCGGGGTCGACCGTCTACACCATCGCCGACGTCCCCGGCCTCATCCCGGGCGCCAGCCAGGGCAAGGGCCTCGGCCTGGAGTTCCTGCGGCACGTCGAGCGGTGCAGCGTGCTGGTGCACGTCCTCGACACGGCCACGCTCGAGTCCGACCGTGACCCGGTCTCCGACCTCGACATCATCGAGGAGGAGCTCCGGCAGTACGGCGGGCTCGGGGACCGGCCGCGGATGGTCGTCCTGAACAAGATCGACGTACCGGACGGCAAGGACCTCGCCGAGATGGTGCGGCCCGACCTGGAGGCGCGCGGCTACCGCGTCTTCGAGGTGTCGGCCGTCGCGCACATGGGGCTCAAGGAGCTGTCGTTCGCGCTGGCGGATCTCGTGGGCAAGGCGCGCGCCGCCAAGCCCAAGGAGGAGGCCACGCGGATCGTCATCCGGCCCAAGGCCGTGGACGACGCGGGCTTCACGGTCACGCGCGAGGAGGACGGGCTGTTCCGGGTCCGGGGTGAGAAGCCCGAACGCTGGGTGCGGCAGACCGACTTCAACAACGACGAGGCGGTGGGGTACCTCGCCGACCGTCTCAACCGACTCGGTGTGGAAGAGGAGTTGATGAAGGCCGGTGCGCGCTCGGGCGATGGCGTGGCCATCGGGCCCGAGGACAACGCGGTCGTCTTCGACTGGGAGCCGTCCGTGATGTCCGGGGCGGAGATGCTGGGCCGGCGCGGTGAGGACCACCGCTTCGAGGCTCCGCGCCCCGCGGCCCAACGCCGCCGCGACCGCCAGGCCGAGCGGGACGAAGCGGCGGAGGAGTTCGAGGGCTTCGAGCCGTTCTAGTGACGACCCCCTGACGTAAAGTCACGTTCAACCCGTTGCCCCCAGGGGCAACGGGTTTTCTCTTGTCCGCTTTCTTGTCATGTACGTGAATGCGGGCGTTCAGCGGGTGGACCCGGCTGGCGTGGGAGCTTCCGAAGGTCAAGAGGCCTGCGAGGTAAGGGAGTTTCCCGATGACCGGCGTGACCGGAGCCGTTTCGCACGACCGTCGTCGTTTTCTGACCGCCGGTGCCGCGGTCGTCGGAGCCGCCGCCTCCGCGCAGTTGTGGGTGCCGGCGACCGCCCGGGCGGCCGGGAACGTGCTGCCCGACGGGGTGTTCAAACTCGGGGTCGCGTCGGGGGACCCGCTGCCGGACGGGGTCGTGTTGTGGACGCGGCTCGCCCCTGATCCGCTGAACGGCGGCGGCATGCCGAACCAGGTCGTGTCCGTGGAGTGGGAGATCGCTCAGGACGAGCGGTTCAGCAAGGTGATACGACGCGGTGCGGCCCAGGCGCGGCCCGAGTACGGGCACAGCGTTCACGTGGATGTACGGGGGCTGGGGCCCGGACGGACGTACTGGTACCGCTTCCGGGCCGGCGGGCAGATCTCCCGCGTCGGCCGCACCCGCACCGCCCCCCACCTTCGCAGCACCGCCGGTTCGGTGCGCCTGGCGCTCGCCTCCTGCCAGAACTGGCAGCAGGGCTACTTCACGCCGTACGCCGACATGCTGGCCCAGGACCCGGACGTCGTCCTCTTCGTCGGCGACTACATCTACGAGTCGACGCCGTCGGCGACCGCGCTGCGCAAGCACGAGGGGAGCGGTGAGCCGTACACCCTCACGCAGTACCGCAACCGGTACGCCCAGTACCGCACCGACCCGAACCTGCAGAAGATGCACGCCGGCGCCCCCTGGGTGGTCACCTTCGACGACCACGAGGTCGACAACGACTTCGCCGGTGAGATCCCCCAGGACCCCGACAAGCAGACGCACGCCGCGTTCGTGGCCCGGCTGACGGCGGCCTACCAGGCGTACTACGAGCACATGCCGGTGCGGGCCACGGCGGTCCCGAAGGGGCCGCACATCCGGATGTACCGTCGGCTGGAGTTCGGGCGGTTGGCCCGGCTCAACGTGCTCGACACCCGGCAGTACCGCAGCGACCAGGCCACCAGCCAGGCGGGCGCCCAGAACCCAGCCCTCACCATGCTCGGCGCCACGCAGAAGCGGTGGCTCCTCGACGGGCTGCGCGACTCGCCCGCCCGCTGGAACCTCGTCGCCTCGCAGATCATGATGGCGGAGACGGACCTGCTGGTCGGCGCGGGCAAGCAGTGGTTCTACGACGCCTGGGACGGCTACCAGGCCGAACGCAACCAGTTCCTGAAGGAGTTCAGGAACGTGCGCAACCCGGTGGTGCTGACCGGCGACCGGCATCTGACGATGGTCAGCGACCTGAAGGCCGACTTCGCCAACCCGAAATCCGCCGTCGTCGGCGCCGAGTTCGTCGGCACCTCCATCTCCAGCAACGGCGACCAGGACCAGGCCGCCTTCCGCAAGGAGTGGGACCCGAGGCGGGCGGACAACCCGCACTGGAAGCTCGTCGACGCCCACCGCGGTTACCACCTCTTCGACATCCGCCGCGACCGCATCGACGCGCAGGTCCGCATCGTGAACACGGTGCTGAAGCCCACCGCGACACCCAGCACGCTGGCCCGGCTGCGGGTCGACGCGGGGAAGCCGGGTGTGCGGGTCGTATGACCCGCGTAAGGCCGACGTGACCGACGTAGGGCCGGCGAGACGATCGTGAAATTGGCGTGAGAGGTGCCCGGGACACGTCCCGGGCACCTTTCGATGTTTCCGGGGTACCCGTACCGCTGGGTTCATCCGGCGTCACTATCCGCAATGTCGGATACCTGTGGAGTTACTCACAGCAATTTCGGGGGCGTCCGGGCAACGTCTCGCCATCACCAGCAGTCCAAGATGAATGCAAGGTTGCGCGCACATATGCGGTGCGAGGCGCTCACCTTGCACTGCGGTTGCCGCAAGTGGGACCATTTCCCCGTCCCCTGTCGCCCCAAGGTAGGTCCTCTGTGTCCCAGCACATAGCCAAGCCCCGTACCACCGCAGTGATCCTGGCCGGTGGCACCGGCCAGCGGGTGGGTCTTTCGATCCCCAAGCAGCTGCTGAAGATCGCCGGCAAGGCAGTCATCGAGCACACCCTGACGACCTTCGAGAAGGCCGACTCCATCGATGACATCATCGTGCTGATGGCGCCGGGCTACGTGCCCGACATCGAGAAGATCGTCTCCAAGGCCGGGTTCACGAAGGTCAAGAAGGTCATCGAGGGTGGTTCCACCCGCAACGAGACCACCGAGCGCGCCATCAGCGCCCTCGGTGAGGGCTTGGCCGAGGGTGAGGACCTCAACGTCCTCTTCCACGACGCCGTACGCCCGCTGCTGTCGCAGCGCGTCATCGACGACTGTGTCGCCGCGCTGGAGCGCTACCAGGCCGTCGACGTGGCCATCCCGTCCGCGGACACCATCATCGTCACGCGCACCCACGGCGAGGACGGCGAGTTCATCACCGAGATCCCGGACCGCTCCCGGCTGCGCCGCGGCCAGACCCCGCAGGCCTTCAAGCTGTCCACGATCAAGCGGGCCTACGAGGTCGCCGCCGGTGACCCCAACTTCCAGGCCACCGACGACTGCTCCGTCGTGCTCAAGTACCTGCCGGACGTGCCGATCCATGTCGTCGCGGGCGACGAGTACAACATGAAGGTGACACAGCCGGTCGACGTCTTCATCGCCGACAAGCTGTTCCAGCTCGCCTCGACCGCCACGCCCGAGCAGGTGAGCGAGGAGGCCTACCGCGAGCTGCTGACCGGCAAGACGGTTGTGGTCTTCGGCGGTTCGTACGGCATCGGCAAGGACATCTCCGAACTCGCCGAGTCCTACGGCGCCAAGGTGTACGCGCTGGGCCGCTCCACCACCGGCACGCACGTGGAGAACCCGGAGGAGGTCGACGACGCGCTGTCCAAGGCGTACGCCGAGACCGGGCGCATCGACTACGTCGTCAACACCGCGGGCGTGCTGCGCATAGGGAAGCTGGCCGAGACCGACAACGCCACCATCGAGGAGGCGCTGAAGGTCAACTACCTGGCGCCGGTGCAGATCGCGCGCTCCTCCTACAAGTACCTGTCGGAGACCAAGGGCCAGTTGCTGCTCTACACCTCCAGCAGCTACACCCGCGGCCGCGCCGAGTACAGCCTCTACTCCTCGACCAAGGCCGCCATGGTGAACCTCACCCAGGCGCTGTCCGACGAGTGGGCCGGCGACGGCATCCGCGTCAACTGCATCAATCCGGAGCGCACCGCGACCCCGATGCGCACCAAGGCCTTCGGTCAGGAGCCCGCCGGCAGCCTGCTGTCCTCCGAGGCCGTGGCCCGTACCTCGCTCGACGTGCTGCTGTCCGAGCTGACCGGGCACGTCATCGACGTCCGTCAGCAGGACCCGACGGCGGCCGCGGGCAAGGCCTCCGGCTTCGAGCAGGCACTGGCCAGTGTTCTGGACCGCCAGGACGGCGTGGCATAATCATCTCTAAATAGCTTCTGTTATTCAGGCCTCTGTGGCTGCCGGTTCACCTGGCATTCACAGAGGCCTGAGTCCGTAAAATTCCCAGATCGTTCACAAGGTATTTTCCGGACCTTTTCAGCTTTGCAACCGGCCCCCTCCAAGAGCAGGTTCCTCCGTGATATCCACCGCAATCCGCGTCGCCCGGGTGGGAAGCGCGGCCGAACTGGCCGCGGCGGTCCTCATGATGCTGGGCTTCCCGGCGCTCATGCTGGCCGCGCTCGTCCCGAACGTTCCCGCCTTCGCGGCCGCGACCGCCGTGACGTACCTGGCGGACCACTATCTGCACCGCAAGGGCAGCTACCTCGTCAGCCGTCTGAGCAAGGTGCGGGCCGGTCTGTCGATCCGCTTCCTGATCCGACAGCTGCTGCTGGTGCTGCTGCTGGCCCGCCTGGACCTCAGAGACGACCTGGTCTTCTACGCGGCGATCGCCTGCTTCATCGCCTTCTACGGCCTTCAGGCCCCGCACGGCGCGCTGACCACCTTCATCCGCAACCGCCGCCGGATGCCGGTCGCCACCCGCAACGTCGACCTGAAGACGCGCATCCGTATCCCGGACGCGCCGCCGAAGAGGCTGCTGAACCGCTCCGCGGAGAAGATCCTGCACCTCGACCTCGCGGCCGTCGTCGGCATCCTGGTCTCGGCGGCCACCGACTCCTCCGTGGCCGGGTTCGTCGGCATCGGCCTCACGCTGGCGCTCGGCAGCCTGTACGTCCTCGCGCTGATGCCGTACGCGCGCGGCAAGAAGACGCCCCCGAGGGGCGACGAGGTGCTGGCCGCCGTCGACGACTGGCTGGGCGTGTACAAGCCGCAGACGGTGCTGTACTTCTCCGGTTCCAAGGACTCCGCCTACCAGGTCAACATGTGGCTGGAGACCATGGAGCAGCTGGAGTCCCGGCCGCTGATCATCCTGCGTGAGCGCGTCATCCTGGCCAACCTGGCGCCCACCACGGTTCCCGTCATCTGCGTGCCCGGAGGGGTGCACCTGATGAACATGAACCTGTCCACGGTTCGGGTCGCGCTGTACGCGGCGAACGTCGGCAAGAACATCCACATGCTGCGCGTACCCACCATGAAGCACGTCTTCATCGGCCACGGCGACAGCGACAAGCTCGCCAGCGTCAACCCGTACAGCAAGGTGTACGACGAGGTGTGGACCGCCGGCCGCGCCGGCCGCGACCGCTACGCCATCGCCGACGTCGGTGTCCGCGACGAGGACATCGTGGAGGTCGGCCGCCCGCAGCTGGCGCCGATCCAGGCCTGGCAGGGCGTGCCCGACGGGCGCATCCCGACCGTGCTGTACGCCCCGACCTGGGAGGGCTGGGACGACAACCCCGGCAACACCTCCATCCTGCTCGCGGGCGAGAACATCGTGAAGCGGCTGCTGAAGGCCGACCCGCAGGTCCGCGTTCTGTACAAGCCGCACCCCTTCACCGGCACCCGCAGCCCCAAGGCCGCGGCCGCCCACCGGCGCATCAAGGCCCTGATCGAGAAGGCCGCCGCCGAGCGCGCCGCCGACCCCGCCTTCAAGACCGACACGGCCGCCCAGGCCGAGGCCAAGGCCGACCTGACCCGGATCGAGGCCCGCCTCGCCGCGCTGTCCGGCGGCGGCAGCGACAAGGGCGACGAGGCCGAGGGAAGCCGCGACGGCATGGTCGACATCAAGAAGCACCAGGAGATCGCCCGGCTGCGCGCCGAGTGGAACGACGCCCACTGGCGTTCCATCCCGACGTGGGAGCACCGGGTCGTCACGGGCGCCCAGCCGCGCCTGTACGACTGCTTCAACGTCTCCGACGCGATGGTCTCCGACATCTCCAGCGTGGTCTCCGACTTCATCGCCAGTGGCAAGCCGTACGCGGTGACGGACTCCGCCGAGCTCGGGGTGGAGGAGTTCAAGCTGCAGAACACGGCGGTGCGCGCGGCGGTGATCCTGTCCAACAGCGCCGCCGAACTCGGCGAGCTGCTCGACGCCGTACGCGACCCGGCAGCCGACCCGCTGGCCGAGGACCGGACGGAGTTGAAGCAGTACCTGCTGGGGCCGGACGAGCCGACCTCCATCCAGCAGTTCAACACCGCGGTGACGAACCTCGCGCTCAAGGCCGAGGCCCGCAACGTCGGTCAGAACTCACGGATCGCGGCGGAGCAGGCGGAGCAGGCGGAGCTGGCCGAGGAGGCGGACCTGGCCGATCAGGCGGAGTTGGCGAACGCGGTTCCCGGGCCACGGGTGACGGCCTCAGGCGACGCGGAGGGCGCGACGGCGGGCTGACCTGGAAGTTTTCCATGCGTAGGGCTCGGTTCCGGGGCGCGATCCTTGGAGCCGAGCCTGTTTCATTTATGTGATACGGATCACTGAAGAGGGGAGGCAACCGCTTGTTCCGGTTACCCGTCTACCTGGTATCCAAGCTGTTGATACGGGGTGAACTCCCCGTAATGAGGGGGAAATGTGGCCGTTACGCAGCCTGACGTCACCGTGGTCATCGGGGCGTACGAGGCCATGCCGTATCTGGTCGAGTGCCTCGCGTCCGTCGAAGCGCAGACCCTCGATCCGGCGCGCATCGAGGTCGTCGCCATCGACGACGGCTCCAAGGACGGCACCGGTGAGTACCTGGAGGAGTTCGCCGCGCGCGCCCCGATGCCCGTGACGGTGATCCGCCAGGAGAACTCCGGCGGCCCCAGCGGTCCGCGCAACGTCGGCCTCGGCAAGGCGGCCGGGCGCTACGTCTTCTTCCTCGACGCCGACGACCGGCTCGGCCCCGAGGCCCTGGAGCGCATGGTCGCCATGGCCGACAAGGCCGGCACGGACGTCGTCCTCGGCAAGGTCGAGGGCGTCAACCGCAGCGCGCCCAAGTCGATGTGGGGCAAGACGCTGGAGCGCACCGACGTCTACTCCTCCAACATCAAGTTCACCCTCAGTGCCCAGAAGCTCTTCCGCCGCGCCTTGCTGGAACGTCACAGCATCCGGTTCGACGAGTCCCTGTGGACCGGTGAGGACGCGCTGTTCACGCTGGAGGCCTATCTGCGGGCCGACGGCATCTCCGTCGTCGCCGACTACACCTGCTACTACCTGGTGGGCCGCGACGACGGCAAGCACGTCACGAAGAGCGGCAGCTACACCCTGCGCTTCGACTCCGCGCGCGCCCTGATGGGTCTCATCGAGCGGATGGTCCCGGCCGGCCCCAAGCGGGACGTGCTGATGGTCCGCCCCTTCACCGTGACCCTGCTGCCGCAGTTCGGGCCGGTGTTCCTGCGGGACAGCGAGGAGGTCCGGCGTACCAAGATGGAGCTGGCCAAGCCGCTGATGGACGCCCACTGGAACGAGGGCGTGGCACAGCGTCTGAAGGTCCAGGAGCGGCTGCGGCTGCACCTGGTGGCCATGCAGCGCCCCGACCTCCTCAAGGACGTCCTCGAGTTCGTCAAGGCCAAGCGCGAACCCGACGCCGTCCTGAGGAAGCAGAACACCCGGCTCTATCTCGCCTATCCCCACTTCCGCGACCGCAAGGCGGGCGTCCCCGACCGCGTCTACCTCGCCGAGGCGCGCGAGGCCAAGGGCTACCCGGGCTGGCGCAAGGGACCGGCGGAGTCGTTCCTGCGCCGGGCCCGGCGCAAGGTGCGGCGCACGATACGCAGGGTGCTCCCGTCGCGCGGGAGCAGGCCCGGCGGGGCGCGGGCCGCGTAGCGCTGTCCGGAGGCTGGACCGGGGCGCGCCGAGGGGTCCCCTTCGCGTAGATTGCCAGGCGGGTAGCCGTAACTGCGCGAGGGGACAGACACCAAGGTGGCAGGTGCAAGGCAGGCCGTGAGCGAGGCCCGCAGGATCGTCGTCAAGGTGGGTTCCTCGTCGCTGACCACCGCCTCCGGCGGTCTCGACGCCGACCGCGTCGACGCCCTCGTCGATGTCCTCGCCAAGAGCCGCAGCGGGGGGGAGAGGGAGATCGTCCTGGTTTCCTCCGGTGCCATCGCCGCCGGACTCGCGCCGCTCGGCCTGCGTCGCCGCCCCAGGGACCTCGCCCGCCAGCAGGCCGCCGCCAGCGTGGGCCAGGGCCTGCTCGTGGCCCGCTACACGGCCTCCTTCGCCCGCTACGGCGTCCGGGTCGGCCAGGTGCTGCTGACCAGTGACGACATGAGCCGCCGCGCCCACCACCGCAACGCCTCCCGCACCCTCGACAAGCTCCTGGCGATGGGCGCTTTCCCGATCGTCAACGAGAACGACACCGTCGCCACGGACGAGATCCGCTTCGGCGACAACGACCGACTCGCCGCCCTCGTCGCCCACCTCGTCCACGCCGACCTTCTGGTGCTGCTGTCCGACGTGGACGGCGTCTACGACGGCGACCCCAGCAAGCCCGGCACCTCGCGGATAGCGGAGGTCCGGGGGCCCGAGGACCTCGCGCACGTGGAGATCGGCAGCGCGGGCAAGGCGGGCGTCGGCACCGGCGGCATGGTGACCAAGGTCGAGGCCGCCCGCATCGCCGCCGCCGCCGGCATTCCCGTGGTGCTCACCAGCGCCGTCCACGCGGCCGACGCGCTCTCCGGGGGCGACACCGGCACCTACTTCCACCCCGCCGGCAAACGCTCCGCCGACCGGCTCCTGTGGCTCCAGCACGCCTCCACCCCGCAGGGCTCCCTGACCCTGGACGACGGGGCGGTGCGGGCCGTCGTCGAACGGCGCACGTCACTGCTGCCGGCCGGGATCGCGGGCGTCGAGGGCGAGTTCAGCGCCGGGGACCCCGTCGAACTGCGGGACGGCCGGGGCCGCGCCGTGGCGCGCGGGCTCGTCAACTTCGACGCCAAGGAGATCCCCCAGCTGATCGGCCGCTCCACTCGTGAGCTGGCGCGTGAGCTGGGTGCGGAGTACGAGCGGGAGGTCGTCCACCGGGACGATCTGGTGATCCTGCACTGAGCCTGCACTGATCCAGCTGTGATCCTGCTGCGGTCCGGCGTCCGTGAAGTGCTCGAACGGCCGCTCCAGGTGTGGGACGTTCCGTGAAACCGCCCCACGACGCCCTCCGGCCTGGTCAACTGTGTCTCGGGGGACCCGACCCGCACGAGCAGTGCTCGACCATGCGTAAAGGAGGCCGTCGTGAGACGAGTGCGCCCTGGGGCGGCGGCGTCCCGCGGTGGTACGGGCGGCGGCCCCGCGCGTGCGACGGGCGAGGAACGCGCGCTGACCAGCGTCGCCGCCGGTGACCGCTACGAGGGCGAGGAGCCCGCCGACCTGCCCCGCCTGTGGCACATCACTCTCAGCGTCTCCGGACGGCAGGCCCCGCTGCCGGAGGTGCGCCGCGCCCTCGAACAGCTGGCCCACGACCACCCCTTCCTGCTGACCAGCCGCTACGCGCAGGACCACGCGGAGATCCGCTACTGGGAGGAGGCCCGCGACCTGCACGACGCGGCCGCCGTGGCGCTGCGGCTGTGGGGCGAGCACCGCCAGACCGCGGGGCTGCCGCCCTGGGAGATCGTCGGCCTGGAGGTCATCGACCGCCAGACCTACCACCAGCGCGTCGCCGAGGGGTACGGGCCGCCACCGGCGAGCCCGGTCGGAGTCCATCCCTTTTGATCCGTCTCATCCCGTCTCGCCGAGTGGGATGAACGCTCGCCGTCGCCGCCCGGCGCACTACGCTTCCCTCATGACCACGCTCTCCCCGTACGACGCCATGTCCCCGGTCACCCAGGCCGCCTACCGCGCCAAGGCCGCCGCCGCCGACCTCGCGCCGCTGCCCCGGGCCGCGAAGGACGACGCGCTGCTGGCCATCGCCGACGCGCTGGAGGTCCGTACGGGTGAGATCGTCGACGCGAACGCCAAGGACGTCGCCAAGGCGCGCGAGGCCGGCATCAGCGAAGGCATGATCGACCGGCTCACGCTCACCCCGGAGCGGGTGCGCGCCATCGCCTCCGACGTACGTGACATCGTCGCGCTGCCCGACCCGGTCGGCGAGGTCGTGCGCGGGTCCACCCTGCCCAACGGCATCGACCTGCGCCAGGTCCGCGTCCCGCTCGGCGTCGTCGGGATCATCTACGAGGGCCGCCCCAACGTGACGGTCGACGCCGCCGCCCTGTGCCTGAAGTCCGGCAACGCGGTGCTGCTGCGGGGCTCCTCCTCGGCGTACGAGTCGAACACCGCGCTCGTGCGGGTGCTGCGCGACGCAGTGGGCGGCGCCGGGCTGCCCGCCGACGCGATCCAGCTGGTTCCGGGCGAGAGCCGCGAGTCCGTGCGCGAGCTGATGCGCGCCCGGGGCCTGGTCGACGTGCTGATCCCGCGCGGCGGCGCCTCGCTGATCAACGCCGTCGTCCAGGAGTCCGTCGTCCCCGTCATCGAGACCGGCACCGGCAACTGTCACGTCTACGTCGACGCCCACGCCGACCTCGACACCGCGATCGACATCCTGATCAACTCCAAGGCCCAGCGGGTCGGCGTCTGCAACGCCGCCGAGACCCTGCTGGTCCACCAGGACATCGCCCCCGAGTTCCTGCCCCGCGCCCTGGACGCCCTCGCCGAGGCCGGGGTGACCGTGCACGCCGACGAGCGGGTGCTGGCGTACGCCAAGGACTCCAAGGCGACCGTCGTCGAGGCGACGACCGAGGACTGGGAGACGGAGTACCTGTCGTACGACATCGCCGCCGCCGTCGTCGACTCGCTCGACCGGGCCGTCGAGCACATCCGGCTGTGGACCTCCGGGCACACCGAGGCCATCGTGACGACCTCGCAGCAGGCGGCGCGTCGCTTCACCCAGCTGGTCGACTCCACGACGGTGGCCGTCAACGCGTCGACCCGGTTCACGGACGGCGGCCAGTTCGGCTTCGGAGCGGAGATCGGCATCTCCACCCAGAAGCTGCACGCCCGCGGCCCGATGGGCCTGCCCGAGCTGACCAGCACCAAGTACATCGTCACCGGCGACGGGCACGTCCGGCGCTGAGTCCGGCGACCGTGCGGAGTCCGTGCGGAGACGTCTCACCAGGCGGATGAATTTCCGTACCGTCTGCCCAAAGCGAACCCCCAGGTCTACTCTGGATCCGTGCCGGAGGACGTGGGGGGCACGCCGTTCCCTGACGGCTGGGAGCCCGACGACGACCACGACCGCGGGGTGTCGGACGAAGAGTTCGCCTCCGTGGTCTTCGACGAGGCCTTCGTACAGGCGGCCGTGGTGCACGAGCCGACCGCCGTCGAACGCCTCCTGGCCGCCGCGCAGGCGAGAGCCGAGGCCTCCGAGGCGGAGGCCCGCCGCACCGCCCGGGGCAGCGGCGAACGCTACGACGACGGGTACGGCGGTTTCGGCCATGATCCCGACTTCGACGACGACCTGGACGACCCCTACGCCCTCGACGGCCGCTACGGCGCCCCCGGGTCGTACGGCAAGCAGGTCCGCTGGCACCGTCCCGTCGCCTGGGTGCTCGCCGTGGTGATGGGCGTCGGCATGGTCGCGCTGGCCTTCGCCGCGGTGTACCGGGGCGCCTCCTCGGGCAGCCGGGACCAGGTTCCGATGCCCGCCTCGACCGGCCTGGAACAGGGCGGCCCGGCGTCGCCCTCGGCCTCCGCCGACTTCTCTCGGCCAGCCGTGTCGGCCACCCCGCGCACGCCCTGAGCGATCGCGCCCGCCTTGGTGGGCACCTGTCTGAACTTGGCGCGCGGGAGGGCGTTTATGCGAGGTCGCTGAGACCTACCCTGAAGGTATGGGCGGGCCTGGAGACCCACCGGAGGGGACACCCGAGGGAGCTCCCGGAGGTGGAGAGGACGAGTACCGATCCGTCGTCTTCGACGAGTCGTTCGTCCGTGCTGCCCGCCTTCAGGAGTACTCCGCGCGGGAGCGGATGGCCGACCACGCGCCCGCCGTACGCCGCCGCCCGCCGTTGCGCCGGGGGCTGTCCCGGCAGGCGCTGATCCTGGTCCTGCTGGTCGCCGTCGCCTTCGGCACGGCCGTCTACATGGGCATCCGCCACCCCTACCAGAGCCCCACCGCGCAGCAGCCCGCGGAACCGCTGCGGATGACGGTCATCCCGCTCGCCCCGCAGGGCAAGGTGCCCGGGGCCAGTGACACCGCGTACCTGTACGCGCACAGCCCCGCAGCGCAGTTCCGGGTGGGCGCGGAGGGCATTCCGCTGCCCGCCTCCCGCCGGACCGCGCACTTCTCTGACAGCCAGGTCGTCACCGCCCTGACCACGGCGAAGGAGTACATCGTCCGCTCCTCGCTGGACCCCGAGGTGCTCACCGGTGAGCAGGTGCGGCCCGCGCGGATGCTGCTCGACGTGGACCAGCTCGACCAGTTCGACGAGAGCTTCGAGCGGCCGACCGCCGACGGCAGGCACGCCCCGACCGGGTGGCTGGTCCGCTTCGACCCCTCGCAGGCCGAGCTGGCCGACCCGAAGATCCGTGTGCAGGGCTCGCTGCAGGCCGCCGAGACCGACTCGTCCACGCTTGAGGTCACCGCGGACCACACCTTCGTTTACGCGCTGCGGCCGACCGGCTCCGACGACGGAGCGAAGGCGTCCCTGTTCACCGTCCGGCGCGAGCTGCACTTCCGCTTCGACCGCGACGACCTGCGGCTGCACCAGACCCAGCTCGCCGTCTCCTACGTCCAGGCCGGTCCCCTGTCCTGCGCGGAGGACTCGGCCAACCACCTGCACCCGCTGCTGGCCGGCCAGACCGCGAAGACGGGCGGCCCGGCCGGAACCGACCCGTACGCGACGGGCGGCACGACGGCGCTGTGCGGGTCGCTGGCGGCGAGCGCGGAACCGAAGGTGTGAGCAGCGGCTGCCCCGACGGCGGCCGACCCGGCGGGAAGGGGAACCGGCGGGAGACGGAGCTCAGTCCTCGGTGGTCGGTGGCTCGTCGCGGGGCTGGTCCTTCGGGGGCGCAGGGGCCGTGAAGCCGTTGAAGCCTCGGCGGACTCGGCCGCCGAGATCGCCGGCGCCGCCCGCGAAGTCGGTGACCAGCTTCATCAGGGGGTCCTTGGAGTTCTTGACGTGGTCGGCGTAGTGCGACGCCGACTCGCGGAAGGAGTCGCTGACCGAGGTGTCCTTGTCCTCGGTGCGGCGCGGGTAGTGGCCGTCCATGATCCGCTGGTAGTCGCGGGACTCGGCCCACTTCTTCAGCTCGGCGGCGCGGACCGTGGTGAAGGGGTGGGAGCGGGGCAGCACGTTGAGGATCTTCAGGACGGAGTCGCGCAGGTCGCCGCCCGACTCGTACTCCTCGGCCTGCTCGAGGAACGCGTCCACGTTCATCTCGTGCAGATGGTTGCCACCCGCGATCTTCATCAGGCCGCGCATGGAGGCCTGCACGTCCTGGCCCACGAGCAGCCCCGCGCGGTCGGCGGACAGCTCCGACTTGCGGAACCACTCGCGCAGCGCGGTCACGATCGCCATGATCGCGATGTTGCCCAGCGGGATCCACGCGACGCGGAGGGCCAGGCTGGTCAGGAACAGCAGGATCGTGCGGTAGACGGAGTGGCCGGACAGGGCGTGCCCCACCTCGTGGCCGACGACCGCCCGCATCTCCTCCTCGTCGAGCAGCTCCACCAGGCCCGTGGTGACGACGATGATCGGCTCGTCCAGGCCGATGCACATGGCGTTCGGCTGCGGGTCCTGGTTGACGTACATCGGCGGGACCTTCTCCAGGTCCAGGATGTAACAGGCGTCCCGCAGCATGACGTTGAGGTGGGCGAACTGCTGGTCGGAGACGCGGACCGAGTCGGACAGGAACAGCAGGCGCAGGCTGCGCTCGGGCAGCAGACCGCTGAGGGCCTTGAACACCGTGTCGAAGCCGCTCAGCTTGCGCAGGGCCACCAGGGCGCTGCGGTCGGCGGGGTGCTCGTACGCACGCGAGGAGATCTCCGGGAAGCGCCTGCGCTGCCTGCTCGGCACCCTCGCGTGCTCGCCCTGCTGGTGGCCGTCTTCGGACATGTCCTCTTCCCCCACTACGCGTCTGTGGCCCTTTTGCGGACCCTTGTGTGGCCCTTTGCGTCCCCGAGGCGGAGCCCAGCCTAGGCGGAGATACGGTGGACGGGCAGTACAGCGAAGGAGTCCCGTCCATGGAGCACAACCCCGCGTCCGCCTGGATCGTCGAGGCCGCGAGCGCCGCACCGCAACAAGGAGCGGGAAACCTGCTCCGGATCGTCCTGATCGTGATGATCCTCGGCTGTGCGCTGACCGCCTGGTTCCTGCTGCGGGGCTACAAGCGGAAGGACGACTGAACGCGCGCGAAGGTTCCCCCGGCCCGCCCGTGATCCCCAACGGCGGAGTCGGCGTGAGCGCCGCCGAGTCGCCCCCTTACCATGGGCCGACATCTTTATCCCGCCCACCGGATAGGTCCTGCCGAAGATGAGCCTTCACAGCGCCGCTGCCCAGCTGGTCACCCTCGCCGCCGAGGGCGAGGAGCGCGGCGGCAACCACGAGAGCCTGAACCCGTTGGTCACCGGCGGTGGAGCGTTCATCATCCTGCTGCTCCTGCTGTGGATCACCACCCGCTTCAACCGCGACCGCTGAGTCGCAGTCGGCCCATACCGGTACACCCCGGGCGTCCGGCTTCCGGGGCCCCGGGGCCGGGCCGGTAGGGTCTGCACGCATGGGAGAGCAGGACATGCCTACCGGTCCGGCGGAGCACACCGCCGCTGACACCGCGGTGAACCCCCGCACCGACCGGTCGAACCCCGCCAAGCGCCGCCTCGGCGTCATGGGCGGAACGTTCGACCCGATCCACCACGGGCACCTCGTGGCGGCCAGTGAGGTCGCCGCGCAGTTCCACCTCGACGAGGTGGTGTTCGTCCCGACCGGGCAGCCGTGGCAGAAGACCCACCGCAAGGTCTCCCCGGCCGAGGACCGCTACCTGATGACGGTCATCGCGACCGCCGAGAACCCCCAGTTCTCGGTGAGCCGCATCGACATCGACCGCGGCGGACCCACCTACACCGTGGACACCCTGCGCGACCTGCGGGCGCTCAACCCCGACACGGACCTGTTCTTCATCACCGGTGCCGACGCCCTCGGCCAGATCATCACCTGGCGGGACTCGGCGGAACTGTTCTCCCTCGCGCACTTCATCGGGGTGACCCGGCCCGGCCACAACCTGGCCGACCCCGGACTCCCGGAGGGCGGCGTCTCGCTCGTCGAGGTTCCCGCCCTGGCCATCTCCTCGACCGACTGCCGTGCGAGAGTCGCCAAGGGCGACCCCGTCTGGTATCTGGTGCCGGACGGTGTCGTGCGCTACATCGACAAGCGCGAGCTGTACCGCGGCGAGTGAGCCGAGAGGGGCACCGGTGAACGACCGATACGACGCGGGTTACGGCGGCGGTCACGACGACCAGTACGAACTCGTCGGCTACGACGAGTACGGCCGACCGGTATACCGGCAGGCCCAGGCACAGCCACAGGTGCCGCAGCAGCAGTCACAGCAGGCGTCCCAGACGTCGTACGACAGCTACGGGCAGCAGGGCTACGGCTATGACCCGTACCACACCGGCCAGCAGCAGGCGCAGCCACACGGTGCGTACGACACAGGCTCGTACCACACCGGCTCCTACGGCACGGGCTCGTACGACACCGGCTCGTACGACACCGGTACCTACGGCACCTCGGCCCCGTACGACCCCTACGGGCAGACCGCATCGAGCGGGCAGCAGCCACGGGTCGCCGAGCAGACCGCCCACATCCCGCAGCAGGCCGGCCCGCCCGAGGAGGAGGCCCCCGCGCAGGAGCCCGAGCAGCGGGAGTACCACACCGAGCAGTTCTCGTTCGTCGAGGAGCCCGACCAGGACTCCGAGGACGTCATCGACTGGCTGAACTTCACCGAGAACCGCACAGAGCGCCGCGAGGAGGCCAAGCGCCGCGCCCGCAGCCGCCTCATCGTCCTCACCGTGGTCCTGGCGCTGGTCGCGGTCGGCGGGGTCGGCTACCTCTGGTACGCCGGGAAGCTGCCCGGCCTGTCGTCGTCGGACACGAAGACCGGCACCACCACGGCCACGGGCGCCCAGAAGCGGGACGTGATCGTCGTCCACCTGCACAACACCGCCAAGGGCGGCACCTCCACGGCGCTGCTCGTCGACAACACCACCACCAAGCAGGGCACCACCGTGCTGCTGCCCAACTCCCTCGTCCTCACCGACGAGGACGGCACCACGACCACCCTCGCCAAGTCCGTCGACGACGACGGTTCCTCCGGCACCCGGGACGCCCTGGACACCGTCCTCGGCACCGACATCCAGGGCACCTGGCGCCTGGACACGCCGTACCTGCAGAACCTCGTCGACCTCATCGGCAACATCGAGGTCGACACCAACACCGACGTGCCGGACCCGAGCGCCAAGAAGAAGGGCGCCGCCCCACTCGTCCGCAAGGGCCAGGAGCAGACCCTCAGCGGCAAGATGGCCGTCGCCTACGCCACCTACCGCGCCTCCGGTGAGGCCCAGAACGCCCAGCTGGAGCGGTTCGGGCAGGTCATGCAGGGCGTGCTGCGCAAGATGTCCTCCGACCCCAAGGGCGCGACCACCACGGTGCAGACTCTGGCCCAGATCCTCGACCCGTCGCTGACCGACAACGACCTCGGCACCTTCCTCGCCAAGCTCGCCGACCTCGCCAAGGGCGGCGACTACAAATCCGCCCTGCTGCCGGTGCAGACGGACGGCACCCTCAGCGCCCAGGCCGGCGCGAGCGTGGTCAAGGACGTCCTCGGCGGCACCGCGAAGAGCCCCGACCAGGACGCGGCCGTCAGTGTCTCCGTCCAGAACGCCAGCGGCAGCAAGGCCGACACCGAGGACGCGCGCGTGGTGCTCCTGAACGGTGGCTTCACCTTCCTGGAGGCCG
This sequence comes from Streptomyces sp. NPDC043427, assembly GCF_056436655.1. NCBI lineage: Bacteria > Bacillati > Actinomycetota > Actinomycetes > Kitasatosporales > Streptomycetaceae > Streptomyces > Streptomyces sp. NPDC043427. Next base: position 2,758 of record NZ_JBWKCC010000051.1, on the reverse strand, counting down.
GTACGGCGTCCAGCGCGCAGGCCACCTCCAAGGTCACCTACTCCGACGCCGCCGACAAGGCGAACGCCACCGAGGTCGCCAAGACCCTGGGCCTGCCCGACAGCAGCGTCACCAAGGGCGGCGTCCCCGGAAACGCGGACGTCGCGGTGGTCCTCGGCCAGGACTACAAGCCCTCGTCGTCGTAATCGGATGAGGTGCCGTCGGTGGTCCGTGAGACCCTTGGTCTCAAGTGACCGCCGACGGAAAGCCATGTAGTGACCGCCACTGACCGTTCCATCGAGCTCATCAACACCGCCGCCCACGCGGCAGCCGACAAGCTCGCGCACGACATCATCGCCTACGACGTCAGCGACGTGCTGTCGATCACGGACGCCTTCCTGCTGGCCTCCGCGCCCAACGACCGCCAGGTCAAGTCCATCGTGGACGAGATCGAGGAGCGCCTGCAGAAGGAGCTCGGCGCCAAGCCGGTGCGCCGCGAGGGCGACCGCGAGGCCCGCTGGGTCCTCCTCGACTACGTCGACATCGTCGTCCACGTCCAGCACAGCGAGGAGCGCGTCTTCTACGCCTTGGAGCGGCTGTGGAAGGACTGCCCCGAGCTGGAGCTGCCCGAGGACGCCAGGGCCACCCGCGGCAAGGCCGAGGAGCACGCCAAGCTGCAGGCCGCTCAGGACACCACGACCTCGTTCGGGGACCTGCGGTGAGCGCACCCGCCGGCCGTGGCGCCGGACGGGGACGCCGGGTCATCCTGTGGCGGCACGGCCAGACCTCGTGGAACGTGGAGCGCCGCTTCCAGGGCACCACGGACGTCCCGCTGACCGAGGCCGGCGTCGCCCAGGCTCGCCGCGCCGCCCGGCTGCTCGCCTCCCTGGAGCCCGACGCGATCGTCGCCTCCGACCTCCAGCGGGCCGCGCACACCGCCGCCGAGCTCGCCGCGCTCACCGGCCTCGACATCGCCCACGACGAGGGCCTGCGCGAGACCTACGCCGGCGTCTGGCAGGGCCTGACGCACGAGGAGATCCTCGCCCGGCACGGCGAGGAGTACTCGGCGTGGAAGCGCGGCGAGCCCGTGCGCCGCGGCGGCGGTGAACTGGAGACGGAGGTCGCCGACCGCGCCGCCCCCGTCGTCCTGCGCCACGCCGAGAAGCTCCCTGAGGACGGCACCCTCGTCGTGGTCAGCCACGGCGGCACCATCCGCACGACCATCGGCCGTCTTCTCGGCCTGGAGGCCGACCACTGGGAGAGCCTCGGCGGCCTCTCCAACTGCTGCTGGTCCGTCCTCGGCGAGGGCGCCCGCGGCTGGCGCCTCCTCGAGCACAACGCCGGCACCCTGCCGGAGCCGGTGCTCGGCGACGACGACTGAGCAGCCCGGGCAGCCCCGGTACCCGGATTTCACTTTCCGGCAGGTCGCAGGCTAAAGTTCTTCTTGTTCGCCCGCCGAGCGGAAGAACACACGGGGCTATAGCTCAGTTGGTAGAGCGCCTGCATGGCATGCAGGAGGTCAGGAGTTCAATTCTCCTTAGCTCCACAGAGGCTCCATCGAAGAACGGCCCGTACGACATCGTACGGGCCGTTCTCGTGTCCCTGAGGCCCGTCAGGCCCAGGTGATGAGCCGCTTCGGGTTCTCCAGGGTCTCCGCGATGTCGGCGAGGACCTTCGAGCCCAGCTCCCCGTCGACCAGGCGGTGGTCGAAGCTCAGCGCCAGCGTGGTGACCCGGCGGGGCTTGACCTCGCCCTCGTGGACCCATGGCCGCAGCTTGATCGCGCCGACCGCGAGGATCGCCGCCTCGCCCGGGTTGAGGAGCGGGGTGCCCGTGTCGATGCCGAAGACGCCGATGTTCGTGACGGTGATCGTGCCGCCGCGCAGATCCGCGGGAGCGGTCGTGCCCAGGCGGGCGGCGGTCACCAGCTCGCCGAGGGCCTCCGCGAGCTGTGGGAGCGTCTTGGTGTGGGCGTCCTTGATGTTCGGGACGAGCAGGCCGCGGGGCGTGGCGGCGGCGATGCCGAGGTTGACGTAGTGCTTCTGGATGATCTCCTGGGTCGCCTCGTCCCAGGAGGCGTTGATGTCCGGGTTGCGCTTGACGGCGACCAGGAGGGCCTTGGTGATCAGCAGCAGCGGGTTGACGCGCAGGCCCTGCATGTCCTTGTCCCGCTTGAGCTCTTCGACGAGCTTCATCGTGCGGGTCACGTCCACGGTGATGAACTCGGTGACGTGGGGTGCGGTGAAGGCCGAGCCGACCATCGCCGCGGCCGTTGCCTTGCGGACGCCCTTGACCGGGATACGGGTCTCGCGGGGGGCAGTGGTGATCTCCGCCGGCTCGGGCGCGGGTGCGGGCGCTGCCGCCGCGTGGACGTCCTCGCGGGTGATGATGCCGTCGGTGCCGGAGGGGATGACGGCGGTCAGGTCGACGCCGAGGTCCTTGGCGAGCTTGCGGACGGGGGGCTTGGCCAGGGGGCGGGCGGTGGGGGTGTGGCCGTTGTGCTCGGTCGGTGTGGTGGTGCGGGGGCGGCGGCGGGTGGGGGACTCGGCCACGCCGTAGCCGACCAGGACGGGGACGCGGTTCGCGGGTTCCGGTGCGGGGGCTCGGGGGGCTGTCTCCACCGCGATGATGGGGGCGCCGACGTCCACCGTGGTGCCCTCGGTGAAGTGGAGCGCGCGGACGACCCCGTCGTAGGGGATGGGGAGTTCGACGGCCGCCTTGGCGGTCTCGACCTCGCAGACCACCTGGCCGTCGGTGACCGTGTCGCCGGGCTGGACGTA